>NZ_CP061285.1:326759-653519 GCF_018687075.1 Polynucleobacter sp. MWH-UH35A
CTGTTTTGGTTAATTCCTTTGATATGGCAAATACTTGGTAATGAAAGCTTATCTTTTGGATATGTATCAACAGAAACAACAAGAGCAGTATTGGCAGAGGTAACAAGTTTAAATAGCATCATATTTCCTTTAATGGGCATGTCAATGCCAAGATGGTATGAAAATAAACTAAGCTTATATCTAGGGTTTCTATACGGATTTATATTTATAGGTTTAATATCCAACTACATATTAAATTTAAAAAATAAATCAGCAATTAATTTGGCAATATTATTTAGTTGGTTTTTAGCAGTTTTTTTATATACATTAAATATTGGAATTTTAAGTAAGGAAATAGATTTTTATAGCACGCTACCTTTAGCGGGCCTATTCAAAAATAACTTTGATAAGTTTTCTCTTGGTTTGGGATTTACATCATCAATATTAATGGCTTTAATATTAGTTAATTTTTCTAAAAATAAATTTAATATTTGCGTTTTATTTCTTATTCTATATGTAATTGCGAATATAAATGGTGTAATTTATTCAGAACTAAAAACACCTCTATGGACAACAAATGAAACGTCTAGAAAATTGACTAGTCTATCAAAGCAATATACAGATTTAACAAAATACTTGTCCAATAAAGATGTTAAAAATATATTATTCTTACCATTAAATATGCCAGGTTATATGGTTATTAAAGGCGTAAATTTAGATGAAAATTATATAGGCGTACCAATTTTTAATCTAACAGAAAAAAATAAAATAGGATTTTGGGGAAAATTTAGTTTTGCCAATTATGAGAACTTTGATAGAGTTCAGCGATATATTAGAAATAATGAATCAAATAAATTACTTAATATTTTACAAAATTTTGGTATAAATACTATCGTATTTATAAAAAGTATTGATAATGATTTAAAAAATAGTTATTTATATAAAAATGGACCAGAAGATTTGTATGTGGATTCCTATAAAGTTATTGAATTATTAAAACCACAAGAAAAAATAAATTTAAATAGTGAATACGATATCTACAGAATAAATAATAAATATAATTTTCAAAATGGCATAAAGGGGAAGCCTGGCATTATTAATTATGCTTATGATGAAAAGGTGGTTACAGATGTAAATTTCAATAGTAGTATTCAGCTATATATTAATAACAAAAATCAAAATGAAAGAATTGAAAAGAATGATTACTATAATATAGAAATCAATTTAAGCGGTCTTAATAATAATGATATCAATTCTATATACTTATATTCACCGCAAGTTAAAACTTTAGTAAGTATTTCAAAAATGTGTGCAACATTTAGTCTATTAATATTTATACTTGCTATTACTTTATTTATTATTAAAATTAAAAGATAAATAATTCCATATATTTAGTTTTATAGTCTAGAGATATAATGAATAAAATAATAGGAAAAATTAAAAAATATCCATTATTAGAAATATTTTTTTTAATAATAATTTCAATAGGGATATTAGTAAGTATAATTCAATTAAAAACTACATGCGCTGTATTTGAGTGGTGTGGAATGGATATAGATCAATACTATGCAATTTCTACTTCAATTTTAAATAATTTCAGACCAGATATTAATTTAGGTTCAGTTTACAATCTTAGTAATAGCAAAGAATACTATCCTGAAGTCAGGGTGTCTCTTGGGTTCCCATATTTAATTGCTTTTTTGAGATTAATATATGATTCTCCTAAAGTTTTAATTATTTTTAATTACTTTTTATACATAACTGCTGCAATATTTTTATTCAAAATAATTATATTAACAAATATTAATAAATTTGTTGCTGCAATAATTGCATTATTTGTATTATTAAACCCTAATATCATTGCATCAATTGCATTGCCAGGGGTGGATCTACCAACAATCACAGTACTTCTTTTTATATTTCTTCAGCTTGTAAATGGTGAATACAATAATAAATTATTTTTTACATGCATCGCTGCATTATTTTCTTTAACACTTAGATCTAATTTATTTTTATTTATATTGCCTCTTTTTATTTTTAATATGTTAAGAAAGAGAAAATATATAATAATATTACTTGCATTATTTTTATTGTATTTAATATTATGTATTCGAACTTATTACTATACCGGGATTTTTTCAGTAACTGGCCATTTTGGACATTATTTTTCTGCTGAATATATAGCATTAGCTTGTCGAGAGCTAAAATTTGAGCCTTCATGCAGTTCAGAATTAATGAATTATTTTAATGATAAGTCGCTTCGTGTTGTATATACCGAGAATTGTATTGAAAATGGAGGTCAAGTTCTTAGATGTTATGGAGACTTAAATAAATACTTGACAAATGCTACCTTAGATTTTTTAAGGGGGAGGTATAGCTTCCTAATAAACCACTTTCTTATAGCTACAGGTTATTCTACAAATTACAGCTATTCTTCTTTTTATTTAAATTTCATTTATGCAAATTTTGACCATTTGCGTCAAATTTCTAATTCCTTAATGGGCAATACCAATTTAACATCTTTTTTGAAATGGACGGAGTACCTTCAATGGATTTCATTATTTCCACTTCCATTAACGCTCATTTGGGGTAAGTTTGATAGAGATCACAAATTTCTATTTTTATATATTAGTTTATTGATGGCATCAATAATATCAATATTTGTGCATGGCCTTTCTGCAGGCGCTAGAACAATACTTATTTTTTATCCACTATTACTAATTGTTGTTGCAGCAACTTATACTAATATAATCATATCTTTAAATAAAATTAAAGCATAAAAAATAAACTACTTAAAAAGATATAAATATAAATGAAAAATAATTTTATTTTTTATGTTGGTACAGAAGCAGAGTTGATTAAAATATTACCTGTATGTCGACGTTTGAGTGATAATAATATTAAATATATAATATTATGTAATGGTCAAAATTTTCTTTATGACTCAAATGTATTTGATGAGGTTACACATTCTAATGCAATATTTTTAACTGTTGGCAATATAAAATTTCCCTCAAATAAATTTATTTTTAGAGTTGCGTGGATGGTTGTATGGTTTTTAGGCGCAACTTATAAGACTAATAAATATATAAAAAATCTTAAGAAAGAAATAGATAATGTTTCGATAATTGTTCATGGAGATACAATATCAACATTTATTGGGTCAATTGTTGCGATAATAAATAGCTTAAAGCTATTTCATATTGAATCGGGACTAACAAGTAATAAAATCTTTACACCCTTTCCTGAGGAATTATGTAGGAGATTTGTAACCAAATATGCCACAGTCAGATTTACCCCCAGTATTGAATCCTTCTTATATGCAAAAAAATTAAACAATAAGACAGAAGTTATTAATACTTGTGGAAACACAATGTATGATGCTTTTACTGATTTAGCAATAAAGCCACATAAATCAATGGAGTTGTATTACCTTCTCATCATACATAGGCAGGAATCCCTACTTTCTCAAAATTTTGTTAAGAGTGTTCTAGAAATATGTTCCTCAAATAATGATAATATAAAATGTTATTTTGTAATGCATAAGCAAACTAAGGACTTCTTAATAAATATAAATATATATGATGAATTAAAAGAAAATAAAAGAATTAATTTATTGGATAGGCTACCTTTTAAAAACTTTATTGAACTTTTTATAGGGGCTGAATTTATAGCAACAGATGGCGGAACTAATCAAGAGGAGTCTTGTTACATAGGAAAGCCATGTTTTCTCTTGAGAAAAGAAACAGAAAGAGTGGAAGGTCTTGGGGGAAATGTAGTTATCCCCAAAAAAGATATAGTCTTGGAATTTAAATTATTTTTACAAAATTATAGGGAATTTATAAATAAACCCTTGAAGTATGATTCATCTCCTAGCGATAACATTGTAAGGTATCTTAAAAATTGCCTTATAAAATAATTTTTATTATAAGTGTTATTGGATACTCAATTGCACCATTTTTATATTATGATAATAATGTATTATTAATAGGTGGAGATGATATAAAGTTTGAGTTTTTTGATCCAGGATTAAATATAATTCATATTTTAAGTGGAGCTATTAATAATTCAAACTTAAGTCAAAGCAGCCTGATAACAGAAGTTTCAAATATTGGATATTATCTATTAATTTACTTAATAGATAAAATATCACCTATAAATACACAGCTAAGTTATCTAAGTTTACAGTTAAATTTAACATTTATTGGAATGTTATTTTTATTAAAAGAAACTGCAAAAAATTTAAGAGTAAAAATAAGCTTTATATGTATGATTTTACTAGCTAATTTATACGCGCTATCCCCCGTACTTGCAAGTACTCTAATGTCAACAAAATTACCGGTCATTACATATATATGGGGCATGCCACTTTTGATGGGATTGTTACTAAGATTTGTAAGAAAAGGTGATAAAATAACTTTAACTATTTCAATAATAGTCTTATTTGTTCAATCATCTATTTATGCATCCGTTCCATGGACTATTCCTCTACTGCCTTTGCTTGCCATTTATATATTTTTAGCATTAAGAGAAAATTATAAAAGAGCTATTATATTTCTAATTACTATTATTATAAATATATTTATTATTAATATTGATACCTTATATTTAACATTTATTGGCGGACTTTATTCAAATGGAATGTTTAGTATAGAGAGTATTAATGCTAGTAAACATATATCAATTAGCACTTCTGCCTTAAATAGTAATTATATAACATTAGCAGGACTCCCTGTAAATTTATTTATTGGTTATTATAAAAATTCAAGTATTTACTTAAACTACTTAAATATTATTATAATAATTATCATTAGTTTGTTCTGCATATTTCAAATGCTGATAAATAAAAAAAGTAAAAAATTAAATAAATTTTTCAAACTAATAGCATTAAATTTTATAATAATAAATTACCTATATAATGGATTTGGACATTTAAACTTATACTTTTCAAATGCTATGGAAAATGCTAAATTCTTAATAATTTGGCGCAATAGCTATGATAAATTTTCTATAGCCCAATCTATTTCATTTATACTTTTGATGTTTGCCATGTATACATTTGTCACTAATTATAATGATGAAAAAATTAAATAGAATAGTGGTGACATTTCTATGCATTGCCTTAATATCTATTTTGTATATTTTTATTAATTTTGATATAAATTTAATAAAAAATAATGAGAAATCTGGTGTAAAAAGGTTATTTATAAAGGAGTACATCCACGAGATCATAAATTTGAATATTAATGGAAATTTTCTATTTTTTCCTATTTCCAATATAAATTATCTTGTACTATTAGACAGCAATAACACTTACGCCGGTTCAAATTTCTTATATAAATATACAAATTTTCATTCATATACTGGTTATGAATCACTAACAATAAACCACGATTTAATTAAAAGAAATATTGTAAAAAATAATTATAAAGATATTTGCAATTTAATTATTGATAATAAAATTAATTTTGTAATTTATAATAAAAATATAATTTCTAATAAAAAAGCCTATCCATATTTTAGTTTTTATAATGAAGGCGATTTAATATTTGATAATAAAAGTAAGTTATTTAACTTAATATCTGATAAGGAGGTGGTTAAGGAAACCAATAATTTTATACTTTATAAGATCAACAAAAAATTAGAAAATAATTTTGCTTATACAGAATTCAATGATAACCTTATACAGGATAGTTGTGCATCTAGGGAAAAGAGAAAAATACCGTACATAATTATTGGCAATCAGATTAAGCTAGATACTCTTAACACTAAAAATTTAATTATCAATGTGGAATATTTTAAAAATAAAAAAGTACAAATAGACCCTTTCTCATGTAATGATTTAGGAATTTTTAAAATTGATAATAAATTAATATTAGAAAATAATAAAAACTGTAAAAATATTATTTTCTTTTTATCTGATGATATATCATTTCCAAAATATCAATATTTAGAAATCATTAAGATTTGTACTCTTCTATTTGTATTTATATTGATTATTATATTATATAATTACATAGAAAATGATTAATTTAACTATATGCATTGCAACTTATAATTCAGAGTTGGTGTTGGAGCGCTGCCTAAAATCTATTTATAGACAGAATATTTCGGACCTTAAAATTGAAATATTAATTGTAGATGGTGGTTCTAGTGATTCTACAATTAATATTGCCAATAAATATGAATGCAAAATTATCAATAACGAGTTAGTAGAGCCAGGGTACGCTAAGTATTTAGGTTATATAAATGCAAAAGGAGATTATCTTTTATATATAGACTCAGATGAAATAATTGTATCTAATAGTAGTATTTTAAAAAAAATTGAGTTACTAGATATATATAAAGATAAGGCTGTAATTGCATTGTCTTCTGGGTATATAACAGATGGAAATAGTAATCAAATTAATTACTATATAAATGAATTTGGAGACCCATACTCATTCTATTTATATAGAATGAGTAAACAGCCTAACTTTTATGCTTCATTTTTAAATAAATATTTTTATAAAGTCAAAGATAATTCTATATATGCGATATATAATACATCTAATTTAAAAAAAGAAGTTCTGATTGAAATCGTAGCGCTTTCAACGATAATCAATCTAAGTCAAATCAAAATTAAATATCCATTTTTAACGAATGAAGCAAGGTTAACACCACATCTATACTACATAACTAAGGAGGATTTTTGTTATTTAATATATATGAAAAAAGATGAAATAATTCATACTCCATCCCATAGTTTTTTAGGTTATCTTCGCAAGATAAGATCTAGAGTAATTGCTAATATTTATTTCAAAAATAAATCTGGTTTACATGGTAGAAAGTTATATTATAAAAACTATAGGTTAAAGCAACTTAAAATCGTAATTAATGCATTATTAGTAATTCCAATAATAATAGATGCGTTATATCTCGCTATTACACGAAAACGTGTTTATTATTTAATTCATTTTATATTATTTTACTATATGTTTTTTATAGTAATATATTACTTATCATTTTATTATTTTTACAAACACAAAGCTAATCGTGTATATGGGTAAAAAATATTTTCTTACAGTTCTATTTTTAGTAATTTCAATTTTTTTTGTTAAATCACTTTCAAATAGTTCTAACTTTATACAATACCTTAATATATTTCCTCAATACATACTTGGCAATTATTATGAGTATAATACTGTTAATCAAAATAGATATGTTTATAAGTTAAGAAATATACAAATAAATCAATCCATTCTAATTAGTCCAAATCATTTAAATAATCTTGAAACGGTAGTTTTGGTATATAAAAGTCAAGGAAGTGAAGTATTAATAAAATTTGATTATTATAATTCAAAATATAGTGATCTAAAAAGCTTATGTATAAAGCCTCTTCTTGATAATATATTTATAGATAAAATTACATTTTTTTTTAATAAAGATGTTAAGTATAATGATATTAAAATAAATGCTATTGAATCAGGTTTGTGTAACGTTAAAAATAAAACAAATATACTTAATAAATTTACAATAAGCGGTAATCCAACCGTAGTTATTACCGATAATATAATAAATAAAGCATATAAATTTTTAAACACTATTAACTTTGATGTATTTTTTTATGTAATTTTTCTTGTTATTTTATTTATAATATCAATTATTAATATAACAAATGGTTTTAATAAATTTAAAGGATGCACTTATACTTCATTTTTTTTATTAATAAAATTAATTAAAAGTAATTTTTCTCTTAGTATATTTTTAAAATTTATTTTTATTTTTTTAATATTATTATTTTATATTTTATTATCGAATTTATTTTTAGAATATAAATTTATAAATTTGTCCATTGGAATTTTTCTAATATTTTTAATTAATATTTATTTTTTTAAAAAACATATTATTATTTTAATATATTTTATTTTATTGGCTTCATTAATATTATTTAATTTTAATTTATATGATCAAAGTAGATATTTTGGTGCGCTAATTTATTTCTATTTATTGATAGTATTTTTTAAATATACATACATTAGTTTCTTGAAATTAAAATAGTTTTTTTCTTAGTTATAATAAAAAATGAATTCTGATTGTGCTGTTGTAGTTTTATCATGTGATAAATACAGTGATGTGTGGCCATTTACATTGGCATCACTAGAAAGATACTATGATAATTTTAATAAAATTTATTTTGTTAGCAATGAAATAGAGGTAATACAAGATAATATTACGAATATTAAGGTTGGCGCAGATTTAAACTGGAGTTCTTCACTAATTAAAGCCTTAAATATGATAAGTGAAAAATATTTGCTTATATTGCTTGAGGATATGATCATAGATTCGAATGTTAATAATGAAACCCTTTTGTACGGTTATTCTCTAATTGAATCTAATTCTTTTCAGCACTTACAGTTTAGTAATTTTAAAAAACCAAATGTACGTTATTTGAATGAGAAATTAGGAGTGTATGATGTTGGTGCTCCATATTCTGTTAATGTTATGGGATATTGGAACAAAGATATATTAAGTAAGTTGCTAATTGAAGGTGAAAGTCCATGGAATTTTGAGGTTTTTGGATCTTATAGGATGCAGTATTTTGGTAAATCTGGTTCAATTATTCCAAGCCCTTTTAATTATTTACATTTAATTGAAAAAGGACGTTGGATTCCAGGCATATGCCGTATTTTAAATATAAAATATCCAGATATTTCAACTAAAAATAGAAGAGATTCGACTGGTGGTTATAAATTTTTAAGCCAAATTAAATCATTTCTATTCAATAGTATTTCAAATATACCATGGAAATATAGACTTTATTTTACTAATATTTTTAGGAAATTATTTGGTACTTATTAAAAATGATGACATGACTAAGTTTCTAAAGTTTATCTTTGCCTTCTTTGTTCTGTTATTACCTTTATTAAAGCTGCATAATAATAATTATAATTATTTTGATTTTGGTATTTATTTAAGAAATATTTACCATTTGCAAAATAATATTAATTATATGTTTGAGGGACATGTGCAGCCATTTACATATTTTTATTCCCTATTTTTATATATAATTCCCTTTGATTTATTGCCGGTATTAATGGTGCTAAGTCAATCATTTGTAGTTATATATGTAGCTTTTAAAATTGATAAATTATTTGGTAGAGTTAATTTCGTAACTTTTATTCTATACATACCTATATGGACGTTAGTACTTGTTGATTTTCATTATGAATTTTTCTTACTATTAATAATTCTGAATTTTTATTTAAATATAGAAAATAATAATTATTTAATATCTTTCTTCTGGATATTATCCTCCTTATTAATTAAAGAAATTTATTCATTACTTTTAATCTCTTCGTCATTTATTTACTTATATTTATCTTTTAATCCTAATAATAAATTAGATAAATTTATACTAAGAGTTTTTGCTATATCTTTATTTTTAATTGGTGTTTTATATTTTTTAATAAGTTATTTATATATTATTCCATTATATGGTGGCAGTGATTCTGGATTTGGATTCGATTCAACTACATTTTTAATTGACGATTTAAAATTAGATAGTTTACTCAATAATAATTTTATTCATATAATATTTGAAAGTATTAGATTTGATTTTATAAATAAGTTTAAGTTTTTTTTGTTAATATTTTATCCCCTAATATTTTTCTTTCAAAAGAAGAAAAATTTAAGATACATATTACTTACATCTCCATTTTTTTTGATTTCTTTAGTTTCAGTCCTACCAAATCACCATGATATTTTTTCCCATTACACTACTGTATTTATAATGCCAGTAATACTTATGTCGGGCACTCTTTCTAAATTTTATATTTTAAATTCATCACGTTCACTTAAATACACATATTTTCTTTACTTGTTAATTTTTAATATCCTCTTTTCTATTTCCCCATTGTCAAGATTATTCTTTTCAGATAAGAGCTTTGAATTTAATTTCAATAGATATTTATTTGAAAATCACGAAAGCAAATTTGATAATTTAATTTGCGATAACTTTGATTTGAATAATAATTATATTGTGCAAAATAATTTTAATTTTTTATGTCTTGCAAAAAGTAATACATATTTACCATTTCCAGAGGGTCTTTCTAATTTAACTTCAAAAAATAATGCAGATACTTTTGTTATCCTAAATACCAAAAGACCATTATTTATCTTAGATAAGGGCTGTTCATATATCAATGGAATTTGTACAAATCAAAATATAGAAAATATTTACTATGATTTTTTAAAATATAAATTAGGTAATATCCAACCAATTTATAATTATAATGGTGCTTTAATTTATAAATTACATTAATTTAATTAGATAGCCATTTAAATATGAATATAAAAATAGCAATAGATGCAAGACATCTTAGTGAAGAACTAACTGGTATAGGGCGTTATGTGTATGAAATTATTTCTCGACTTATAAGAAATGGCGCTAATGTCGAATGGCATTTATATTCTCATAGAGAAATAATAGTTGGCAATTGGGATCATAGTAATGTTTATATTCATCATTGTCGAATAAAAAATAGAATTTTGAGAATGTTATGGGCACAATTTTATTTACCTATTTGTTTAAAAAGGGATAATATAAATATATTTTGGTCTCCCGCTCATAGGATTCCATTTTTTATTAATAGGTCAATCCGATGCGTTGTAACCATACACGACTTTGTTTGGAAGTATTCACCCAAAACTATGAGGTTTTTAAGTAGATATTTGGATACGTTATTAATGCCTATGTCCATAAAAATTGCTAATAAGGTTATTTGCGTCTCTAACTCTACTAAAAATGATATAGTCATTAATTACCCTAAATTTACTCCTAAGTTAATTACCATATATGAAGCCCCCACCATTTTATCTAGGTTAAAAATTACAAATTTATCTAAGGATCCATTTATTTTATTTGTAGGTACATTAGAGCCTAGAAAAAATCTTGAGAGACTCCTTGCGGCTTTTAAATTATTAATTTCAAATTATGATGGGACATTAAAATTAAATTTAGTAGGTGGCAAAGGTTGGGGTAAAGTTAATATAGCGAATTTAATTATTGATATGGGTTTAATTAACAATGTTAATGTTTTAGGCTATGTACGCGATGAAGAGCTATTTGATTTATATAGTAATGCTCTTTTTACGGCAATGCCTTCCTTATATGAGGGATTTGGATTGCCAATACTTGAGTCTTATTCTTGTGGAACCCCCGTTTTAACATCAAACAATTCTTCTATGCTAGAAATTGGCGGCTCTGCTGCCCATTTTGTAGATCCATATTCTATTAATAGTATAAAAGATGGCCTAGAAAAGCTTATCTATGATGTGGATTATTTAAATGCACTTAAATTAAATACCTACTTCGAGTCCTCTAAATATTCATGGGAAAAAGCTGCAGATGAGACTTTTATGTGCTTAATGTCCTCCGACTAATAATTATTCATGATTTATTTATATAAAACTCTTCTTTTAAATGGGCTCTAATGAGTTCAAAAGGTGCTATCAATGAAAAGTTGTATTGTTTGTGGGTTTCCAATAATGCCTCTTTTGGTTGCCGAAGAAAGGATGCATGGTCTTAAAGGGAATTTTAAATATAACCGCTGTTCTAATTGTGAATTAATCCAAATTCATGATATACCGGCTAATCTTGGGCAGTATTACATTAATTACTATGGGAGATTACGACTCAATACTAGCAGTTTAATATTCAGTCTAAGGCGAATGAGATTTATGGCAAAGTTTTATGGACGCTATGGACTTGGAGCGATTATTGAATATTTTCTTGAAGATAGCTTAGGAAGTACATACAGAAGATTGGGTTTAGATAAAAATTCTAGAATTTTAGATATTGGTTGTGCCGATGGTTTCTTGCCTTATATGCTGGCTGAGGCTGGATTCAAAAATGTTACTGGTATTGACCCCTACATTCAGTCTGATGCAACATATGAAAACGGTGCAAAAGTTTTTAAAAAGGAATTATGTGAATGTACGGATGGTATGTATGATGTGATTACTTTAAATCATGTATTTGAGCATCTCCCTGACCAATTGGAAACTTTGGTAGAAATAAAACGTTTATTAAGTAATGGTGGCAAGTTAGTAATACGCATTCCAACATCAACATCAGATGCATTTGAAAAGTTTAATGCGCACTGGTATCAATTAGATGCACCAAGACATCTGTATTTGCACAGTCATAAAAGCATTATTGAGCTTTTAAATAAGGCAGGATTTAAATCTATTGATTTATTTTGCGACTCGACAATATGGCAGTATTACTCAAGCGAATTGTATTTAAAAGACTATCCTTTTAATGTTCACATGAAAAAATATTTAATTAATATTCCTCGCCTTTTACTTACAGGTGGATTAAATAGGTATAAGAAAAAGGTTTTAGAAGTTAATGCCAAGCTTAGAGGCGACCAAATTGTAGTTGTAGCAATAAGGAAGTAGTTTTTTGAATATTCGAAAAATAAGCATTTATCTTTCAGCGGTATTGAGCGCTATATTACTTTTGTATGTGGTAATAATAGTCTTTGATATTTTTTTTCAATATGCAATCATCCAATAATACATTCTAATTGAATCTACGTCATAAATTGCAGAATGCGCCGAAAGCAAAATAAAAAAGATGGAAAATAGAAAACCAAATTGGCGATTTGGCGAAAGAAATTTGGAAGATTGCATTGTATTTTCTAATTGATTAAATATAAAAATTTTATAAATGTTATTATTAATAAAAATAATCGTACAATAATAAGTAGCTATACTACATAGTAAAATAATATCAAACATATGTCACTATGAACAAAATCCTCATCACTGGCGGCGCAGGCTTTTTAGGCTCACACCTGACCGAAAAACTCCTAAAAGAAGGTAATGATGTTTTGGTAGTGGATAACTACTTCACGGGCTCCAAAGAGAACTTGGCGCATCTATTGCCTAATCCACGCTTAGAACTCATGCGCCATGATGTGACCTTCCCGCTCTATGTGGAAACCAATCAGATTTATAACTTGGCCTGCCCAGCCTCGCCTGTGCACTATCAGTATGACCCAGTGCAAACGACCAAGACTAGCGTGCATGGTGCAATCAATATGTTGGGTTTGGCTAAAAGAACCCGGGCGCGTATCTTGCAGGCATCAACGAGTGAAGTGTATGGTGATCCAGAAGTGCATCCACAGCCAGAAGAATATTGGGGGAAAGTCAATCCTATTGGGATTCGCTCTTGCTACGATGAAGGCAAGCGCTGTGCAGAGACCCTATTTTTCGATTACAACCGTCAGCACAATCTCGATATTAAAGTGGTGCGGATCTTTAATACCTATGGTCCTCGCATGCATCCCAATGATGGTCGGGTAGTTAGTAACTTTATTGTCCAAGCCTTGCAAGGCAAAGACATCACGATTTATGGTGATGGTCAGCAAACCAGAAGCTTTTGCTATGTCGATGACTTAATTGACGCTATGGTCAAAATGATGAACTCCGAAGAAGGTTTTACTGGGCCAGTCAATATTGGTAATCCAGGCGAGTTCACCATGCTGCAGCTTGCAGAAGCCGTTCTAAAGCTATCAGGTAGTAAATCGAAAATCATTCATCAGCCGTTACCATCAGACGATCCAAAACAGCGTCAGCCTAACATTGAATTAGCAAAGGCGAAGCTCGGCTGGCAGCCCAAGGTTAATCTTGAAGACGGTCTAAAAGAGACCATTGCCTACTTTAAGAAGGTTGTGGGGTAAGTTAGTTTTTAAGAATTGAAAGTTTTTTATGAAAATAGCAGTCGTTGGCACTGGTTATGTTGGCTTATCAAATGCCATATTACTCTCTCAAAATCATGAAATAGTTTCGTTGGATATTGACTTTAAGAGAGTAGAAAATCTCAATAAAAAAATATTACCCATTCACGATGAAGAAATGGCTCTTTTCTTGCGTGACAAGCCATTAAATTTGCGGGCAACTTTAGAAAAGAATGATGCATATGATAATGCGCGATATGTCATTATTGCCACGCCAACCGATTATGACGAAGAAACAAATTACTTTAACACCAGCTCTATTGAATCTGTTGCTAAAGATGTCATGCACATTAATCCAACTGCGGTAATGGTGATTAAATCAACTATACCCGTCGGCTTTGTTGAGAGTTTGCGAGAAAAATTAAATTGCCAGAATATTATTTTCTCACCAGAATTTTTACGTGAAGGTAAGGCTCTGCATGACAATTTATATCCATCTAGAATTGTTGTGGGGGAGCGCTCCGAGCGAGCTGAGATATTTGCAAATCTATTAAAAGAGGGTGCTCTCAAAAAAGATATTCCGACTTTGTTTACTGGACCCACGGAGGCGGAGGCGATTAAATTATTTGCTAATACCTATCTAGCGATGCGTGTGGCGTATTTTAATGAAATTGATACCTATGCCTCTATTCATCATTTAGATCCACGAGAAATTATTGAGGGTGTAGGGTTAGATCCTAGAGTTGGTAAGCACTATAACAATCCGTCCTTTGGTTATGGCGGTTATTGCTTACCAAAAGATACCAAGCAGTTATTGGCTAACTATGATGCCGTGCCGCAGAATTTAATTCAGGCCATTGTTAGTGCAAATTCAACTCGTAAAGATTTTGTAGCGAGTGAAATTCTTAAAAAGAAGCCTGAGGTAGTAGGTATCTACCGCTTGGTTATGAAGGCTGGTTCAGATAATTGGCGTGCTTCGAGTATTCAGGGAATTATGAAGCGAATAAAGGCCAGGGGAATTAAAGTTATTATTTATGAACCTATGTTTACTGAGGACAATTTTTTTAACTCAAAAGTTATTTCTGATATCGAGCGGTTTAAGAATGAATCGGATTTAATTATTACTAATCGTATTAGTCCAGAGCTCGATGATGTGTCTAGCAAAGTATATACAAGAGATCTATTTGGCGTTGATTCATAGGTGGATTTAACTTGTGTCAATGTCAAGTTTTTATGTCTTATGTTTAAGTAAGTAATTCACAAAAAAGATATTTGACACAATGATTTCTAAGGCTGTTTCATGGGGATTTCTTCAAAGAGGTGCCTGGCAACTTTAAGTCTCGCTTTGCTTCTATCGCAAAAGAAAAATATCATAGACCTAAATAGTATGCCAGCATGGTATGTGAGTCTTAATATGAATGGTTTATCTTAACTGCTTACAATTGTCTGATGGAGGCCATCCAAAGTTTCTAGGGGATTAAATTAGTCAAGATCCCTCCTGATGAATATTTGGGTATAACGAGCTTACAGTGCAGATTTTTAATTCAATATTGGATAAATGGGTAATGAATAATTCAAATAAAGATTTTGCGATTTTAGTTTTATCTTGTGATAGGTACGCTGATTTGTGGGGGGCATTTTATTCGCTATTTTTTAATGCTCTAGGTCTGGATAAGTATCGCATTTATCATGGTTCAAATACAGTTAAATGCTCTGATGATCGTGTAGTGAATTTATTGTCGGGCAAAGATGAAAATTGGAGTACTAGCTATATAAAAATACTTAATCAGATTCCTGAGGAATCACTTTTTGTCATTTTAGAGGATGTATTTATTGAGGGTGTTATTGATATTGAAAAATTTAAAAAATGCATCCAATTGATGAGGCTAAATCACGTTAGACATATAAAATATTTTCCTAATCCTCGGGGGGATAGTGGTGTGGATGAAATAGATTTTTTAAGTGCCTATAATAAGGGTGCACCTTACAGGGTTACTGTTTGTGGATTTTGGAATAAAAAAACCCTACTAGAATTACTTATACCCGGGGAAAATCCATGGAATTTTGAAATTAACGGCTCTTATAGGTCGTCTTATTCTGATGGTTACTACTGCCTTAAGGACCCATTATTTAGTTTTAAGAATATGGTTGAAAAGGGTATGTGGATTCGCAAATCGATAAAATGGGCTATGCAAAAAAATATAGTCTTAGATTATAAAAAAAGACCCCATATGAGTATATTGACAACAATTTTTTCTAATATAAAGATGCTTTATTTCAACTTTATTTTAAAAATAAATTGGCGCTTGCGACTGAAAATTATAAATTTATTTAAAAAATTGCTAGCCGTTTATTAATTAAAAGATATAAATAATAACCAGCATATTTTTCTAAAATCTATTAGAGTACTACTCATCCTTTTTTCTTAGTTTTTAAACTAAATCTGCCCTTAAGAAATATTTAATTGATTCTTATGTTCGGGGGGGTGGGGGCTAATTGAGGGAGTGGGGACTCCCTTACGGCACCAAACTCAAGAAAAGATACTCAAAGAAAATAATCAGATGAACTACACCTTGCAGTAGTGTAGTTCGGCCTATTGCAAGGGTTAAGGCACCAATAAAGAAGGTGAGGTACATTAGCGTCATATTGAGATCGCTAATGCCTAGGCTCAGTGGCAGCTGAAAGTAAATGGCAATCGCCGCAATGACTGGAATGGATAAGCCAATGCTGGCCAAGGCCGATCCAAGAGCAAGATTCAAACTACTTTGCAGGCGATTGGCTTTGGCCGCTCGCACGGCAGCATAGCCCTCGGGCAATAACACCAACATTGCAATGGCAATACCTACAATGGTTTTGGGTGCGCCAGCGGCCTTCACTCCAGCTTCAATGGCTGGGCTGAGAAGTTCAGCAAGACCAACAACAATAACAAGCGAGACAATAAGCAATGCTGCGCTCACAACCGTTTTTAGATTGCTAGGCCTCGGAGCGTGAAAGTTAATATCCGTTTTCTTTTCTTCTGCTTTGGGTAAGTAGTAGTCTCGATGGCTGACAGTTTGGAAGAATAAAAAAGCGGCATACAAAGCAAATGAAGCAATCCCAGCAAAAGCCAATTGGCTTTTAGTAAAGTCGGGTCCTGGTGTGCTGATAGTCACGGTGGGCATTACCAAAATAAATGTGGCCAATGCGGTTAAAACCGCCAGGGCAGAATTAGTTCCCTCATTACGAAAAGACATCTCATGATGATGTAGCCCGCCAATAAAAATACATAGGCCAATAACGCCATTGATAACGATCATCACGGTAGCAAATACGGCATCCCTAGCAATGAATTGAGAGCCATCATGGCCACTAAGCATCATAGAAATAATGAGAGATACTTCAATAATGGTGACGCTGATCGCCAATACTAGTGCCCCATAGGGCTCACCCGTTTTATGGGCAACAACTTCAGCATGATGTACTGCTGAGAGCACGCCGCCAATCAAGGCTACTGCCATGAGGGCAATAAACCAGGTTTGGCTGGCAAGAGAATGAAGAAGCTCCATGAATAGGCCTTATAGGTACGCTTTTAAGAAATTAAGGTTAAGCTTACACATTAACTAATAAACAAATTTATTGATTATGAGAGTTTATAAGTAATTTATGAGGGCAATCATTCTTTTTGGCCACGGTGCTCGAGATGTACGCTGGCGTGAGCCTTTTGATCGTTTGATAGGACTGTGGCGTGCTCAGCATGCTGGTACTCCTGTCGAGCTTGCTTTCTTAGAAATGATGCAGCCTTCGTTAGAAGAGGCTGTGGCTGCATTGGCTGGTGGTGGGGCTACTCAAATTATCGTAGTGCCCGTATTCTTTGGTCAGGGCGGTCACCTGCGAAATGATTTCCCAGCATTGCTGGAAGAATGCCGGGGAAAGTTCCCTGGCGTGGAGTTAAGCGCTACGCCTGCCGTTGGTGAGGATTTGGCTGTCTTGCAAGCGATTATCGACTTCGGAGCCAGAGCTCTCTAGCCTCTCGTCTAAGTTTTCGTTTGGGCATTCGCTTGCTTGGATTTTGCTTCTTAGAGCTTCCCCAATCATGATGAGCGCAGGCGAGCTGCTATCAAACCATTGATCCGCTCTGCCTGCGGCCAAATCTCCTAAGGTGCTGGTCCACAAGCGCTCACGTGGCGTACTAACTGCTTCTAATATATGCACAGGTGTATCTGGGTGATGCTGATTTACTCCCCTAGTGCTTTGCTCAATTAGCTGTTGCGCAATTCGGGCTGCATCCTTGCGACCCATGTAGTAAACCAGGGTATCCGCACTCGGGTTGGGGATTGGCTGACCCATGGAGACGTTCTCTGTGCCCTGAGCCAGGGTAATGAATGCCACACTACGCGATACACCACGCAGCGTTAATGATTGCTGAATGCTGGCTGCACCAGCAAGAGCGGCAGTAATTCCAGGCACAACCTCAACTTCAATCCCAGCATCCTTAAGGCTCTGAATCTCTTCATCAGCTCTGCCAAAGAGCATCGGATCACCACCTTTGAGGCGAACGATTGCTTGATGCTTCTGGGCGGCATCTACTAAACGCTTGTTAATGAACTGCTGCGCTGAAGAAAGTTTGCCGCAGCGTTTACCAACGGCTACTTGAATAGCTTGCGGGCAAAGTTTTAGCATCCCTGGATCAACTAAGGCATCGTAGAAAACAATGTCAGCCTTCTCTAGAAGTTTGGCACCACGAACCGTAATAAGGTCCACTGCTCCTGGCCCAGCACCAACCAAATACACTTTACCAAGTGAATTGGTCTTGCTGTAAGAGATCTTGGCCATGTTTGTTATTGAGCTTGATTGATTACAAGTGCTTAAGGTTGTACGGGCAGTCCGTATGTGGTTCTTAACCCGCGCCAGCTGTTTTGTGTCGTTACACTAAACAAATCAAATTGCTTCAAAGCGACTTCGAGATTTTGATCAGGGCGTAGGGCAAAACTATCAAACCCAACACGAGCACCTTGTAATAGCTGGTCAATCAGAACATCACCAATGGCACGGATCTCACCTTGCCATTGGAAGCGGTCTCTGAGTAAGGCAGCAGTACTAAAGCTTCTACCATCTCTAAAGATCGGGAAATGTGCTGCCACTAATGGCCACACTGTTTTACCTGCTTCAATGACATCAGCGTGCTTAAGAATGTCATCATCGGTAGCAAACCACACACCAATTTGTCCGTTCTTGGCTTTGGCAGTGACATCAGCCTCATGGTGGTGCTCGAGCCACCAAGTAAATGGCACCAATACTTTATGAGCACCATGCTCTAAATCCGGCAAGCCACCTTCATCCTGACTGCCACTCCACACTTGCCATTCATTTGGGGCTAGAGCAGGTTTGTCATTTTTTGGAAAATGCAGAATTTCTGAATGGGAAGCTATATTCAATTGACTCATGATGCATCCTCCCCAGTTACATTGCTTTGGGACTTTTCTTTTTTCTTGGCATCTTTATAGGCTGCCTCTTTGAATGGTGCTACGCCAAGACGGTTATAGGTTTGGATAAACGATTCATCATCACTGCGATTATTTACATAAGTATTAATGACATTCGTAATCACATCCGGAATTTCATCGGCGTAGAAAGAAGGGCCAATGACTTTACCAATAGCCGCATCATTGCCTTGCTCGCCACCTAAAGTGATTTGATACCACTCCTCACCATCTTTATCGACTCCAAGTACGCCGATGTTGCCTACGTGGTGATGGCCGCAAGAGTTAATGCAGCCAGAGATGTTCAGACTAATGTCACCTAAATCAAATAGGTAATCTAAATCATCAAAGCGCTCTTGAATCGCTTTCGCAATTGGAAGGGATTTAGCGTTTGCCAATGAGCAGAAATCACCTCCCGGGCAAGCAATGATGTCGGTAAGCAAGCCTACGTTTGGTAGTGCAACCTTTTGCCCCTTCGCTTCTTGCCAGAGTTCATAAAGCTTTCCTTGCTCAACATCGGCCAATACCAAGTTTTGCTCGTGAGTGGCGCGCAATTCACTAAAACTATATTGATCTGCTAAATCTGCAATCGCATACATTTGCGCTGTGGTTGCATCTCCAGGTGCAACTGTGCCATGGGGCTTAAGCGACAGAATCACGCTCGCATAACCAGGTACTTGATGTGGTTTGACATTACGTTCTAACCACCGTGTAAAAGCAGCTTTATCATTTTCGCTAGCTGTATTAATAACCTGCTCATTTGTTAATGCGGGTAATGTTTTGTAGGCAGGCTTTGTGAAATGCTTTGCAACGCGATCCCACTCAGCTTGAGTAAAGTTGTCATCACCATTTTTAATGTGAGCCCATTCACCTTCAATCTGGCGCGCAAACTCTTCTGGACCCAAGGCTTTCACTAAGATCTTGATGCGAGCCTTATACAGATTATCTCTTCTACCGAAGCGGTTATATACTCGCAGCAGGGCTGTAAGGTAGCTAGGCAGTACATTCCAAGGCAGCCCCTGTTTAATCAATGAGCCTAGAATTGGCGTACGACCCATACCACCGCCTGCATAAATATCAGCAGTTAATTCTCCAGCGGAGTTTTTCTTGAGCTCAATACCAACGTCATGGCATAGCAATACCGTGCGATCTTCTTTGGCACCATTGACGGCAAACTTAAATTTGCGCGGTAAGTGGGCGAATTCAGGATGGAGTGTTGACCACTGACGCAAGAGTTCACAAACTGGACGAGTATCAACATACTCATCACCTGCCACACCCGCAAAGGGATCACTTGTAATGTTGCGAATGCAGTTACCTGAGGTTTGAATGGCATGCATTTCTACTTTGGCAAGTTCAGCCAAAATATCTGGAGTGTCTTCAAGCGTTACCCAGTTGTACTGAATATTTTGGCGCGTAGTGAAGTGACCATAACCACGGTCATACTTTTCAGAGATGAGCGCCAAGGTGCGCAACTGTTTTGAACTAAATAGACCGTAAGGAATCGCAACACGCAACATATAAGCATGGCGTTGGTGATAAAGGCCGTTCTGTAGACGAAGGGGGCGAAATTCTTCTTCTGCTAAGGTGCCGTTTAAACGACGGGCAACTTGATCCCGAAATTGGGCAACTCGTTGATCTACAAGGGTTTGGTCAATTGCATCGTATTTATACATAAGGAGGCTATTGTCGTATTTGATGGATATTTCTACAAATAATTAAAAATTGATTCTATATGTCTATATCAATATAAAAAGATTCAACTTCAGAGCGTCCCTGCAGGTCCGCTAAAGGGACTTTTATGGAAAAAGTACTAAATATTCCATTTTACAGATTCTGTAATACAGAATATAATGGGGAATGATCCGCTCATTTTCTTGTGAACTTACTAAAGATTTATTTGAAAGTAAGGTTACAAGAAGGTTTGTAAACATCGAGAGGGTAGCGCGACGCAAGTTACTGCAATTGCATGCTGTTGTTAGTTTGCTGGATTTGAGGGTGCCTCCAGGCAATATGTTGGAAGCTTTAGGCGGAAATCGCAAAGGGCAACATAGTATTCGTATTAACGCTCAGTGGCGCATTTGTTTTGTTTGGCGTGAAGATGGCGCATACGATGTAGAAATTGTGGACTACCACTGAGGAGATGACGATGACGAAATTGCTAGATGAAATTCATCCCGGAGAAATACTGCTGGAAGACTTTATGAAGCCGATGGGCATTACCGCTCGCCAGCTAGCTGCTGATATCGATGTTGCGCCCAGTCGAATTAGCGAGATTGTGAACGGTACTCGCCCCATTACTGCCGATACAGCCCTGCGACTTGGCCTGTTCTTTTCAATGGATCCTAGATTTTGGTTAAACCTGCAAGCCGATTACGACATGCGTGTTGCGAGAAGAACTCTGCAGAAAGAAATAGAACCAAGAATTCGTGTTTTTAAAATAGCCGCCTAGTTAGTGGCAACAAATTAAAAAGCCCCGGAACATCGGTGCTTTTAACCTAGATCTTTAGATCGATAAAAATGTTCTTAATTTACAACCCGTTTTCTCGGTAGTGCTTATAGAGGTTGGCGATGGAGGCAAAGCCAAGAACAACAATCAGTACTGCAAATAAATATTCTGTTGTGAGGTAGGTATAGACACCCATCTGCACCAAGACTATCGCAACAACGAAAGCCGCAATCGATCCAAAAGCCACCAGCTTAAAGTTAGGCACGAAAGCACCTAAAGTAATAGCAATGAATACGATGTAGAGATCAGAGACGAGTTGGTCTGCTGTTACAAAGATGCTATTGGTGAGCTCAGGATTGGTGAGCTTTCCTAAAACGGCAATGACCAAAATGGAAGCTAGGATCGCAAAGTTGAGCTTTGCTTTGAGAAGAATGGTCTTAAATTGATCGCCCATGGTTTTATGAAGCACTGCCGTTAAATACGAGGCTGATGCCAATCCACAAAATAATAAAAGCAATTAAAACGGTTGAACCAATTTTCTTGAGGAAATACTCTAGGCTATCCATATAAGCTTCATTACCTCTACCAAAGTAATGGTCAAAGCGCTTCCAATAAAGACGCCCCACAACTAAGGGAAGGAGCATCGCAACGATGCCTAAAATCACGGTTAAGGTGTTATCCATTCTGAAACTTTCTCTGCTAACAATCTCTAGGGATTGGCTGTAAAGGCTAAAGAATACCTGTTTTTGCTTTTCGTCCGGCTTAGTGCTGGTTTGGGGCTCATCAATTAGCGTTATTCGGGACCAAAAGGCGTTTGTTGATACAGTAGAGGCTACTTTTCAACCACTTCATTCGAAAGCATCTCTATGGCCGAACTATCAACCGCTCAGATTCAGGAACTTCGCACAAAAGTATTGGGCGCAGCCGCTAAAGTTCCAGGCGCTCTAATTGGCCTTGGAATTTTATTTATCGTTCTGGGCATGATCGGAATTGCAGGTCAAACCTTATTCTCATTTATTTCGGTTAATATTTTAGGCATTTTCTTATTTGCTGGCGGCCTTCTTCAGGGTGCGCATGCCCTCAAATCACAAGGCTGGAAAAGCGTAGGCGTGCAATTGGTATTAGCTGCTCTCTATATTGCCGCCGCTATCTTTGCTTGGGCTTTCCCAATTCCAGCGCTTGAAGCAATCACATTGTGGCTAGCCGCAATATTCTTTGTAACGGGCGCCTTGCGATTGATCTCAGCATTCCAACACCGTCACTTCCGTGAATGGTTCTGGTTGGTTTTGTCATCAGTTATCTCCATCTTGATGGGTGTGCTGATTATGAATGGTTATCCAGAATCTAGCCTTTGGCTGCCAGGCATGTTGATTGCGATCGAGCTATTGCTGCAGGGTTGGTCATTGTTGTTTATGGGACTAGCAGCACGCTCACTGATTAAATAACTTGGTAATAAGATTTAGAAAGCACAGCAAAGAGTCTTCATCATGGCAATGAAAAAAACCGATCTCTATAAGAACTTGGCTTTGAAAACAGCCCAGGGAATGAAAAACGCTGCCAAGACTCCTAAGCCAGGCTCCGCCGATGCCGTAGCAAAGTCTAAAAAAGAGCTGGCAGGTGCAAATCCCTTGTTAGCTTCTTTGATGGGTAAAACCAAAGCTAAATAATATTTGTAAAAAATACTTGAAGCGAATACTTGAAACGAATACTTGAAGCGAATACTTGAAACGAATACTTGAAACAGACAGCCCCGCTTTTTCTGATTGATGCTTTAAAGGCCTTTGCGGCCTTATTAATCATCCTGCATCACCTATCAAGTTATGGGCAAATTGCAGAAGATGCTCGTCGCGTCTTTCCTGGTTTGATGACTTGGTTGTTTGAGTACGGTCGTTATGCGGTGCAGATCTTTCTGGTGATGGCGGGCTATCTGGCAGCCCAGTCTTTAAGTCGTTATGCCAATCTTAAATTTAGCGCTAATAGTTTGCTAAAGCTCATTCTCAATCGTTATCTGCGCTTATTTGCACCATATGCTGCCGCACTTATTTTTACTATTGTGTGCGCATATATTGCGCGCTTCTGGGTCAATGATGAATTCGTTGGTGAATCAGAAACGCTATCGCAATTTCTGGCGCACCTCTTTTTTATCCAAGGCATTTTAGGTTTAGATTCCATCTCTGCTGGCGCTTGGTACGTGGCGATTGATTGGCAGTTGTATTCCGTGCTGGCAATCTTATTTATTTCTTTTCCGAGCTATCAAGCATTGATTTGGTTAATTAGCGTTCTGGCTGTAAGTTCTTTACTGTTCTTTAATCGCTCTGCTGACTTTGAAGCCTATTTCATTTATTTCATCGGCTCATATGGCTTAGGGGTACTAGCTTACTTAGCCGGCCGCTTTGAAGATATAGGTATCCAGCGCTTGGCTAAGTTGGCATTGATTTTAATTGGCTTCATTATTGCTGCCTCCTCTATCCAACAAGTTTGGCTCAGAAACTTCCTCGCTTGGTTTGTGGCCTTGGCCTTGTATTTATGGGGTGATACTCAATACCCAAAAGCTATTGCCCAGAAGGGTCTAGGAAAAGCTATTGCCTGGGGAAGTCAGCGCTCTTATTCTGCTTTCTTAATTCACTTCGCATTTATATTGCTGGCAAACACGCTCTATATCGCCTTTGGTTTGCATGCACATGAAAGTGGCGCATTAGCTATTGCTTTGATGTTAGGGGTTGTAATAACTAGTGTGATAGCGGCCAATTATGTTTATCGCTGGATAGAGGTCCCAGCAAATAAACTCAAGATCTAATCAAAAAGATTACAGGCCCATATCCTTCAGTACGCGGAAGATCTCGCGATAAGCCTTAGGCGGCTTGTTTAGCTCTTTCTCTTTGCGCGCATTTCGAATTAAGGTGCGCATATTTTGAATATCCATTTCAGGATATTGTTCAATCATCTTGGTAAATGCTTCGTCATTGGCAATGAGTCTGTCGCGATAACTCTCCAGAAAGTGCAACTTCGCAGTCTCGGCTTTGCTCACGCCTTGAATTGCATCTAAACGCTTTTGAATCGCATCTAATTCTTCTTCATCTAAGAAGCGCATGAGTTTGCCTAGATACTGCTTATGGCGGCGAATAGCTTCAAAACTCTTGATCTTATTGGTTTCTGCAATAGCGGCTTTGATGGCCTCATCCAGGGGGATTGTCTTGAGGGCATCGCTACTCAAGGCAGCCAAAACTTCAGCCAATTTCTGGCGTTCAGTCATTTGGCGCTTGAGCTCAGACTTGCTGGGACCTTCATCCGCCTCAACGAGCTTGGGAGTGCGATTTTTCTCGTTAATGTGCATATGGGCTACGTAGATATTTTTTTGTGAGTCGGCGAATTAAATTTTTAATGGGAGTTTCTTGGTGCGGCATCACAATGACATCATCGACCTTTATAGTCCCTAGATTGCCATCTGGAATGGTGCGATTAGTATAGTTATTAGGCAGATGATGCACGAAGCAGCGGCTATCAAATTGTTGATTTTTGAGATCAAAGCCAACTAAATTGCGCGAAGTGCACCAGTCAGGCACATTGAAAAAAGTTAGGCCGTGCCCAGCCCGCTCCCTTATGCCCCACTCACCAAAATCCGGATTTGATGATCGACCATTCAGGTGTTCCAACATAAGCTCACGAGTAAGTAAATACAGTCCTTGGTATGGATGTGGCAAATTCAGGAATACATAATCTGGGTTTTTATAAACTTTCGGTAGCTTTCTGAAGCGAAATTGTTCTCTGGCATCGGAGCTATACCATTGACCGTCAGATGATCTTTGTTCAATTCTCAGGAATGATGGAATTAATCCAAGTGGACTGAGCGTTTCCAAACTTTCTTGCCAGTACTCAAAATTTTCTTTGGTTATGAGAAGGTCATCCTCTAAATACATATAGTGAGTAATTGATGGATCAACGATTAACTTCCTGAATACATCAAAATGTGACCAAGGAAGTAAGTAGGGGTGTCCAATCCCTTGGGGGATAAAAAAATCGTATTTAAATCCTTTGTTCTTTAAGATTGCGTCTAATTGCTCTAGCTCACCTTGCTCTTTCTTGGCATTGGTAACAATGTAGACTTCAACGAAGGGACATAAGTGCGCAAAATGTTTTGTCATGGCCTCCAAATATTGAAGCCGTTCTTTTGAAAAATGCACAGTAACGCAGATTGCAAGACGGGTGTTGGTCATGGAAGATTAGCAAATTAAGTTCATTTTGAGCATTTAATAGTATGGATTCTGTAATTGGTAAATAATACAAAGTAAGGCTTCAAATTAATTTACGCTCAATATGACTCAATTAGATCAGAAAAACACTTACGATTACATCATTATTGGCGCAGGCAGCGCAGGCTGTATGTTGGCTAAGCGTTTAACTGAAAATCCCAATAAAAAAGTCTTGCTGATTGAGGCGGGTAAGAACGACAACTACATCTGGATTCATATTCCAGTTGGGTATTTGTATTGCATTGATAACCCAAGAGCAGATTGGCGTTTTAAGACCACTGCTGAACAGGGTTTGAACGGTCGCTCATTGTTATATCCCCGCGGACGAGTCCTGGGCGGTTGCTCATCCATCAACGGCATGATTTATATGCGTGGCCAAGCAGGTGACTACGAATCTTGGGTGCAAGCAACTGGTGACGATTCTTGGTCTTGGGAAAATGCTTTGCGCCGTTACAAATCATTTGAGGATTACCACGGCGCCGCTAATCAATGGCATGGCAAAGGTGGCGAGTGGACTGTATCCAAGCAACGTCTGCGTTGGCCTATCATGGATCGCTTTAAAGATGCTGCCGTACAAGCCGGCATTCCGGCGTCAGATGACTTCAATCGTGGCGATAACTTTGGTGTTGGTTACTTCGATGTGAGCCAACGCGCTGGTTGGCGCCTGAACACTTCAAAAGCATTTTTGAGGGATGCGATGAGGCGTGGCAATCTCACTGTCATTACTGAAGCGGTAGTGAATAAACTGAAGATTGACCCTGCCACGAAAAATTGTTTCGGCGTTGAGTACATTAAAAATGGCCAAGTTTGCGAGGCCTTATGTGCCATCGAGCAGGGCGGTGAGGTATTGCTGAGTGCTGGCGCAATCGGAAGCGTACAAATTCTGGAGCGCTCTGGCGTTGGTGCTGCTACACATTTAAATCAATTGGGTATCCCAGTCATCGCTGATCTTCCAGGAGTGGGTGAGAACCTGCAAGACCATTTGCAGCTTCGCATGATTTACAAAGTCAACGGAATTAAGACTCTCAATACCAAAGCCAATTCATTGCTTGGAAAACTCCTGATTGGCTTGGAATATGTATTCAAAAGATCTGGCCCAATGTCGATGGCGCCATCACAGCTGGGCGCCTTCGCCTTTAGCTCTCCCGAGCAAAAGAGTGCAAACGTGGAGTATCACGTGCAACCGTTATCCCTAGAAAAGTTTGGCGAAGACTTGCATACATTTAATGCATTTACTGCCAGTGTTTGTAATTTGCGACCCACTTCGCGCGGCAGTGTACACATCAATTCAATCGATCCAGAAGCGCCGCCAGTGATTAGCCCCAATTATTTGTCGACCGATGAAGATCGTAAAGTAGCAGCAGAGTCTTTGCGTTTAACTCGCAAGATTGTGGAGCAGGCAGCGCTGGGTCCTTATGCCCCAGAGGAATACAAGCCAGGTATTCAATATCAAACGGATGAAGAGTTAGTTAAAGCGGCTGGGGATATTGGTACAACGATTTTTCATCCAGTAGGTACTTGCAAGATGGGTCGTGCCGATGATCCACTGGCTGTGCTCGATTCTGAGCTGCGAGTAAGAGGTATTCATCATCTGCGAGTGGTAGATGCTTCGGCGATGCCAACCATTACTTCGGGCAATACTGCAGCTCCAACGATGATGATTGCGCAGCGCGTAGCAGAACTGCTGACGCATGCCTAAGGTGGCTTCGCAAAAAAGCTACTCATTACCAGCGAGTCATTTATTGCTGGCACTCGCTATTGTGGCGGTGTGGGGCACTAACTTTGTAGTGATTAAGTTATCACTAGCTTCCTTCTCAC
The DNA here is from genome assembly GCF_018687075.1 of Polynucleobacter sp. MWH-UH35A. NCBI lineage: Bacteria > Pseudomonadati > Pseudomonadota > Betaproteobacteria > Burkholderiales > Burkholderiaceae > Polynucleobacter > Polynucleobacter sp. MWH-UH35A. Next base: position 354,442 of record NZ_CP061285.1, read on the forward strand.
CATTCTTATTTGCCGCACTACGCTACACCTTTGCATTTTTACCGCTGGCACTTTTCTTTCCCATGCCTAAAGTTTCATGGGTCAATCTCTGCACTTATGGGGTTGCAGTGGGGGTGGGGCAGTTCGGTATTTTGTATTTTGCGATTGATGGTCGCATTTCTCCAGGTCTGGCTTCGTTAGTCATTCAGACGCAAGTATTTTTCACAATCGGTTTTGCCATGTTTTTCGCTAAAGAGCGTTTGCGTACCTATCAAACCATAGCGGTTCTGGTGGCGATGACTGGTTTAGTAATTATTGCGCTGCACACTGATGCTAGCACCACCGTTCTGGGTCTCGCCTTGGTTGTATTTTCTGGATTCTCGTGGGGTATAGCAAACACCGTCAGCCGCAGGGCAGGTTCTATAAATATGCTGTCTTATGTGGTCTGGGCGAGTGCTTTTACCATTCCCCCTTTATTTGCCCTGTCTTATGTGTTTGAGGGTGGGTGGGGTCAAATGAGCGCCTCATTGTTTGCTGCCCCAATGGGAGCATGGGCTGGGGTTTTGTGGCAATCCTGGGCAAATACCCTCTTTGGTTATGGGGCGTGGGCTTGGTTGCTCTCCAAGCATCCGGCGGCCGTAGTGGCGCCAGCGCCTTTGCTGGTACCTATCTTTGGCATGGGGGCTGCTGCTTATTTTCTAGCTGAACCATTGCCCCCATGGAAGATCGAGGCGGCGGGGTTAGTGATCGCTGGCTTAATCGTCAATTTATTCTGGCCAAGTATTGAACTCAAAATCAGGCGGTATTTTTCGTAAGGATTTTCTTCCCCAGGGGCTAATGTAAAACCCTAATAGATACCCCTTTTTTTGCCTTTGCATTAACAGTAAGATAACTATTCGTTTGTGTTGTACCTATAAAAAAGTATTTATTCATTAGCAATTTTTAGTCATGGAGACTTTATGAACATTCGTCGTCACATTTTTGCAGTAGCAGCTACTGCAATGCTTGCAACCGGTGCTTACGCTGCCGATATCAAACTTGGTGTTTCTGGCCCATTTACTGGCGGCTCTGCTTCCATGGGTGTGAGTATGCGTGATGGTGTGCGCTTAGCAACAAAAGAAATTAATGCTGCTGGCGGTATCAATGGCAACAAAATCGTTTTGGTTGAGCGCGATGATGAGGCAAAAAATGAGCGTGGTGTGCAAATCGCACAAGAGTTGATTAATAACGAAAAAGTAGTTGCTACTCTTGGATACATCAACACTGGTGTTGCATTGGCTTCACAGCGTTTCTATCAAGACGCCAAGATTCCAGTAATGAACAACGTGGCTACTGGTTCTATCTTGACTAAACAATTCCCTAATGCACCGGAAAACTATGTTTTCCGCAATGCTGCGCCTGACAATATTCAAGCGCCATTGATCGCTAAGGAAGCGGTTGAAAAGCGTGGCTTGAAGAAAGTGGCAATTTTGGCCGACTCTACAAACTACGGTCAGTTGGGTCGTGAAGACTTAGAGAAGGCCTTGAAAGGCTATGGCGTAACACCAGTTGCAGTTGAGAAATTCAACATTGGTGACGTTGACATGACTTCACAGTTACTCAAAGCAAAAAATGCTGGTGCAGATGTTATTTTGACTTACGCAATTGGACCTGAGTTGGCGCAAATTGCTAACGGTATGGCGAAGTTGGGTTGGAAAAAACCAATGATCGGTAGCTGGACATTGTCTATGGCTAGCTTTATTGATACAGCTGGTAAGAATGGTAACGGTGCAACAATGCCACAAACTTACATTCAGACTCCATCTACAACAGCTAAGCGTAAAGCTTTCCAAGCAGCTTACTTGGCCGAGTTCAAGCCAAAGAACAACAACATTGCATCTCCGGTTTCTGCAGCACAAGGATATGACTCTGTTTACCTCTTGGCTGCTGCGATTAAGCAAGCAAACAGCACAGAAGGGCCAAAGATTGTTGCAGCATTGCAAGACTTGAAGGCTCCAGTTGACGGTGTTGTAATTACTTACAATAAGCCATTCTCTGCAACTGATCACGACGCTATCAAGATGAAAGACGTAGTGATGGGTGTAGTTGAAAATGGTCGCGTTGAGTTCTTGAATGCTGAGGATGCAACTCCGAAGAAGAAGTAATTCAATTTACTAAGGCGGTGCAAGATGTTTAGTTATTTTGCACTGCAGCAATTGATAAAACAGAGCGCCGCCCAAAAAGCGGCGTTTTGCTTACAATGTCGGATTCGTTAATAAAACAATATTAAATATATTTAGGCAGACACAATGGACATGCTTGCACAAATCCTCTCGAGCGGTATCGCTGTGGGGATGATCTATGCGGTAATCGCTTTCGGTTTCCAGCTCACTTTTGCCACATCCGGCACTTTGAACTTCGGTCAAGGTGAAGCGCTGATGTTGGGTGCTCTCGTAGGTTTAACCTGCGTTGACACCTTTGGCATGAACTACTGGGTAATGATCCCGGTTGTTTGCTTGTTCGGCATGATTCAAGGTAGCTTCGTTGAGCTGATTGGCGTACGCCCTGCGATCAAAATTAAATCCGAGTTTGGTTGGATTATGTCCACCATCGCCCTCGGTATTATTTTTAAGAACGTTGCTGAAAACATTTGGGGTCGCGATGCATTGCCATTCCCATCGCCCTTGCCAATGGAGCCAATGAGTTTCTTGGGTGCAAGCATTTTGCCTATGGAAATTCTGGTGGTTGTTGGTGCTCTGGTCATGATGTTGTTGGTGGAGTTTTTTAACCGCAAGACCATTTACGGTAAAGCGGTTGTAGCAACTGCAAATGACCGCGATGCTGCTGGCTTGATGGGAATTAACACTAGCGTAGTTATTACCTTCTCCTATGCTTTGTCTTCTTTAACTGCAGCGTTTGCAGGCGTGTTGATTGCGCCTCTGACTTTGACTGGCGCAACCATGGGTGGCGCATTGGGTTTAAAGGCATTCGCGGTGGCAATTATTGGCGGCTTGTCTAGCGGCATGGGAATCATTGTGGGCGGCTTAATTCTCGGAATCGTAGAAACTGCTACCGGTTTCTATGTCTCTACTGGTTATAAAGATGTTCCAGGTTTGATCTTGCTATTGCTTGTCCTTGCATACAAGCCATCTGGTCTCTTTGGTAAATCTGCAATTAAGAAAGTTTAATGATGAAGAAGTCTCTATTACCTCTATTAATTGCAATTGCGGCACTCTTTGCTTTGCCGTTATTTATTCATAACCCTTATTACATTCACTTAGTTGAAACCATCCTGATCTATACCATCTTGTTATTTGGTTTGGATATTGTGGTGGGTTATGTGGGTCAGGTTTCATTGGGTCACGCTGCACTCTTTGGTATCGGTTCATACACAGCTGGCGTTTTGTATTTCCATTTTGGCTGGACTATTTGGGGTACATTGCCTGCCTCTATCGTGGTGACCTCGATCTTCGGCGGTATTTTGGCTCTGCCTGCTCTAAAAGTAATTGGACCTTACTTGGCGATGGTGACCTTGGCTTTTGGAACCATTGCGCAGATCTTGATTAACGAGATGACTTGGTTGACTGAAGGTCCTTTAGGTATCAAGATTCCTAAGCCTGAACTCATGGGCGTGCCGATGACCAAAGCCGAGTACTTCTGGATGGTTGGCATCATTTTGATTCTCTCCATGATTGTGGTGGATCGCTTTGTTAAATCACAAATTGGTCGCGCTTTTGAAGCATTACGCGATAGCCCAATTGCTTGTGACTGTATGGGTGTATCCGTTTACCGCTTTAAGGTGATCGCATTTGTGATTAGCGCCGGCTTTGCTGGTCTAGCTGGTTGCTTGTATGCGTACTCAGAGCAATACATTTCACCTAATACTTACAACAACGAACTAGCGGTTCTCTTTCTGCTCGGCATCATCATGGGCGGACGTAAGTCGCGCTTAGGTGCGGTGATCGGTGCGGCAATTATTGTGTTGTTGCCAAAGCTTTTGGACGACATTAACTTGTTCCGTATCGTTGCTTCGATTATTGCAATCGTAGTGGTGGTGGGTGCTGGTTTGGCCTTGTCTAAGAAGGTCACTACGCCACGTCGTGTGGCAGTGCCTATCGCTGGTGTAGTCGGTTTGGCTGCGTTCTCGTTCTGGCTCAATACCATCTCTGACTGGCGTCTCAGTATTTTTGGCTTCATGATTTTGTTGGTGGTGTACTACTTGCAAAACGGTATTGTTGGATTTGCAAAGAGCTTCTATCAATCTATTGTTGGTAAAGCGAAGACTACTCGCGGTGGTGATGCTGAAGTGGTGGATGATTCCATTAGCTTTATTAGTACCGTTGCCAATCAAAATACGGGTGCAGAACTCCTCAAAGTGGATTCCATCTTGATGCAGTTTGGTGGTCTGAAGGCATTGAATAATGTAGATCTGAGCATTAAGCGCGGCACTATTCATGGTTTGATCGGTCCGAACGGTTCCGGTAAGAGCACCATGATGAACGTCTTGACTGGTATCTACACACCTACCGCTGGCAATGTGTTGTTCGCTGGTCAAAGCGTAGTGGGCAGAACTTCTTCTGACATCGCTTTGTCTGGTATTGCGCGCACCTTCCAAAACGTTCAGCTCTTCGGTGAAATGACTGCCATCCAAAATATTTTGGTTGGTCTCCATCACACTTTCAAATCCAATATGGTTGAAATTGCGTTGCATCTCTCGCGCTACAAGAAGGAAGAAGCGGAGGCGCATGCGCGTGCAATGGCATTGCTCAAATTCGTTGGCTTAGATGATTTAGCAAATGAAGAAGCACGTAACTTGCCATACGGTAAGCAACGTTTGCTAGAGATCGCTCGTGCCTTGGCATTAGACCCCGAGTTGCTCTTGTTAGATGAGCCAGCCGCAGGTTTGACAGCGCCTGACATCAAAGAACTCTTGCGCATTATTCGTAAGATCCGCGATAGCGGTATTACCTTCATCCTGATTGAGCATCACATGGATGTGGTGATGTCAGTATGCGATACCGTTTCTGTATTGGACTTCGGTCAGAAGATTGCAGAAGGTAAACCAGCTGAAGTTCAGGCAGACGAGAAGGTGATTCATGCCTACTTGGGTACTTAATCACTAGAACATATTGAATCGGTAAATACCATGTTATCTATTAAGAATCTTGAAGCAGGCTACGGCAAAGTCAAAGTCCTCCATGGCATCAATATTGATGTGCCTAAAGGACAGGTGATTACTTTGATTGGCTCTAACGGCGCCGGCAAAACAACGACCATGCGTGCAATTACAGGCATGATCAAGCCAACCGCTGGTGAAGTCACCTTGGGCGGCGAAAAAATTGACGGTTACGACTCTCATAAAATTGCACGCTTAGGTTTGGCGCATAGCCCTGAAGGCCGTCGTGTATTTACGACCATGTCTGTTACAGACAATTTATTGCTAGGCGCTTTTCCACGCTTTACTGGCAGCCGCCCTAAGGGTGACATCAAAAATGACTTGGAAAAGTCTCTCGAAATGTTCCCGCGCCTTAAAGAGCGTCGCAATCAATTGGCTGGCACTTTGTCTGGTGGCGAGCAACAAATGTTGGCGATGGCGCGCGCTGTGATGCTTAATCCAGAGATCATTCTCTTGGATGAGCCATCGATGGGTCTTGCACCAATCTTGGTTGAAGAAGTGTTCAAGATCATCTCCAACTTGAAGTCACAAGGTGTGACCATGTTGTTGGTGGAGCAGTTTGCTGCCGCAGCTTTGAACGTAGCAGATTATGGCTATGTTCTGGAGAACGGTAAGATCGCTACTCATGGACCAGCTGCAAAGCTCAAAGATGATCCTGCTGTGAAAGCGGCTTACTTGGGTGGTGCTGGTGGTCACTAAGTAGTGCAGTAAGCAGTTCAGCAAGCAGCCCATTAAGCTGTAGATAATAAAAAAAGCCCTTAGCAATAAGGGCTTTTTCTTTTTCGAGGCAGTATTAGCTAGCATCAGCTTGAGAGTAGCTTAATAGCTTCGCGTATTAAGAGCGCTCTATAGCCCATATAAATTGCTACTACAGTAAATCCCAATAGAAAGAGTTTTGGAATTAATGCGCCCTCTTCAACTATTTCGCTATTGAGTAAGCCCAGCGCCACCGCAAAGAAGAATAGGGCTCCTAGACCGAGAATGAGCCAATTCTCATTGCTGCTGACTTGCTGTGTTTGATTGCTATAGGCAAGAACCTGTAGGACCTCACCTTTTTGGCACCCGGATACGGTAATGTGATCGCCTTCAGCAATCACCATCGGGGATGAAAACTTCGCCTCGATTGCTTTATCACCCAAGTTAAATGTAGAAATAAAGAAGCGCTTGTAGTAGACAGAGGAATGGTCATGGGTAGGCTTCTCGGGGTTAACGTATTCGAGGAGTGCATGATTAAGATTGCTGACTGATCCAGAAGCCACGCTGAGTGAGCTTGATAAAAAATGACTTGGCTTTATGACTGACATCAGGAAAACTCCCAAAAGGCTAAAGCTCAGTATAAAGAGAAAGGATGGTAGCGGTCTTTTAAGTGACACGGATCGATCATTGCTGCGCTAGGTTTGCCCTATTGCGGGTCAAATAGTGTTGAGTGCTTTGATCATTAGGCTTACAGCAATCATCAAGGTGAAAATCGCAAATATTTGCTGAATTCTGGGCCCACTGATTTTCTTTTCTAGCATTTTTCCGGCCAGTAAACCAAGTAATGATCCGCAGCCAAATGGAATTGCGATCGCCATATTTAAATTGCCTGAAGCAAGAGAAATAAAGGCGCCTCCAGCAGAGACAATGGTTAATACACCTAGCGATGTAGCAACGATTGACTTCATTGGTAAGTCGGTGAATTTATTTAAGGCAGGCACCAAAATAAATCCTCCGCCCACTCCTAGTAACCCAGACAAAAAGCCTGCAATAGCTCCTGAAAACATGAGCGCACGTGCACATGGAACGGTCCAAATCAGCTTACCTATTGAAGAATCTAATTGGCACGGAGGCGCTTTGATTTGCGGGGCTGGTTTACCAGAAAGATTTCTGGCTACCTGCAGCAGCATGCGAATCGAGACATACATTAAGACCAAACTAAATAAGATGAGTAGTGGGGTATTGGGTACTCTCTGGGCCAGCCATAAGCCAAGGGGGGATAAGATCAAACCAAAAATGGCCATCAGCATAGCTGCTTTATAGCGAAGCGCCTTAGCCTTGAGCCCAATCGCCGCACCAACGCCTGCTGATATGGTAATTGCCAACAGAGCAATCGGCCCAGCCTCAGAAATAGGTAGATGCAGCAGAAAGACCAGTAGCGGTACGGATAGAATGCCGCCACCAGCCCCTGTCAGGCCCATGAGGACGCCAACAAATATTCCTATTGCTAGGGTTAGGTAAGGCAATAAATCCATTAATTAATTTTCAAATGGTCGTGCTAGCCACTCTCTACCTTTGAGCATTGCATTCCAGTAAAGCCAAGGAAGCACATCTTTCTTCAGAATCCACGCAAGCTTGGTTGCTTTAAGAGGGTTAATAAGCCAAGGAAAGGTTGGTAGAAGTTTTCCGCCAAAGCCAAACTCGGCTAACACAATCTTTCCGTTCTCAACTGTCAATGGGCATGAGCCATAACCATCGTATTTAGTTGGTAGCGGTTTGTGATGTTTTGCTGCGAGTAAATTTTCTGCAACGACCACTATTTGTTTTCTGGCTGCTGCAGCTGTTTTGGAGTTCGGTGATGAACAGCAGTCACCAAGTCCAAAGATATTGGGATAGCGAGTGTGTTGCAGTGTGAATTGATCCACCTCAACAAAGCCATCAGCATTAGAAACAGGACTTCCTTTGAGGCAGTCTTGCGGACCTTGGGGAGGGACGACATGCAGCATATCAAAAGACTTTTCGACCTGTGTGACGTTGCCGTCGGCATCTTTTACTGCAAAGATGGCCTTCTTGGCTGGGCCATCTACTGAAATGAGGTTTGTATTGAAATTGAGTTTGGCATTATATTTTTTGACATATTCCATCAGTGGAGGGACAAAATCAGCCACGCCAAAGAGGGCAGCCCCCGCATTATTTAACTCAACCTCGATGTTGTTTAGTCGACCTTGCTTTTGCCATTCATAGCAAGATAGATACATTGCTTTTTGTGGTGCGCCAGGGCACTTTATCGGCATAGGCGGTTGCGTGAAAATAGCTTTACCAGACTTCAAACCGCGCACTAACTCCCAGGTGTATGGGGAGAAGTCAAAACTATAGTTAGAGGTCACTCCATTTTTACCAAGGGTTTCTTTTAATCCAGGGATAGCATCCCAGTTAGATTTGATACCTGTAGCGATTGCCAATTGTTTGTATTTGACAGGTGCCCCAGCATCAATTAATACCTCATTGGATTCGGGATTAAAGCCCGTTACTCCAGCTTTAATCCAACGCACTCCAGATGGAATCAGGTCTTTAGTCTTGCGCTTACTATTATTAACATTAAAAGCGCCGCCTCCAACGAGTGTCCAAGAGGGTTGGTAATAGTGATTTTCGGAGGGCTCAATGATAGCAATGCTTAAAGATTGATCTCTAGATTTAAGGCTGGCAGCTAAGCCTATGCCAGCAGCACCGCCGCCAGCAATCACTACGTCATAGGTATCGGGGTTTGTGCTTGCTAAAGTCATATTGCCTCCACTTCCAGGTTTTATTGGATTTAACTTAGCAAAATAGCTTGAATTCAGAAAATTGGCTATCAGGGTTTATGATTAGTCTACATTTTTATATAGTATTTATCATAAAATAAACCATTCACAGTAAATTGGAAATGACAGATGAAACCAATCGTTAAGGGCTTTTTTGACCCAGATACCTGGACCGTAACCTATGTGGTTTATGAGAAGCCGAGTTCACCTTGCATCATTATTGATTCGGTACTGAATTACGACCATAAATCGGGGCGTACTAATACCAAATCCGCTGACGAGGTCATTGAGTTTATTAAGGCCAACCATCTGACCACGGAATGGATCTTGGAAACCCACGCACACGCGGATCATGTATCAGCAGCACCCTATCTAAAAGCGAAATTAGGCGGCAAAGTTGCTATTGGTGATCATATTTCAGTAGTACAAGGTGTATTTAAGAAAGTTTTTCATCTAGAAGAATCATTCCCGGTGGATGGCTCCCAGTTCGATTATTTACTTAAAGATGGCGAGGAAATTGCGTTTGGCAATCTCAGCTTTAAATCACTTTTTGTGCCTGGCCACACTCCGGCCTGTATGGCATATCAAGTGGGTGATGCCGTTTTTGTCGGCGATACCATGTTTATGCCAGATGTGGGAACTGCGAGATGTGATTTCCCAGGCGGTGATGCACATACACTTTACAAGTCGATGAAAAAGATTTTGAGCTTGCCTGGTGAGACAAGATTATTCATGTGTCACGACTATCCACCAGATGGCCGTCCAGTGAATTACGAAACAACCGTTGCCGAGCAGAAAAAATCGAACATACATATGCACGATGGCATTACCGAGGATGAGTTTGTACAAATGCGGAGTAAGCGAGACGCCACTCTACAAATGCCGGTGCTCATTCTGCCTTCTATTCAGATTAATATTCGTGCGGGTCATCTGCCTGAGCCAGAAGCCAATGGCATAGCTTATTTAAAAATTCCTTTGAATGCCCTTTAACAAAACGATGACTAAATCGGAGCTTAAGAAAATGCAGGCATCTGCCGCTGATGCTTGTAGGCTAATGAAGGTTTTATCTAATAGCGACCGCATGATGCTCTTATGTGAGATGGGTCAAGGTGAAAAATGCGTTAGCGAGCTAGAAGACGCTTTAGATCTCCATCAGCCTACGCTATCACAGCAATTAACGGTGTTGCGTAAAGAAAAGTTGGTACAGACGCGCAGAGAAGGAAAGCAGATTTACTATTCTTTAGCTAGTGAAGTAGCTATTGCAGTCATGGGTCTGCTGTATAAGCACTACTGTAAAAAATAGAGCACCTAACTGCGTAGTTTGTTGTTGCGAAATTTTGAAAAAGTATGCAGTAGGAAAATCAGAAAAAAGAGTAGGCCGACTATCCAGTGGGTATCTACTGCGGCATCCCGAATCTCTTCTGGCCCGTAATAAAGAAGGGCTCCAGAAATGAGTAATGCAGCAAGAAAGCCCAGCTGACTAAAGCCACTCCACCACTGCCTCTTTGATTTGAATCCAGCCTTGAGGTGAAATGGCAATATTGAACCAAGAGCCAGAGTCGCTAGCATTGCCGCAATTCCGTGAGCAGTCAAGATGCTGTGTGAGCCAAGGACGCTTCTTTGCAAGTGGAATTCATGCCCCAGTAAATAGAGAAGGCCTGTGATAGAGCAAGCCATCATGCCGCAAATCACAAACGTTCTTTGCCAGTTAGGCATTTTTCCCAGGCGGCTCATGTGCAAATCCTAAGGGCTTTTGCCGAGAAGCGACTAAAGCAAGGATGATGCTCGTTATTAGATAAGGCTAATACTTTAGTTAACGCATCTGCATACACACATTCTTTTGCGAGAATGGAAAATGAACCTGAAACTTCAGCATGAACTTCTGAGAAATGCTGAGCCAAGGGATTAATGATGTAGCTTTGTTGCCCATCTCTTTTTGCAAAGTAGAGGCTGCTAGTGGCAATTGCTCCATCTTTTAAAGAGCCAATTTCAATTAATTCTTCAGGCATTTCGGGACTGCGAATTTGAATGGGGAAAGCGGTATCGCCAAATACCCGCAGGTCTCCGCCTGCGTTAACAGAGCCGGAACTAATTCCCTCTGATATGAGAATTCTGACGGCCATATCAACTGCAAACCCTTTAGCGATACCACCAAGATCAAGGCAGATTGGACGGCCAGATTTGATGAGATCAGGCGCCAAGAACTCAACATCCTCAATGCCGCCTAGCTCGTGATTCGAAAAGGTGATGTGACGAGGTAGCAAGCCTGCAGTAACTAAGCGATGGCCAATACCGCAATTAAATAAGCCTTCTGACTCTTGATAAATCTCTTTGGCGATTTTGATGACTTGTGCGGTCCATGCATGAATTTCTACCGCCTCAGAATGGGCTCGTTGATTAATTTGGCTCAGTTCACTTTGTACATTATGAAAACCCATCAGATCTTGAACCTTCTGGATAGCTGCAAAGGCGTTGTCCACGGCAATTTCCCCATTCTCTTGATCAATCGAGATTTCAACAAAGGTTCCGAGCAAAGGTTTGCAGCGAGTCATTTTGCGCTAGTTGCTTTGATTGCTTGGGTTGGGGTGCTTGGTGCGGTTGCAGGGGTATTCTTTAATGCCAATTCATAAAGAACGGTGACCCGCTTGACACCGTCTGTGAGGTGCTTGCAAGATAAGGTTGCGCCGCCGATATTTTGAATGTCTTGATTGAGCTTGATAGGGTCGCTTGCAGTTTTGCCGACAAATTGCTTACGCCATTGCGCTTCTGCCACCTCATATCCATATGACTCGACGTATTCCAGCACTTCAATTCCTGCGATGCTGCCATTTGGGTTGATGGCCACTGCATAGGTGATCATTTCATGTTTTCCAACAACCTCATCAATGATTAGCCAGCTACCATCAGATGCTTTCCAAATGCGATCTCCTTGAAAAGGATGGCGAATGCTAGATGCCGCTCGCATCTTGTCCTGCAGATCATCGGTAATGATGATGGGATTTTTTGCTAGCGCCTTATTAGGAAAGAGTAACTTTTGAGCTTGTTCAGCAGAAACGTAAATTTTTGCATGGGCAATGATCGGTGCGCTGATCATTGTTAAGCTAAGAAGGGCTAAAGGGTTCGGTTTCCAAATCATGATTACATTTATGCAGTGAGTAATTCATTTGCTTCGTAACAAAGCGTTTGAATATCGGGGTTGATGCCCTTGAGATTAGATAGCGTTTCAAACATCATCAATGCTCGCTCTTTGGCTGTTTGACATTGAGTGGCTTGAAACCTTAACAAGTGAGTCAGAGCTGCAACTAATAGATTCTGAGTTTCCATAAGTTCTTTCGTTGAGTATTTAGTTAAGAGGAAAACCAACTTTGACAATGAATTCATTTACTGAGTGGCTATCCCAAACGCGTGCATTAGAGCACTCAGCAGTGCCGTCACCCATGCAAGTGTTGCCTTTTAATTGATAGCGCCAAGCCCCAGTGATCCACCAGTCTTTGGCTGCATAGTGCATATTGGGGCCAACAAAAGTAGCCCTCTGTACTTGGTTTTGTAGGTTGTAGCTTGAGTAGTCGTTGTGGAAGCGGGCTTCTACGCCGGCTGACCATTTCGGAGCAAATCGATAGCTAGCGCCCACCAAAAAATCGAGCATTGATTCTGGTACATTGCCATTGCCAATAAATTTCAATTGCTCATTTGCAACCACTACGTTTCCAGCAAGTATCAGGCGATCATCAATAAAGTTCGATTGCAATAAGAGGCGAGCTTCAATTTCATTTTTATTTCGACCAAGCGTAGGTTCTAGGTAAAGCCCCACGCCAACCGGAGAGGTTACTGGGTTGGTAATGCGATAAATTGCCTCTAAAGATCCCCCTTCGATGCCGCTTTTGCGAAATGGAGCTGCCGGATTGTGACCTTCGGGAACGGGTTGACCGCCAGTACAGGTAGCCGCGTCACCACAAGCTTCTGGATTGGTGTAATTTTGGTTGGCGTTAACGTAATACGCATTTAAATAGCCTGCGATTTGGAAATCATTCGTAAGACCATATTCAAGCTCGGTTCTGGAGAGCCATGCATTGTAAGAACCACTTGCTTGTTGTTTATTCAGTTGCAGACGTTGCTCAAACTCCAGCTTTCCTTTGGGTTGCAAATCTAAGGTGTAAATCCAGCCAAAAGCACCTTCTCCCGCATGGGCCAGGGAGAAGTGGAGGGTGGCTGCAAGAAAGCAGGTAAAGGCGAGTAGTTTTTTGAGATTGAATGTCATCTTTTGAGTGGTTTGGTTAAAAATCTAAATGAGAACGGTTCTCAATATAACACCAAATGAGAATGATTCTCAAGTAAAGAATTAACCATCGACTCAAAAAGGGCGAAATCTAGAAGCATTTCTTGGTTTGCTTGTAAGATTTCTGCAAATGAATGCAGAGTCCTTAGAAAAGCTGGTTTTAATGAAAATGCCTTTTGGTAAATATGCTGGGCGTGCTTTGGCGGATTTGCCGGGGAACTATTTGGCGTGGTTTGCACGCGAAGGTTTTCCGAAGGGCGAGCTTGGTCAGTTACTGGAGTTGATGCATACCCTTGATCACAATGGGTTGCGCGGGCTGCTGGCACCCATACAGCGGGCACATGGTTTGCAGGCTAAATCTAAATTACTTTGAACGGACAATAAGGGTGACGCGATTGTGTTCGTAAGTCACCGTTGCAGAATCTGGTGGGCTGCTTTGTAGAAGACTAACTTGTAGCTTGGTTTGTGACTCAATCTGTTTGGCAATCTGTTTTGCCAAATTGGTATTGCGGTCATATTGGATCTGAATGCTCTCAATCTTACCTGCCTGGATGTTATCAATGACGCCATTGAGTTTGCTAGATGAGTATTCATCAAAAAATACGGGGTACCATCCACCCAACGGCTTCCGAACCTTTGTTTTTAAGTGATCTGTTGCTATAAGAGGCTGTTGATTCGTATTGCTATTGACTGGTAAATGAAAGTCAATCCCCGTTTTTTCCACCAATTCTGGATAAGTTATTGGTGGACTCATAATTGCTTCATTGGTGTTTTCAATCCAGAAGGCCCAAGCAGTATTTTTGCTGGGATCGTATACCAATTTATAAAGATAGCTTGGGATCGTTACGCGACCTCTGCCGATACTGCCGCTATTTCCAACTGAGCCCGTGAAAACATAAATATCACCGGCAGCTCTCTTGACGTAAGCCCGAGTTGGCTCCTCAACATTTTTAGCCCAGATACCCTGATTGTTTTGTCTTGCCTGAGGCATCATATTTGCTAAGGAGAATGATTGCGCCATGGAGCGTTCATTGCTCATATCCCCGGCTGGGGCATTGTGTCCACGGTCATAGCCACTTCCGCGGTAATCCGCTAAGAGCGAACGCTCTGCGAATGGCAATCTGGCCTCTTCATAAAACTGATTAGTTCTTCGTGGGTGCGGCATCGAAAGCTGCTCTTTGTGCAGTTTCTCAACTACATAGATAGGCTTTTTATCCTGAGGGGAGTAATAGATGGCAAAGCCATCAAAGCAAAGGTCTCGTCCAACCTGGTTGCTAGTGGGAATTTGCTGGGCTGGAAAAAGATCTTTGCAGTCATCAAAAGCTGCCAGCGCATTTAATGATGCCAATGATGCTGAAATTGCCAAAAGGGCAAATAAACGGGCAAGAAGATTGCGAAGGAATTTCATGGAATCTAAGTGTATTGGCTCTCCCTCGAATGCTCCCGTTTTTTAATCAGGACTAGCTCCAGGGCGAATAAGAATCAGGGGTTCCCTAATCATTTTCTGTGCGAGAGAATCCATTTCTCGGTCTACAGAGCCAAATAAATAGTGCTACGCAATAACACTTTGCTTGCTACTACCCCTAGAAAATATGGGAGTGCAAAGCACTAGATGTATGGTTTTTGAGCTTAAATTTTTGGACAACATTGCAAAAAAGTCCTATTAAAACCATTTTTTTATAGAGTGAAATTAGTGCCTCCTAACATCTATAAGTAATTGATTTAATTGATTTATATCTGATTATTGGTGACTCTCTACGGGATCTCCCGTATTTCTAGATCAATAAGTTATCAATTTTATATTCTTTATTCTTGACTTGATATAAGAAACTTCTTAGGATGACCCATGGTTTTTAATTATTGCGATGCAACATAAAACAGCAACACCGTTTTTCGAGGCCTCGCAAACAATGAATGAGTAAATGTTTATCTAACAATTTGAGCGATATGCAGACAGTCCAGCCAACACTGTTGACTGCTAAAGAGCTGCTAGCGCATGCCATGGCTCCGGTCTATCGAGTCATTAATGGCCTACTCGTCGTTACTGTTTTTATGGTGGTTGGTCTTTGGCTCTCGGGTAATGGCACCAATGCTGGTGCTTTTGACTTAGCTCGTATTCTGGTTCCAGACGAAGCGCGCCATATGGTTTGGAGCAATGGATTTGGCATGCTCAACCAATATAAAGATTCCAATGAAGTGTCAGCGCCACAAGTAGCTGATACTGAGATCGCTGCGGTGATCTATAACAAATCTAAAGCACCTGTTACCACTGGTCTAGCAAGCGCTAAGCAGCAGACTGTAGCTTTGCTCATGCCTTCCGTAGCGCAAATGCAGGTGAAATCGATTTCACATTTGTCGGATCGCATCCCAAGTTCGAAGATTGATCCCCAGGCCTTGGATAGCAATTTAATGGGCTCGCTACAGAATCAACGTGCAGTAGCGGACTTCTTTGAAAAGAAATACAGCCTAGATCGTGCCAAGATTGAGGAGTATGTTTCGAATACGATTTTGATTGCTAAAGAAGTCAATATTGACCCAGTGCTTTTATTGGCAGTAATTTCAGTAGAGTCCAACTTCAATCCAAACACCAAGAGTCATGCTGGTGCCGAAGGTTTAATGCAAGTGATGACTTCAGTGCATAAGGATAAGTACGCCATCTTTGGCGGCACTTCTGAGGCTGCCAAGCCTGAAGTAAATATCCGTGTTGGCGCTTATATTCTTAAATACCTCATCGCTACTGCAGGCTCATTACGCAATGGTTTGAAGTATTACGTTGGCGCTGCAAATGCTGAGGATGATGGTGGTTATGCTGACAAAGTAATGGCAGAAAGAAATCGTCTCATCGGCTTATGTCAAAATCGCTCATCTAACCGTTTGACCTTGAATGGTAAAGATTTGCGTTCTTAAGCAACGTTTTATCCGCATTAACTGTGCGCAGAATATAAAAAGCCACCCTCGGGTGGCTTTTGCTTTACTGCCTATCTAGCGTTTCTAGTGTTATTAGTTTACGCCGTGCAATTCCACGTCAAACACGAGTGTCGCGTTTGGAGGAATTACACCGCCAGCTCCGCGTGCGCCGTAGCCCATTTCAGATGGAATGATGAGGGTGCGCTTACCGCCGATTTTCATACCAGCAACACCTCCATCCCAACCTTTGATGACATGACCGGCGCCCAATGGGAAGCTAAAGAGTTGTCCACGATCAAGTGAGCTATCAAACTTTTGGCCTTTGTGATCAGCTGCATTTTCGTCATACAACCAGCCGGTGTAATGTACATCCACATGATTGCCTTTGGTGGCTTCTTGGCCATTGCCAACAACGGTATCGATTTTTTTGAGTTCACTCATGATGTTTTCCTATTTCACACAAATTGATGGGCTAGTATATTCTGAGCCCTGTAAATTGACAGCAAGCCAACTTTAACTAAAAACGTATGACAAATTATTGGGCAAATTCAGCCTACAGCACTCTAGCAGTCAGTCCCGATCATCAGTTATTGGTGACGGATGATTTTTTGCGTACTTATATGGCAAGGCCCGAGCTTGCGCTAGTCCCCGAATCTTGCCCGAATGAGCGTGCTTTGCATCAGCGCTTGACTGATAACCCGCGTGTTGAAGTATCTGAGGCTGAAATCGCTGCAATGGCTGATGTAGATATCCAAGAAAACTATCGCATTTGGTTGCGTTATCGAGCGCGTCTACTTTCAGCCAGCTCCCTAGAGGGCTTTTATATGGGTTTATTTAAAGGCGAGGGCGTTGACGTTCCACCTTTATTTATTTCATTGCTAGCTCAAATTTTTATCAGGCATATTCTGGGCGACCAAGCAAATCCATTGGAAGCGCGGATGGGTGAGCTCTTTTTTAGAACTCAGAAAATCACCGTGATTGAAGATGGCATTGTGATGGGGGCGGATGAAGAGGTGGTGGCTCGCAATGCGCAGGCAGGCGAAACGGGCAACATTATGGATTTGCTCAAAGGTAAATCCATGAGTATGCGTTCGGCGGATCTAGATGTCATTC
Source organism: Polynucleobacter sp. MWH-UH35A (assembly GCF_018687075.1). Classification (NCBI taxonomy): domain Bacteria; kingdom Pseudomonadati; phylum Pseudomonadota; class Betaproteobacteria; order Burkholderiales; family Burkholderiaceae; genus Polynucleobacter; species Polynucleobacter sp. MWH-UH35A. The sequence continues at coordinate 371,369 of NZ_CP061285.1, forward strand.
ATGAAGATAATGCTGATGAGTATTGGTTGCGAAATGAAGATTTTGATTTTGCGGTTCAACTCAATTTTGGGCACGAGCCTATTAATCATTTTTGTCGTGTTTTAGAAAAATGGCTTAAGCACTTTTTAGGTATTGCTGTGCGCATTACGCCGATGCAGCAAATTACGGATCCTAAATGGTCATGGCATGTTGGTTTAGATGCTGCTGCCACAGATATACTGAACAAGCTGTACAACAAAGAGCTGGTGGAAGCTGACGAGTTGCAGAAAGTGATTTGTTTATTTCGCTTGGACTTTATTGATGAGACAGCAGTAACCCAGAGTCAGGCTGGTAAGCCGGTGTATATGGCTATTGCCATGAACGATCAACAGCAGTTGAAGTTAAAGCCCCAAAACCTACTATTTAACTTGCCTCTGGCAAAGACTTCTTAAGCCGGCCCTGGCGACTTTTTGCGTTGCTGAGCTAGCCATAAGATGGCTAAGCCAGTAACAATCACTGGGGTGAGCGATCCCCAATTCAGAATGCTCCAACCATGAGAGGTGATTAGGGCACCCGAACCAAAGGAAGTGAAGGCCATTGTTCCAAAGACAAAGAAATTAATAGCGGCTTGTGCTTTATCCCGTTCATTCGGTTGATAGGCAGTCATGGCCAAAGAGGTAGCACCAGTAAATAAAAAGTTCCAGCCGACACCCAGTAAAAATAATGCGATAAAGAATTGATGAAGATCCGTTCCGCTGAGTGCAATGGAAATGCAGACAAAGTTCAGCAGAACGCCAGTGCCCATAATTTTTAAGACCCCAAATCTTTGAATGAGTGAGCCTGTAAAAAAGCCAGGAGCAAACATGCCAATGACATGCCATTCCAAAACTAAAGCGGTATCAGAAAACGGCAGTCCACAGATTTGCATAGCCAAAGGGGTGGCAGCCATGAGTAGATTCATAACGCCGTAACCTAAGGCTGCGCCAATGACGGCGACCATGAAAACTGGTTGACGCAGGATCACACTTAAAGGGCGCCCATCGGTTAGCGCATGTTGGGTTTTCAATTCTTGGGGGAAGTGAATGAACTGCATAACAAGGATACCAATGAATCCAGCGATGGATAGAGTCAGATAGGCGCCAAGAAATGCGGTGTCAAACAGGTCTCTAGTCCAGGATGCGAGATTGGGACCAACGACCGCACCAAGGATGCCCCCAGCTAAAACCCAAGAGACAGCCTTATCACGTTGACTGGTCTCGGTAAGCTCAGCAGCAGCAAAGCGATAAAGCTGGCCGTTGGCGCTGTAATAGCCAGCAATAAAGGTGCCCATGACCAAAAGCCAAAAGTTCTTGCTGATGGCGGCATAGGCGCACAACAGGGCGGACAACATGGCGACCAATAAGCCTAGCTGAAAGGAGATCTTGCGCCCAAAATAGTTCTGGGATTTGGCCACGATGGAGGTAGAAAAGGCACCCCCAACAACGTATCCCATGACAGGTAGGGTAGCCATCCAGCTTGCCGGCGCCAAGCTGAGGCCTACAAGTCCATTAATTGCAATAAAAGTGACGTTATTGGTGAGGAATAGGCCCTGACAAATGATCAGCAGCACCAGATTCTTATTTAGTAAGGGATGTTTGCTGGTCATAGCATGCAGTTTACGGCGAATTTGCTACGTCGGTTGCCTTGGTGGATTCCCTTAAATTGGCTGTTATCAGGTGCTTTCAAGTGCAAAACCGCCATTTTTGCCAAGTCCGATGATTTAAAATGAAGGACTCGCCTCATTGGCAAAAGGTCCGCTAAAAGCGACTTGCGAAATGTGGATTTGAGGGTGACAGGGTAAAAACCTGACTCTGTAATTTTTTCAATATTGAGGAAACATTCATGGCTTCAGAGAAATCAAAGATTATTTACACGCTGACAGATGAAGCGCCACTTTTGGCGACTTGCGCATTTCTGCCAATTATTCGTACTTTTACGGCACCTGCTGGCGTAGAGATTGTGAAGAGCGACATTTCTGTTGCCGCTCGTATCTTGGCTGAGTTTTCTGATTGCCTTACTCCTGAACAACAAGTTCCTGATAACTTAGCAGCGCTCGGCAAGATGACTTTGTTGCCTGATACAAACATCATTAAGTTGCCAAACATTAGTGCCTCTGTTCCTCAGTTGCTCGCAGCTATTAAAGAGTTGCAATCTAAAGGCTACAAGATCCCTAATTTTCCTGAAGATCCAAAAACGGATGAAGAAAAAGCGATCCGTGCTCGCTATTCCAAATGCTTGGGTAGTTCAGTTAACCCAGTTTTACGCGAAGGTAACTCAGATCGCCGTGCGCCACCCGCTGTAAAGCGCTATGCGCGTAAAAACCCACATTCCATGGGTGAGTGGAGCCAAGCTTCGCGTACCCACGTATCTCATATGCATGGCGGCGACTTCTACTCTAGCGAGAAGTCAATGACTATGACTAAGGCTTGCGATGTGAAGATGGACTTGGTAACGAAGAGTGGCAAGACTATTGTCCTCAAGCCAAAAGTTTCATTATTAGCTGGCGAAATCATCGACAGCATGTACATGAGCAAAAAAGCCCTGTGTGAGTTCTACGAGAAAGAAATCGAAGATGCTTACAAGACTGGCATGATGTTGTCCTTGCATGTGAAGGCCACCATGATGAAGGTTTCACATCCAATCGTATTTGGTCACGCTGTAAAGATTTTCTACAAAGATGCTTTCGAGAAGCATGCCAAGCTATTTGAAGAGTTGGGTGTAAATGCCAATAACGGTATGAGCAGTCTGTACGAAAAGATTAAAACTTTGCCAGAGTCTAAGCGCGAAGAAATTATCCAAGACTTGCACGCTTGCCATGAGCATCGTCCTGCCTTAGCGATGGTGGATTCCGCTAAGGGTATTACCAACCTCCATTCACCAAGTGATGTGATTGTGGATGCTTCTATGCCTGCCATGATTCGTGTTGGTGGCAAGATGTGGGGTGCGGACGGTCGCTTGCATGACACTAAGGCGGTAATCCCAGAAAGTACCTTTGCGCGTATCTATCAAGAGATGATTAATTTCTGTAAGACGCACGGTAACTTTGATCCAAAAACCATGGGTACGGTTCCTAACGTAGGCTTAATGGCTCAACAAGCTGAAGAATATGGTTCACACGACAAGACTTTTGAGATTCCAGAAGCTGGTGTAGCACGTATCGTTGCTGATGACGGCACGGTATTGCTTGAGCAGAATGTTGAAGAGGGTGATATTTGGCGTATGTGCCAATGTAAAGATGCGCCAATTCGTGACTGGGTCAAGTTGGCCGTGAACCGTGCGCGTCTTTCAAATACCCCAGCTGTATTCTGGCTCGATGAGTACCGCCCACACGAAGCCGAATTGATCAAGAAGGTAAATACTTACCTGAAGGACTATGACCTCACAGGCGTTGATATTCAAATCATGTCCCAGACTCGTGCAATGCGTTACACCTTAGAGCGCGTGATTCGTGGCAAGGACACCATCTCTGTAACCGGTAATATTTTGCGCGACTACCTCACCGACTTATTCCCAATCATGGAATTGGGCACAAGTGCGAAGATGTTGTCTATCGTGCCTTTGATGGCAGGTGGTGGCCTCTTCGAAACGGGTGCAGGTGGTTCAGCTCCGAAGCACGTTCAGCAGTTGGTAGAAGAAAACCATTTGCGTTGGGATTCACTCGGTGAATTCTTGGCTTTAGCAGTATCTCTTGAGGATATCGGCGATAAGACAGGCAACAATAAAGTCAAAATCTTGGCGCGTACATTGGATGAGGCCACTGGTAAGTTACTGGATAACAATAAGTCGCCTTCACCGCGTACGGGTGAGTTGGATAACCGCGGTAGCCAGTTCTACTTGGCAATGTACTGGGCTGAGGCATTGGCTGCTCAAACCGAAGATAAGGAATTGCAAGCCTACTTTGCGCCTTTGGCAAAATCCTTGATTGAGAATGAGCAGAAAATTGCGGATGAGCTCAAGGCGGTGCAAGGTAAACCAGCAGATATTGGCGGTTACTTTGTAGCTGACCCAGAAAAGTGCAAGGCTGTAATGCGTCCTAGCGCTACTTTCAATGCGACCCTAAAGGCGGCAAGAAAATAATAAGTAGAAGCGCTAAGTACATTTTTTTTAAAAATAGTATTAATATTTAAAGGCAAACTTTCGGGTTTGCCTTTTTTATTGATCAACCCTCATCTGCAATTTCTGAGTGATGCCAAAGACAAAAGACCTAGTGGAATTGAGTTATCTGAGCGAGGCGGTCTCAGATATGTCTTTTCTTGGCTTAATGCGATTGCTGGAGTCAGCCCGTGCGTTTAATCAAAAGAATGGTATCTCCGGCATTCTTTTGTATGACAACCAGCAGTTTGGGCAAATCATTGAGGGTGAGCGCGCTAGCGTGATGAAAGCATGGAAGCGCATTCAGGACGATAAGCGTCACCACCGCATTGAATTATTAGAAATCAAAGAAATATCAGAGAAAAGTTATTCAGATTGGCTGCTGCGCTTTTACGGTGGCGAATCTTTGGTCAGAGACTATCCCGCACTTGCTGACATGGTTGGTGGTATGGATAAGCACAGCTTGGCCTTAATGAATAAAATGCGCGCGAGTCAGTCTTAAGCAAGAATTTTCCATCGGTAGCAAAATAGGTTAATTCCATCGCCGAGGATTACGAAATGCGCTTTATCGACAAGACTATTCTTGCGAGTGACATTACTCCAAAAGAAGTATTTGAAAATCGCCGAAACCTCATAAAAACTGCAGCCGCAGGGGGCTTTGGCTTGGCTTTGGCTCCTTGGTTCTCAAGGGAGGCGCTTGCCGCTCCTCCAGAAAAGCTCGCCGCCGCGCTTAATCCTGCTTTTGCAGACAAGGACGGGCTTACTCCGTACAAGTACATTACAAGCTACAACAACTTTTACGAATTTGGCACAGATAAAGCGGATCCAGCAGCGCATGCTGATAGCTTGCAAACCCGTCCATGGACTATCTCTATCGAGGGTCTTGTTAAAAAACCCATGACATTGGATATTGATGCGCTCCTGAAATTGGCTCCAATGGAAGAGCGCATCTATCGGATGCGTTGTGTTGAAGGTTGGTCGATGGTGATTCCTTGGAATGGATATTCTCTCTCCAAGTTAATCAACAAAGTGGAGCCATTGGCAGCAGCAAAATATGTTGAATTTATTTCTCTAGCGGATCGCAAGCAAATGCCGGGAGTCAAAAGCAACATCATTGATTGGCCCTATCGAGAGGGTTTGCGCATGGATGAGGCTATGAATCCATTGACGCTGTTAACCTTTGGTTTGTATGGCGAAGTGCTGCCGAAGCAGAATGGCGCCCCCGTTCGCATAGTGGTGCCCTGGAAGTATGGCTTCAAGAGTGCTAAGTCGATTGTCAAAATCCGCTTCACCGAAGAAATGCCCAAGACTAGTTGGAATCAATTTGATGCTAGGGAGTATGGCTTTTATTCCAATGTGAATCCTCAAGTAGATCACCCGCGCTGGAGTCAGGCTGTTGAGCGTCGCATTGGTGACCCTAAAGGAATGTTTGCGCCTAAGATTAAAACCCAAATGTTTAATGGCTATGGTGAGCAAGTGGCCAGCATGTATACGGGCATGGATCTGAAGAAGTACTATTAGTGATGAAGAAAATTTATGCGGTATTTATTAGTGCCTCTATTTTAATATTTAGCTTTTCTGCTCAGGGGCAGGGAAGTGATGTGGCAGTAAAGACAATTCCATCGCTTGATGTACAGCGTTACTTGGGCACTTGGTATGAGATTGCCAAATTTCCGAACTGGTTTCAGAAGAAATGCGTCAGCAATACTAAGGCGGTTTATTCAGCTAGGGCTGATGGAACGTTAAAAGTCTTAAATAGCTGTAAAACAGTTGACGGAGAAGTTTCAGAGGCCGAGGGAACGGCTCGACAGATCGGACCCAAGGAATCTCCAAAGCTAGAGGTGCGCTTTGCTCCAGCCTGGCTATCTTTTATCCCTATGGTATGGGGTGATTATTGGGTGATTGATTTAGATCCTCAGTATCAAGTAGCGGTGATTAGTGATCCGCGCCGTGAGTATCTTTGGATTTTGTCTAGAACTCCTCAGCTGAATAAAAAAGTATATGAAGACACTCTGCAACGCATACAAGCACAACAGTTTGATGTGCGTAAGTTGGAGCTCACCGCTCAATAACAAAGCAAAGTAACGCATTTAATTGACTAAAGCATGACAGCGCACTTATTGCCACCAGGAATTGAAGTATTTGAAAGAGGCTGGCTCTCCGCTAATAATATTTTTCACTTTGGTGAGTCTGATGCTGCTTTAGTGGACTCTGGGTACTGGGCACATCAAAATCTCACTCAAGATTTGGTGCGCAACGCTCTGCAAAAGCATGGCTTATCAACTTTAAATAAGCTAGTGAATACCCATCTGCATTCAGATCACTGTGGTGGCAATGCCGCCTTAATTAAAGAATTTGATTGCAATGTATTTATTCCTGCAGCTGAAGAGATTGCAGTTCAAAGCTGGGATAGCGCGTTATTGAGCTACGACAACTTGGGACAAGAGTGTCCGCGGTTTGCGCATCATGACGTCTTGGTTCCAGGTCAGGAGATATTACTAGGTAGATACCATTGGCAGATATTGGCTGCGCCGGGGCATGACCCGCACTCAGTCATGCTCTATCAGGCAGATCATCGCATATTGATTTCTGCGGATGCTTTATGGGAAGAGGGTTTTGGCGTCATCTTCCCCGAGCTCTGGGGCGAGGCCGGCTTTGAGGAAGTGGCGCAAACTTTGGACCTGATTGAGACTCTGCCTGTGGATCTGGTGATTCCTGGGCATGGTGCACCATTTGTTGATGTTACAAAGTCACTGGCAACAGCGCGTTCAAGACTGGATTACTTGGCATCTGATCCAGATCGCAATGCCCGCCACGGCGCTAAAGTTTTGCTGAAGTACCGTTTGTTGGAATGGCGCAGTCGTGACATAAAGCAGGTTAATGAGTGGATCTCTACTACACCCGCACTCCTGAGTGCAGCAAAGTTACTCAATATGACTATAGATGAATTTACGCAGTGGCTGCCTAAGGCCTTAGTAAAATCTGGCGCTGCAAAATTAGAGGGCGATACTTTGATTGATATTGCTTAAAGTATGCCCTGCAATTTTATTAAAAAGTGAGCGATATTTTTCCGTAAACAGTCCAGTTGTACAGTGGATACGTTTGCACAATCTGTTTGGCGCCACCAATTGCAATTAATAGGTTTTTATTAATGCTTTGGGTCACCATGGCGTCGATTGGCACAAACCAACCCCCGCTGGCTGCGTTATAGACAGCGCCGTTCTCATCCCAGAAACGAATCTGCGTACTGGGGCTTAAATTGAGTCCTACTGTTGGGTAGAGCTCAAGTCGACTTGCTAGAGGGGGCGCACTAAAGCCGGCAGGTGCTTTTGGACTAAAGCCGAACATGTAACGTGCTAAGGGAGATATATCTGCCAGCAGAGTGTGTTTGCTATCTGCTGGTTTAAAAGAGGTGCTCACTTGAGGGCCAGCTAGCCATTGACCTGCATTGCCAAGTGGAGCGGTAAGTCGGGCACCTAAATTACCAAGCCAACCAGCTTGACCACCCCAAATTGTGAGCATTGCGTAGCTGGGTGAAAAAGTGCCAGTCGATTGAGCGGGCAGCTGGGGTCCATAGACGGCTGAATATGCCGTATCTAATCTGACTGTGCCATGCCAATCACCCAGATTTAGAGGGTTGTAATACCGGAGTTTGAGTGTATCGGCATTAATTTGTGAGCCATCGTATTCATGGTAGGCCCAAAATTCAAGTGTATGAGACTGAGATCTTTCTTGAGAGGCATTAATGAGGCCTAAAATAGGCGTGACATTAGCCTCCTCTGTGGCGCTCACTGAAGCAGAGGAAATGCACAACAAATAAAAGGCCAGCGCACGCAGGAATACCATATAGGCATTAATATTAAATTACAAAACACTTTTTATTGAAGATTTGAAGAGGAAGTATGGAGCACACTGTATTGGTTACTGGCGCAACTGCTGGATTTGGAGAGGCTACTGCCCGCCGTTTTTTGGCTAATGGTCATCGGGTTGTGGCTGTTGGTAGAAGGGCTGAGCGTTTAGCGGCTTTAAAAAGCTCTTTGCCTGCCGAACAGCAGAAAAAACTCTTCACCATGGTGGTAGATGTTTGCGACAGTGCTCAAGTCGATGCTCTGGCGACAGCCTTACCAGCCGAATTTTCAAAAGTGACCGTTCTGGTAAATAATGCCGGTCTTGCCCTAGGTTTGGAGCCTGCTCACAAAGCATTTTTGAGTGACTGGGATCAAATGATCGATACCAATATCAAAGGGCTAGTGCATATGAGTCGCGCATTCTTGCCTGGCATGGTTGAGCGCAAGTGTGGACATGTAATTAATTTAGGTTCGGTTGCTGCAAACTATCCTTATCCAGGTGGGAATGTTTACGGCGGAACCAAAGCATTTGTGAAGCAATTTAGTTTAAATTTGCGCGCTGATCTTATTGGCACTCCTGTGCGAGTAACCTGCATTGAGCCAGGAATGTGCGCTGGCACGGAGTTTTCAAATGTTCGCTTTAAAGGTGATGATGACAAGGCGCAGAAAGTCTACACTGGTGTTCAGGCTTTGAGTGCTGACGATGTTGCTGAGACTATTTATTGGTCAGCTACCTTGCCAAGCCATATTAATATCAACGTCCTGGAGGTTATGCCGGTTCAGCAAGCCTTTAATGCATTTAACGTACATCGCGGCGAGTTTTAAGTCTTAGGTTTATTCCACTGATAAAACTGGGGATATACGCGCATTACTACCGGACCATCAAAATCCCAGGACTTACAGGTGCCCAAGTAGAGTGGCGGCTTATCTCCATTGGGATCAAAAAATGCTCCTGGAATGGATTGATAAGCAGCAGTTGCAAGACTTACCAGCAGTTCTCGCAGATGAGTGCACCCTTTAATACCGCCTAGGTGCTTATCAATCGTTTTGCGCCATCCTTTACCTAAGCGCTCTCCAATCAATGCATCCATCGGCGGAATGGCAGCAGTACATTCTGCATGAGGTTGCCCATCCATTACCGCTTCAATATCTTGGATGACAAACTCTTGATCAAGTGTGACTCGCAGCCACATATCATGAAAGGCTTCGCCAGGCTGCCAGGTTTTTGCGCTAGTCTGAAAAGGATTTGTTTTAAAGTCTTTGAGATGTCCTTCGATATCCCATAATCCATCCTCCCTCGCATAGCCCTGGAAAGTAATTTCGCGAGTGTGAAGAAGAGAGCGTGCTTGTGGGCTAGAGAGCATGGTGATGGTGTTTATAAATAACGATTCACCAATAATAATGAAATGCAGGGAAAGACGATTGATCCGATAGCAGCCTTCTCTGTAGTATCCTCTGCAGCATATGGCAAAACCGATTTCCCTGGAAAAAATTCTCTTTAGCCAAGGCTTTGGCACCCGCCGCTATTGCAGTGATTTGGTCTATGCCGAGTTGGTTAAGGTTAACGGCGAATTAGCCGAAGATCCCGAAGAGCGAATCCCTACCGAAAATTTGATCTTGAATGTTGAGGGTCAGGACTGGGAGTATCACGAGAAAGCCTATCTTGCTTTTAATAAGCCGGCCAACTATGAGTGTTCGCACAAAACAACACATCACCCCAGTGTTTATAGTTTGTTGCCCAGTCCTTTTGTAGAAAGAGGGCTGCAATGTGTGGGTCGCTTGGACTATGACACTACAGGATTGCTTTTAATTTCGGACGATGGTCAGTTTATTCATAAAATGACGACCCCTAAGAAAAATATCGGCAAGGTATATGAAATCACTACGCCTGAACCGATTACACAAAAACAAATGGATCACCTCATGAATGGTGTTGTGCTTGATGATGATCCTAAGCCTTGCTTTGCTACGGCATGCAATCAAATTTCTGATCATGTATTAGCAATGACAATTGTTGAGGGGCGCTATCATCAGGTAAAGCGCATGATGGCTGCCGTAGGCAATCATGTCGCTAAACTACATCGTACTGAAATTGGGGCATACAAAATGCCAGCTGATTTAGCTGAGGGCGAATGGCGCTGGTTGTATGCGGATGATTTAAAACAGCTCTCGCAAAGTATTGCAGCTTAACGGAGTCTAACCCTGTGCTTGGCGAATTGAATTTAGAGCTTGAAGTTCCAAAATGGTCTCTAAGTCCTAATGGAAAGTCGATTGCACGAGAATTTATTTTTGCAAACTTCAAGCAAGCATTTGAATTTATGACGCTTTGCGCTCAATATGCAGAAGAAATTGACCACCATCCTGATTGGTCAAACTCTTGGAATAAAGTGATGGTGCAGTTAACAACCCACTCGGCCGGTACTTTAACTGCATTGGATATTCAGCTAGCAAAGGCGATGGATGCCTTTGCTGCCCAAGTACAGCGCAGAGATTAGTGCTCTTCACCTTCGTGTTCATCCTCATTCATGCTCATAAGAATAGTGGCTAACAGGCCATAGACCACTTCGGTGGAAATCATTCCATCTTCGTCAAGCTCATCAATTAAGTCGTTCAAACGATCCTCAGTTGGCTCGTTGAGTAGAGTCATTGCACACTCGCACCCATAGTCAAAATCTTCATCGTTTTGGGTTTGGTTTTCTTGGGTCATATTTATCCTTAATTGAGGCCTCAGGATAGCAAATTACGGTCCAATTCGATAGGGTTTTGCAAGATGCAAAATATTGACGTAGAGCTCAAAATGTCCGCTGCTTTGGAGGCCCTAGGGTGGGGCGACGATTTAGACAGTAGGCCCTGCTGTAGCAGATAGGGTTTCTGTATTAATTACCGGGGAAGTTCTTAACTTCCCATAGAGTAAGGAGGTTTAATATGCCTTATGAAGCTTATTAAGACGGCCGTCTTTCTCCTATCTCTGATGCCTCTGGCACGCTTGGTATGGCTGGGCAGTGATGACGGTTTGGGGGCTAATCCGATTGAATTTATCACCCGCTCCACCGGTACCTGGGCACTCGTTTTTCTTTGCTTGACTCTGGTGATGACGCCATTGCGTTTGATAACGGGTTTGGCGGCCTGGATTAGGCTGCGTCGCATGTTGGGTCTGTTTTGTTTCTTCTATGCCTGCATTCACTTTTCAATCTGGTTTTGGTTGGACCAGAATTTAAATCTTCAATCGATGTGGGGTGATGTGATGAAACGACCCTTTATTACGATGGGATTCTTGACATTGGTACTGCTTGCTCCATTGGCAGCCACCTCAAATCAGTGGGCAGTCCGCCTACTTGGGAGACGTTGGGCTCTATTGCATAAGTTTGTTTACCTCATTGCCTGTACTGCAATCGTTCATTATTGGTGGCATAAAGCTGGCAAGAATGATTTGGATACGGTTTCGATCTATGCAGCGGTGATTCTGCTACTACTTGCTTGTCGACTGCCGTTTGTGAAAAATGTTCTTCAAAGACGGCGAAGCTAGAGGCAGAGAAGCCTAAAATTCAGTAGTAAAACGCAAGGCTAAACGGCGTGATTCAACAAAACCGTTTTTGATTTCCATATCCCGTCCGTATTGGAGACTAATTCTGCCAAATGGGTAATACGCTAAAGCACTCAATAAAAAGCGTTGAGTATTCACAACATTATTTTGATAGGTATTGCCAATCGTAGTCGCACCGCCGGCAACATAAAAATAAGAGGCGCCTAACGTGTAAGTCTGATTAATTTTATAGATGGGACCCAACTGCGTGGTAGTGAGTGGCTTCTGATTGAGAGAGGTATTGGTAGATGAAAAGCACGCTGCCGCACATTGACTATTGCCGCCAAACCACATAGTGTCGACTGCGATCATGCCGTCTAGATTTTCAATAATAGGTTGCTGATAGCCCATCTGAATGTCAGATTTGTAGCGATTCTCGCCGATATTAAATGCTTGCTGACTGTTATAGGCACCTGTTGGTGCCGATAAATAGGCTGCAACACCAAAGTATTTCTTTTTCTCTCTATCGGCGTAAGGCCAAATCGCAGTGGCAAAAGTGAGGTCGCCAATACCGGTACTGGCAGCATAAGAGGCTAGTGAACCTTCGGGCTTAATCGTCCCATACGGTATTTGAATGTAAGAAATGGCTGGCAGGTCTTGTACTGCGTAACTTGTACTAATGCGCGCAATGGCGCTTTGGGTGCCAATGTCAGGGCTGCCGAATGGCTTTGTTGATACTACTGAGCCATTTCTATAGAAAGTGCCATTCTCTGTATTGAGGTAGCTGATCATGACATGGCTCTTACCTGGTACCGGTGCGGCAATATCATTTGGCTGTAAATCAATGGCAGAGGCTATTGCGGGTAACAGCAAGATAGAGAGCGCGACGATTCGGAAAAAATGCATTCAAGCATTGTAATAAATATAAAAAGAAGTGGTATTACGTACTGCCCTACAATCGATGCTATGAGTACATGTGCCTTGCGATTAACTTCTTTCCTACTATTCATTGCTATTTCAGCTTGTAGTCAAGCGCCTATCAAACCTCCCGGCTCCACAACATTCTCTCCGTATACCCCTCAACAGATTCAGGAATTTAATCGTCAGAGTCTTTCTCCGGTAGAAGGCCCGTTTGGCCCAGTGGATCCAAGAGCGGAAGATTTGCGTATTGCTAAAGAGCGCGCAGCGGATTTAAAATTGTATAGCCAACCAGAGGGCGAAGAAGAGGCAGAGGCGATTGAAACTCAGTCCGTCGATCCTTATCAAGTGACTAAGCCCATCATGACTTTCTAGGCAATTATCTAACTGGGTATTACTCGATCGTTAACTCTGGAATAGAGTCCAACTGCAGTAAAGTGCGCGCCTCTTCTGGTGTGGCATTTAACCATGCGTCAAAGAGCTCAGGGCGCAAGGGAACTACAGTACGTTTTTCTTCATCAGGTTTGTGCATGCGGTTCATTACCGGATGATTGCCCGCCTCAATCGTCAGCATGGAAAAAGAGACAATCAGTTCACCAGTTTCAGGCTCGGTCCACGTATCCCAAATTGAAGCGATTGCCATCGGCTCTTGGTTGGTCTGCTTAATGATGGTACGCACTGCCTTACCGGATGCATAGCAGGGCTCATAAAAAGCATCTGCTAGCGCTAAGGCGTAATGTCGTTTTGTCCAGGCATGCTTATTGGAGGGTTTCTCTGCAACCGTTTCTGCTCTGGCGTTGTAAGTCTTTCTGCCAAAATTTTCTTCCTTCGCCCAGGACGGCACTAAACCAAAGTGAGCCAAGCCAATTGCTGTGCGCTCGGTATTGTGACTTTTAAGAATAATAGGGTCTGGGTATGTCGGAAAGACATCGTGAGCATTGGATTGAGGTAAATCAAGATCAAAGTAGGTTTTGACCCAATTCGTATTGATTGTTGTGAGATATTGAACACACATGGTTTTATTTTACTGCGCCATATTGGGCTGGACCTTATGCCTGCTGGTACTATGGAGGCTAAATTTTAGAAAGACATCCTCCTTATGAAACCTTTTCGCTCTGTATTGAATCCCTTGGTCATTCGCTTGATCGCTGCAGGTCTATTGACTGGTGCACTGATAAGTGGAGCTTCTGCGCAACAAAGTGGTTTACCAATTAATGCAGCCGCCTCTGTTAACGGAGTCATTATTACTAATGACATGGTTGAGCAAGGTATAAAGGCTGCGATATCCCAAGGACAAAAAGATTCTCCAGAATTGCGTAAGATAGTGATTGAAAAGTACATTGAAGTGCTATTACTTTCACAGCAGGCTGAGAAAGATGGTTTAGCCAATTCTGAAAAAGCCAACACGCAGTTGGCCATGATTCGTCAGAACTATTTGGCTGATCTAGAGCTATCTACCTATATGGCAAAAAATCCCATTACCGATGCAGACGTTCAAGCTGAATACAACAAAGAGATTGCATCTTTGGGTTCTCAAGGGATGATTACCGAATATAAGGTGAGTGATATTGCTGTTGCTACTGAGGCGGATGCACAGGCTGCGTTAGTGCGCATTAAAAAAGGCGAGCCCTTTGATAAAGTTGCTAAAAGTGTTTCTTTGGCCCCAAACAAGGTTCAAGGTGGAGCTGTAGGATGGGTTCAGGCTGGGCAGTTGGGTCCTCAATTAGCCCCCGCGTTAACTGCACTTTCTAAGGGTCAGGTTACAGCACCGATTCAGATGCAACAAGGCTGGTACCTTATGAAGTTAGAAGACAAAAAATCGAGTAAGCCGCCTTCATTTGAGCAAGCTAAGCAAGCTATCCGTGCAGGCATGACTCAAAGAAAGCAGTTTGAGTTTTTAAGTCAGATTGCAAAAGATTCCAAGATTGTAGTTCAGTAAAAAGTATATTTTTACTTGAAATAAATAAGGACTCCGAGGAGTCCTTATTTATTGTCGTTCTAGAGTAATAAAGCTAAAGCTAATATCACCCTCGGATCCTGGTGTTCGTTCCACCTCTTTCCAGGCGGATTCATTCGGTACCTCAAAGAAAGTATCGCCACCCTCAATATCCAGATCAATTTCTGTAATGTAGAGACGGTCTGCTTTGTCAAAAGCTTGTTTAAATAGTTGTTCACCACCAATGACAAAAACACGTGGAAACTCACTCAAGCGATTTAATGCTTCGTCGAGAGAGCTTGCTAATTCACCACCAGTAGCCTGATAGTCTTGATTACGGCTGACGATAATATTGCGACGACCTGGTAGGGGGCGTCCAATCGATTCCCAGGTCTTGCGACCCATAATGACGGGAAAGCCCATAGTGACACGTTTGAAGAACTGCAAATCGGCTGAGATCTTCCACGGCATTTGATTATCGCGACCAATGACGTGATTGCGTGAGCGCGCAACAATCATAGAAATAGCAGGTTGAGTCATAAGTAAGTTTTTAGATGGCTACAGGAGCTTTAATGTGGGGATGGGATTCATAGCCAACGATTTCGAAGTCTTCAAACTCGTAATCGAATATGGAATCAGGTTTACGCAAAATATTGAGCTTTGGTAGCGGGAAAAAGTCACGTGATAGCTGCAGCTCTACTTGCTCTAAATGATTGCTATATAAATGGCAATCACCACCAGTCCAAATAAAATCACCAACCTCTAGATTGCATTGTTGCGCCATCATATGCGTCAGTAAGGCATAGCTGGCGATATTAAAAGGTACACCCAAGAATATGTCAGCACTGCGCTGATAGAGTTGGCATGACAACTTACCATCTGCGACATAAAACTGAAAGAAGGCATGGCAAGGCGCTAAAGCCATACGGGGAATATCTGCTACATTCCAGGCAGAAACAATAATGCGACGTGAATCTGGATTCTTCTTGATGGTTTCAACCACTTCAGATATTTGATCAATGTGCTGACCGTTAGGTGCGGGCCATGAGCGCCACTGATAGCCATAGATGGGGCCTAATTCGCCGTCGGGTGCAGCCCATTCATTCCAAATGGATACACCGCGCTCTTTGAGCCAATTATTATTGGTGCTGCCCTTGAGGAACCAAAGCAATTCATAAATGATGGACTTAAGGTGTAGCTTTTTAGTGGTCACCATCGGAAAGCCGTCGGCCAAGTTGAAGCGCATTTGGTGCCCAAATACGGAAACCGTGCCAGTTCCAGTCCTGTCAGACTTTTGAACGCCTTTGGCGAGAACTTCTTTCATGAGATCGTGATATTGACGCATATATGTATGGGCTAAAAATGGTGGTGTATTAACGAATTAGGGATAGCTTACTCGAATGTGGGCGACTTCACCCCGAGAGCCTGGTGAAGCTTGGGGGAGGTGGTTGTGTATTGCAGCTGAATCTGTTTTTCTGGGTTCAGATACGCTGCGGCTGCAAAGGCAGCCAAGGCGGCCTCATGAAATCCTGACAGAATTAGCTTTTTCTTGCCGGGGTAGATATTGATATCACCAACCGCATAAATTCCGGGGGTGCTGGTTTGAAATTTCTCTGTATCAACGCAAATTTGCTTGCGATCGATATTTAGCCCCCATTCCGCAATCGGGCCTAGCTTTGGGGAGAGTCCATAGAACACCAAAAGATCATCGAGTGGAATCTGTTTTTCTTCACCATCAATATTGGTGAAAGTGATTTCAGAAAGCAGATCATCTCTCACTGCATATGCAGTCACTTGTCCAATCAATAGTTGTATATGATTGCCGCTACAAAGTTCGCGCATTCTTGCAATCGATTTTGGTGCAGCCTTAAATTCATCGCGACGGTGAATCAAAGTGACACTCGCTGCAATATCTGCAAAGTAGATTGCCCAATCTAGAGCGGCATCACCGCCACCGCAAATGACAACTCGTTTGTCTGCAAATTTTTCAGGATTTTTAATGTGATAGAAAAGTTGCCTGCCTTCAAAGGCATCAATGCCTTCAAGGTTCATGGTTCTTGGCTGAAAGGCGCCTACGCCACCAGCAATAAAGACGGTTTTGCTAAGGAAATGATTGTCTTGTGATGTGCGAATAAGAAAGCGTCCATCAGATTGGGATTCAAGCTTGTTAACCTCTTGTCCCAGATGAAACTGGGCATTGAAGGGTTTAATTTGTTTGAGTAAATTATTGGTAAGTTCACGACCAGTGCAAACTGGAATCGCAGGAATATCGTAGATAGGCTTATCTGGATAAAGCTCAATGCATTGACCGCCAACCTCTGGAAGTGAGTCAATGACGTGGGCTTTAATTTCTAGTAGGCCTAATTCAAATACCTGAAAGAGACCCACAGGACCGGCGCCAATGATGACGGCATCGGTTTCTATGGGTGAATGTGACACGAATTGCTTATGCTAGAAATTACTTTACTAGCTGATCAAGTTTATTTTTAACGTCTTTCCATTCTTCAGCATCAGGAAGGGCTGTTTTGGATTTGGTAATCGAAGTCCAAGAAGGGGAGAGTTCGGCATTCAGTTTGATGAATGCTTGTTGATCACCAGGTACGTCGTCTTCAGCATAAATGGCATTTACAGGGCACTCTGGAACGCAAACCGCACAGTCAATGCACTCGTCTGGATCAATTACTAAAAAATTGGGGCCTTCGCGAAAGCAGTCAACTGGGCAAACATCAACACAGTCGGTGTATTTGCAACGGATACAAGCTTCGGTAACAACGTAAGTCATGGCAGTTTTGTTTCAAGAGCCCCAAAAGCTGGGTGCTAAGTTGTAAAACCTCAATTTTAGCCGAAATAGCCTATTTTTCAGGCAAAAGGACTAATTTACTTGTTGTAAAGTTCCCCCTATGAATACACAGTCCAATAGTGCAGTTAATCCGCAAAAACCTCGAATTTTGGTGGCAAGAGCCATTTTTCCAGAGGCTTTAGCCAAACTGGAGGAATCCTTTGACGTTCGATCCAATCAAGAGGATCGGATTTTTAGCGCCGAAGAGTTGCAAAAAGAACTCTCTGGGGTTGTGGGGGCATTGGTTGCGGGTAGCGAAAGAATTGATGCGCATGCTCTGGCGCATGCCAAAGACTTAAAAGTGGTGGCCAATATTTCTGTGGGCTATAACAATTTCGATATTCCGGCGATAACCGCTGCTGGAGTGATGGCAACTAACACCCCTGATGTATTAACCGACACGACTGCGGACTTTGGTTTTGCATTACTCATGGCAACTGCAAGACGCATTACTGAATCTGAGCATTGGGTACGCGCAGGCCAATGGGATAAGTGGTCGATTGTGAATAATCCGCTAGGGATGGATTTGCATCACAGCACAGTTGGCATCATTGGTATGGGGCGTATTGGTCAGGGCATTGCAAAGCGTGCCTTAGGTTTCGGAATGAATGTGATTTATCACAATCGCAGTCATCTATCTGATGCTGATGAAAAAGCGTGCGGGGCAAAGTATGTCTCTAAAGAAGAATTGCTACGCACTGCTGATCATGTGGTGTTGGTCTTGCCTTATAGCGCCGAGAGTCATCACACCATCGGTGCAAAAGAAATTGCCCTGATGAAACCGACTGCAACCCTGATAAATCTTGCCCGTGGCGGGATTGTGGATGACGCTGCGCTAGCTCAAGCACTCAAGGAAAAGAAAATCTTTGCAGCTGGTTTAGATGTGTTTGAGGGTGAGCCTAAAGTGCATCCTGAATTGCTCAAGTTGAGCAATGTAGTATTGGCTCCGCACATTGCCAGTGCAACTGAAAAAACACGAAGAGCCATGGTTGATTTAGCGATAGACAATTTACGCGCTGCAGTCGATGGGAAAAAACCACCTAGCTTGATTAATCCAGAAGTCTATAAGAGCTAGTTAAATTAACAAAGCAGTATAAAAATAATGCCGAGTGTGTACTCGGCATTATTGTCTGTGGCAGAGCTCTGAATACAGGTTATTTATTCAGCATCAATTTCTTCTGGAAGTTCGCGCATGGCTAATTCAATACCGCCGAACTTGCCTGCAACCCAGTTGTAGACCTTGCACGCAATCCACAACAATCCAAAGCCGAGTAGGGCATTCAGAATGAGCGCCGATAGTACGGTGAATCCAGGTATGGCGCCGTCACGAATGAAGGCTACAAATAGTGCCAACAAAACGATTGGAACGGAGAAACAGAGGTACACCAAAACCAAAGTTTTGGCGGTATGCATTGGGTCGAGAAAGACAAGTTCTTTTTTGGTGAGTTTCATGATGACGCAATCTTAAAGCAGTCCATCAAAAAGCGCTATATCTACCCAGTCTCCGGCGGCAATATTTCCCTGTTCATGACCTAAGATGACGAAGCAATTAGCCTCACTCATCGAGCGCAGAATTCCTGCACCTTGACTGCCCGTCAGCCTTACAGAAGGCTTCCCATCAGAGCTACGCCTCAGGATGGCGCGCTGAAACTCTGTGCGCCCTGGCTTTTTGCGGATAGGGGCTTCAGCAATCGCCTGCACCAGTGGCGGTTCGGTTTGATTGGCGCCGTTGAGTTGTAGAAGGGCTGAGCGAACAAATTGATAAAAGGTCACCATGACCGCTACTGGATTTCCGGGCAAGCCAAAGAAAAGTGTTTTGCGAGCGGGAGACTTCCCAGCGATAGGTTTGAGGACTCCAAAGGCCATTGGACGACCTGGACGCATCGCGATCTTCCAAAATCCAACATCACCCAACTCTTGCATGATCTGTTTTGTGAAGTCTGCTTCACCAACAGACACGCCACCAGAGGAGATTAATACATCAGCTCGGCTTGCTGCATCAATGAAAGCTTGCTTTAAAGAGGTGGGATCATCGCGCACAATGCCGCAATCAATGATCTCTAAATTTAGGCGATTGAGTAGGCCTGTCAGACTATAGCGATTGCTGTCATAGATGCTGCCAGGATCCAATATTTGATCTAAAGGGCGTAACTCGTCACCAGAAGACAGAATGGCTACTTTGAGTTTGCGCTTTACTGGTAAGGATGCAATACCGAGTGAGGCAGCTAAACCAAAATCCGATGGGCGCAATAAACGGCCAGCTTCAATTGCAGGTTTACCTTTTTGAAGATCTTCGCCACGCAGGCGGCGGTTCTCCCCGGCCTTTAATTGATCTTGCCGAAACTGAATGGTGAGCTCATTTATTGCAGTGGTGAATTCTTGAGGAATTACAGTATCGCAACCAGCCGGCATGACTGCGCCGGTCATGATTTTGAGGCATTCACCGGGGCCAATGCTGCCTTCATAAGGTCTGCCGGCATAGGCTGTGCCAACAATGCTTAAAGAAACGACTGCACTATTGGTGTCTAGACATTGACCATCAAATGCAAAGCCATCCATCGCCGAGTTATCAGCAGCTGGAACATCGATTGGGGAGAGTAGATCTACTGCCAAGATGCGATCAATTGCTTTGTCTAGAGCAACAGTTTCAATATCAGCCGGATCATTAATGGCTCTGGACTCTTGAATGAGATCGTCTACTAATGCTGCAATGGCTTTGCGAGCATGATCAACATGTAGTGATGAAGTCAAAAGTATTGGCTGATTTGGGGAGTGACTCATGCAGACACTTCTTCTAATGCTTTAAGTTCTTCAGGAGTATTGACGTTGGCAAATACTTGTGGATCATCAAAAATGACTGTGCTACTACGCAACTCTTTAAACCAACGATCAATTTTGAGATCGCCCTTAAGTAAAAAATTGGCTAGAGAGTCTTGTAAGTTCGCGCGCATTAAACAAAATACGGGCTGCGCCCAAACTTTACCATCCGCTTCTTTACTTGAGGCATAAACCAATTGAAAATCCCCTCGCTCCATCTCTGCGCTTAAAAGTTCAGCAAGATTATTGGGCAGCAAGGGTGAGTCACAGGGCGAGGTCAGCATGTAAGGCGTCTTGCATGCCTTCAAGCCAACGGAGAATCCAGCTAGTGGCCCTGAAAAATCGGGTGTTTCATCCATGATTACTGGGTACCCATAGCTTGCGTACTTTGTAATATTACGATTGGCATTAATCACCATGGTTTGTACCTGGGGCTTTAGCTTTGCAACAGCCGACTCAATCAGCGGCTTTCCATGAAATGGAATTAATCCTTTATCAATGCCGCCCATGCGTTGTGCACGGCCGCCAGCAAGTATTAATCCAGTGATGTCTTTATTGGAAATCATTAGCCGCCGATATAGGACATTTCAACCTTGCGGTTGCCTGAAGATAAATTCGCCGTATTGGAGCCTCTGATTTCGGAATAGTGGTCATCCCGAGCTGCCCATGTATTCATGATGGCATTGGCAATTTCTAGATCGGATTTACCTGAGCGCAGCAAGGTTTTGAAATCAAAGCCTTCGTTAGCAAAGAGGCAGAGATACATTTGTCCGTCAGTCGAGATGCGTGCTCTAGTGCATTCATGACAGAAGGTTTGAGTGACACTAGAAATGACGCCAATCTCACCTGAACCATCAACATAGCGCCAGCGTTGCGCAACCTCACCAGAATAGTTCGCCTCAATGGCTTCCAATGGAAATACTTCATGAATTCTTGCAATCACTTCTTTGGATGGAAGTACCTGTTCCATATTCCAGCCATTAGAACTCCCAACATCCATAAACTCAATAAAGCGCAAAATCACACCGCTACCCTTGAAGTGCTTGGCCATCGCAACAATCTCATGATCGTTGGTACCTTTTTTGACCACCATATTGACTTTGATGTTCTTAAAGCCAGCCTCTTGTGCAGCGGCAATTCCATCAAGCACATCGGCAACAGGAAAATCAACATCATTCATTTTTTTGAAGATCGCATCATCTAAGCCATCAAGGCTGACGGTTAATCTTTGCAGACCAGCAGTTTTTAATGCCGCCGCTTTCTTGCGCAAAATGCTGCCGTTGGTAGTGAGAGTCAGATCTAGGGGCTTGCCGTCAGGTGTTTGGATTTTTGCCAGCATCTCAATGAGCACTTCTAGGTTCTTGCGAAGTAGTGGCTCACCACCCGTTAGCCTAATTTTTTCAACGCCCAAAGCAGTGAAGATAGAAGTGAGGCGATTGATTTCCTCAAAACTTAATAACTCTTTATGGGCAAGATAAGGATAGTGTTGATCGAATACTTCCTTAGGCATGCAATAAGTACAGCGAAAGTTGCAACGATCAGTAACTGATATACGCAGATCTCTTAAGGTACGCCCACGGGTATCTTTCGTATGTCCATGAGGGGTGACAAGCTGCGCACCAATGGAAGGCGCAAGACCTCTGCCTTCATCGATGCGAATAGGGATTACCTTTGGGATTGCTTTATCAACCATGTTCTCAATTATGGCTGTGAAACGGGGTTTCTGCCAAACCGCCAAATATCCTTGTGGGATAAATGGCGGTCTAGAGAAAAAGCGTTAAATGACTTAAACCGTTTTTTCTTGGCCGCCGGTTTCAACTAAAACCATAGGGCCATCAGGAAGTTGAGCAGCAGGCCTAGGCGCTCTGCCTAAGTTGTGTGCAACGGGTTCTGCTTGAATCTGGCTTTGTGCTTCAGCATGTTTTGCAGAATCAGTGGCGACCCAAATCATGCCGGCTGACTGCACAACGCTATGCAACGGAGTTTCCTCAAGCGCTTGGAAAGCAACTTTAGGAAGTTCTGGTGCGGGCTTACTAATTACTTCTACTGAAGAAGTGACTGCAACAGCAGCTTGGACGATTGGAGGAGATGCAGGAGCACTCTGTGCAGGGCGATTAGATTGACGTGGCGCACGTGGAGCGCGCTCTTGTCTTTCTTGTTTCTCTGCCGCAGGCTTTGCATTTCCAAAGCTATTGACAAGGTTCTGAATCGGCATGCTTGCAGATGCACCAGCCATCCCAACTGGAGGGCCTGCAAATGGGCTGGCAGTCACTGCATTTACGGTTGTGGCTGCCGCTGGGTTAGTGGCTTCACCACCGCCTTCAGTACGCTCGCCACGTTGACCGCGACCACGACCACGTCGATTGCGACCACGACCACGACGTTCTTCGCCATCAGCTGCAGGAGTAGTTTCATTCCCAGGCGCTGCTTCAGTTGCAGGCGTTACTGCAGCTGGATTAGCTTGGCGCTCTGGTTTGGGACCATTTTGATTGCCCTGGTTGCGGTTGCCGTTACGGTTATTGCGATTGCGATTATTGTTAGAGCCTTCTGCTGGAGTGCCTTCAGCTGCATTCGCGGCAGGACGCTCAGCACGTTCAGTGCGGTCGCCTCGGCGGTTGCGCCCGCGATTGCGGTCGTTACCATTGCGCCCTTGATTGCGACCACGTGAGTGGCTTGGGGCTGGCTTCTCTTCAACTGCTGGTGATGAACCAAAGAGGCTCTTAATAAAGCCAAATAAACCACCAGTTTTTTCTGCTTTAGCTACTTTTTCAGTGCGAGCAGGACGTGGTTGGCTGATCGGCGCAGGTTGAGTTGGAGTGATGCCCTTAACCGCAGCTTCTGGGCGTGCTTTTACATCAGCATCTTTTTTGCTTACGGTGGTATCTGTCTCAAGTTCGCGAGCAGCTTCTTCTGCCATCACATAGCTTGCTTTTTGATCGTCAAGACGAGGATCATCATGACGCAAACGCTCTAGTTTGTAATGTGGAGTCTCTAGATGCTTGTTGGGAACCATTAAGACATTTACTTTGAAGCGCGTCTCAATCTTGATCACTTCAGCGCGTTTTTCATTCAAGAGGAATGCAGCCACTTCAACTGGTACCTGAGTATGAATTGCTGCAGTGTTTTCCTTCATCGCCTCTTCTTGGATGATGCGCAGAACTTGCAAAGCAGAAGATTCAGTATCGCGAATGTGACCAGTGCCATTACAACGTGGGCAGGTTACATGGCTACCTTCAGATAATGCAGGGCGCAAACGCTGGCGCGACATTTCCATTAAGCCAAATTTGGAGATCTTGCCCATTTGTACGCGGGCGCGGTCATGACGCAGGGCATCGCGCAAGCGATTCTCAACATCCTTCTGTGCTTTGCTGGACTCCATGTCAATGAAGTCAATGACGATCAAGCCACCCAAGTCACGTAAACGTGCTTGACGAGCGATTTCATCGGCGGCTTCTAAGTTTGTGCGTGTTGCAGTTTCTTCAATATCAGAACCGCGGGTTGCACGTGCTGAGTTCACGTCCACCGAAACCAAGGCTTCTGTGTGGTCGATCACAATTGCGCCACCAGATGGGAGTGGCACGGTGCGTGAGTATGCGGTTTCAATTTGATGCTCAATCTGGAAGCGTGAGAACAAAGGCACGTCATCTTGGTAACGCTTCACGCGAGGCAAGTTGTCTGGCATAACAACAGACATAAATGCGGCAGCTTGCTCGTAGATGTCATCGGTATCGATGAGAATCTCGCCAATATCTGGCTGAAAGTAATCGCGAATTGCACGAATGACCAAACTAGATTCGAGATAGATCAATAGTGGGGCAGAATTGCCTTTAGCAGCTTCATCAATCGCTTTCCACAATTGCAATAGGTAACTTAAGTCCCATTGCAATTCAGTAGCATCACGACCAATACCAGCAGTACGAGCAATGATGCTCATGCCGTCTGGCACTTCTAATTGAGCCATAGCCTCACGGAGTTCTTGACGATCTTCACCTTCAATGCGACGAGATACGCCGCCTCCACGTGGGTTATTTGGCATCAAGACCAAATAGCGGCCAGCCAAGGAGATAAAGGAGGTGAGGGCAGCGCCTTTTTGGCCGCGCTCTTCTTTTTCTACCTGGACAATGATTTCTTGACCTTCACGCAAAGCATCTTTGATAGAAGCATTGCGGACGTCGATACCCTCTTTAAAGTAACTGCGGGCCACTTCCTTAAATGGTAAGAAGCCATGGCGCTCTTCGCCGTAATTGACAAAGCAGGCCTCAAGGGAAGGTTCAATACGGGTAATGACACCTTTGTAGATATTGCCTTTGCGTTGTTCACGGCCGGCAGCTTCGATATCGATATCAATGAGTTTTTGACCATCAACGATGGCAACTCGCAACTCTTCTTGTTGAGTTGCATTAAACAACATGCGTTTCATAACACTCTCCTATGGGGGAGGGTGACCTTGCGCGCTGCGTTAGGGGACAAGTTAAATACCACTTAGGTCTGTACCTAAGGTGGTTTATGAGTGTGGATCATGCAAATCTAAGCACTTTTTGCTTAGTTCACCCAGTTAACGGTTGGTTAAATCGGTGCCACACTTGACGATCGCCGCAGAGACCTCCTTTAGGTCATCAATGCAGGCGCGCGCCTGAAAACTGTCTTCTAATCGCGGGTCGCGGCATACGGCACACCAACCCTGCGCCTCATTACAACGGGGGAGGGGCAACCCCGGGAGTCTATTAAAGGGCGACTCCAAGCTCCACGATTCAAACCTGACTTCAGGTTGGGATCTAGCCAATAAATTGGCTAGAGCGTTGATTATACGGCACAAGTTGCGTGACAATGGGGTATTGTTGAGTCCCTTGTCGTCCCCTACTGGGGTCACAAGAGAGATAAATCATGAAATCAGAACCCATTTCCAAGCCTTTAAAGCAAAAAACACCAACTACTTCAGTGTCTGCTGCGGTGCACCTTCAGACCATTGGTCCGGAAGAGGCTGGCCAACGCTTGGATAACTATTTACTACGCTGGGCTAAAGGGGTTCCTAAAAGCCATGTTTACCGAATTATTCGATCTGGCGAGGTTCGGGTCAATAAAAAGCGGGCAGAGCCAACCACGCGCTTGATTGAGGGTGATGTTGTGCGTGTCCCGCCAGTGCGTATTGCCGAACCAGCCCAAATGGCGGCGGTGAATACTGCTCAAACCAAGTCTCGGGCGCATGGCTATTCAGACAAAATGCCAATTCTTTTTGAAGATGAGGCCCTCTTAATAGTGAACAAGCCGGCTGGTTTGGCAGTCCATGGGGGTTCTGGTATTGCACTCGGGGTAATTGAAACCTTGCGCATCACCCGCCCCGAGCTCAAGTTCCTGGAACTGGTGCATCGCTTAGACCGAGATACTTCTGGAGTTCTGCTGCTGGCTAAAAAGCGTAGTGCCCTGGTAGAGCTGCATCGCCAAATTCGTGAAGGTCAAACTGATAAGCGCTACTTCTTGCTTGCACATGGTGCAATTAATCAGGGCGCACAGACCATGCAGCTTAAATATCCGTTGCATAAGTATCTTTTGCCTAACGGTGAGCGCCGCGTTCGAGTTGATCCAGATGGTCTGCCAAGTCATACCGCATTGCGAGTGACTAAAACACTTCAGCGTGAAGACGCTACCATTACTTTGGCTGAAGCACAGCTCAAGACAGGGCGCACACATCAGATTCGGGTGCACTTACAAAAATTAGGACACGCGATTTTGGGTGATGATAAGTACGGCTTTGAAGATTTAGATAAGCAGATTAAATCGAAGCGTTTATATCTACATGCTCATCTGGCCGGCTTTACGCATCCACGCACGGGTGAAAAAATGCGGATTGAGTCGCCGTTGCCTCTAGAATTTACTGCCATGATGAAAACTTTTGAATTGTAAAAAGCAGAATGCCTCAATCAAACAATTCGAATAAATCAAATCGACCCTATGACCTGATTGTTTGGGACTGGGATGGAACCATCATGGATTCCACGCCAACAATCGTGCATTGCATTCAGCAAGCTTGCCGTGACCTAGGCTTTAAGGCGCCAGACGACACTTTGGCAAGTTCAGTAATTGGTTTGGGGATTCAGGACTCATTGCGAAGAGCGGTACCTTGGATTGAGCCGATGCATTTTCAAAAGTTGACGGATCGTTTTCGTTATCACTACTTAGCCAAAGATCATGAGCTCGATTTGTTTGTTGGCATTCGTGAATTGTTAGAGCAACTGCATGATGATCAGTATTTGCTTGGAGTGGCAACTGGTAAATCGCGCGTAGGTCTCGATCGGTCTTTAAAGCATCATCAAATCGGCCATCTTTTTCATGAGACTCGTACTGCTGATGAATCTTTCTCGAAGCCCCATCCGGGGATGCTGTTGGAGTTATCAGATGTTACTCAAGTGCCGACTCGTCGCATGCTGATGATCGGTGATACGACGCATGACTTGGATATGGCAGTCAATGCTGGTGTCGATGCTGTTGCAGTCACTTATGGCGCCCATCCTCCAAGTACCCTAAAGGAATCGCCCTCATTGGCGCATGTCAATAGTGTTGCGGAACTTGCGCAATGGCTTAAACAGAATTTGTAACCTGGCAATTAAATTAGCAAGTAATTAAGAAATACAGAGGAATTTAAAAATATGGAAAATAATCCAAATCCAAACTGGGAGCGCCAAGCGCTTGAGCACCTCTTATTGGAGAACTTGAAAGAGACTCGTAAAGCACGTCGCTGGAAGGCGTTATTAAGAGTCTTAACTTTGTTGGTAATTGTGGGTGCTTTGTTGTCGATATTTGATTTTCATCTTCCAGGCAAAGGCATGGGCGTAGAAAAGCATACGGCCTTAGTGACTTTGGAAGGGGAGATCTCTTCAAGTTCATTGGCCAATGCGATGGACATTAATTCTTCTTTACTATCGGCGTTTGAGAATGAGCAAAGTGCTGGGGTGGTGCTGCGCATCAATAGCCCTGGTGGTTCGCCAGTTCAGGCCGGCATGATTAATGATGAGATACATCGCTTGCGAAAGCTTTACCCCAAGAAACCGTTTTATGTCGTAGTGGAAGATATCTGTGCATCGGGTGGGTATTACGTTGCTGTCGCCGCAGACCAAATCTTGGTTGATAAAGCCAGTTTAGTAGGCTCTATTGGCGTGATCATGGAAGGCTTTGGCTTTACTGGCTTAATGGATAAGTTGGGTGTGACTCGTCGCATGATTACCTCAGGATCTAACAAGGGTATGTTGGATCCATTTAGCAAGGAGAATCCAAAACAAGTTGAAATGGTAAGGACCATGATTGATGAGATTCACCAGCAATTTATTGCGGTAGTAAAAGAGGGTCGTGGTGATCGCTTAAAGGATGTGCCGGATTTATTCTCGGGACGTATCTGGAATGGCGAGCAAGCCGTCAAGATTGGTTTGGCTGATGGCTATGGCACGGTTGATACCGTTGCGCGCGATATCTTCAAAGCACCCGATGTTCTGGACTACACCATGAAAGAAAACTTTGCAGAGCGTGTAGCTAAACGCTTTGGGGCTGAGGCTGGCGCTGCTGCTGGTAAGGCTTTAGTAAAGACGCCGGATCTGAAATAAATTAAGAGCGAAACAAGTAATAAGACAAAAAACAGAAAGCATAGCTAAAGCAATGAAGCTCTAGGCCAATAGTAGAAATACTGTTGGCCTATTTTGTAGTGGGGCGCACGCAGCCTCATTTGGATAGCGTTTACGCCAATCTGCAATCGATAATGTTGTGATCGTTTCTGATGGCAGGCTGAGATCCACCCCCAGGCAAAGCAAGCTTTGCGGCGCTAATGAATTAATGCAAGCCATCAACATTGCGGTGTTGCGATAGGGAGTCTCAATCCAAATTTGCGTTTGTTGTAATTTGCGAGACTCTACTTCTAATTGCTTTAACTTTGTTGTGCGCTCATGGGTGTCATGAGGTAGGTAGCCTTGAAATGCAAAGCGTTGACCATTTAGTCCACTTGCCATTAGCCCGAGCAATATTGAGCTTGGTCCAACCAATGGCTTTACTTGTGCACCCAACTGATGTGCCGCCAGAACAAGCTCTGCGCCTGGGTCAGCTACGCCGGGTACGCCCGCTTCCGACATCAAACCCATGTCATTTCCAGCAAGCAGAGGTTTTAGTAAATCAGTGGGTTTTACAGAGTCGCCATACTTGGCATTGCGTGCGGCACCGCGCCACTCACTCATCTGCATTTCTTGAATCGTGCAAGCCAATGGAGAAGCAGAATCGATTGCTTTTAACAGGGCGCGTGCTGTTTTAGCATCTTCCACAATCCAATGCTTGAGCTTGGCTGATTGCGCAATGGTCTCCGCGGGAAGGACCCAAGGTAGTTGCTCAACACGACTATCGTTGCCCAAGGTGTTGGGAATTAAATATAGGGTGCCAAGCTTAGCCATAAAATATTTTCCGATGATCCTTTTAAATTGGTCGCATTAGGTTTTGAGTGGAATGACAAAACCAGCATCACGCAATAATCCCGTTAAGGCAATGAGCGGTAAGCCAATTAAAGCAGTTGGGTCATCACTCTTAATGGCGTCTAGCAGGCTGATGCCTAGACCTTCTGATTTGGCGCTACCCGCGCAATCATAGGGCTCTTCGGCCAATAGGTAACTTTCTAAAACATCATCAGAGAGTTTGCGAAAGGTGACTTCAGTTGGAACGCAGAGGGTAGTGTGGGTATCGCCCTTCATCAAACACAATGCCGTTTGAAAAGTCACTTTTTGACCTCGCATCAGTTGCAACTGCGCTAACGCCCTTTCAAAATTTCCTGGTTTACCAATTGCAGCGCCACACAGATCGGCAACTTGATCAGAGCCAATGACCCAAGCATCTGGATGTTCTTTGGCAACTGCAGCTGCTTTTGCATGCGCGAGGCGCATTGCTAATTCGAGAGTGCTCTCACCGGTGAGAGGTGTTTCATCGACCTGCGGTGAAATCACCTCAAATGGAATGCGCAGACGCTCTAAAAGTTCGCGGCGATATTGGGATGTTGATCCTAGAATCAAGCGTTGGTTTTGAAAACTACTCATCGTATTCTGTGCTTTCTGGTGCGGCTTCATTTAGACTGATGCTATGAATCGTAATCAAGTTTTACCTCAAGTCGAGCTATCTGCAGAGCCTAGTGCGTTAAAGAGGGTCGATTTTTGTGCTCCTCAATCTTATAAGGGTGCTGGTTTTTTAAGCATCTCGGACTTGCCAAGGGTGGCCGAGGAAGTTTCGGTAATCAATCCAACGGACGGTTTTAGCTGGTCGGTTGCGACCCATTTCGAAAATTCTCCAGGCAGTGAGCCTCATCAGATCCTCGAATTGGGTCTAAAAGGGCGTCTGCATCTCGTTTGCCTGCGTTGTTTGCAGGATTGCGCAGTGGATTTGGATGAAAAGAGACGTTTTATCTTGGTTTTGACTGATGCCGAGGCGGATGACTATTCCATTGAGGATGAAGAGCAGGAGCCTTTGGTGGTAAGTCAGCATTTCAACCTCTTGGAGGCCATTGAGGATGAGGTTTTGTTGTCTTTACCCCTGATTCCAAAGCATCCAGATGGGTTTTGTGAGCCCCACGCCTCCACTTTTGGTGATGGGGCTGATGAGGATGCCGAAGTTGAGCGGGAAAATCCCTTTAACATATTGAAAAATATGAAGAAAAACTGAAATTAAGGTTTGTATTTCTGTTGTTGTTTTGAGTATCTTTTGTCAATAAATCAAGCATTTAGACGCTTTTCCATGCTAGAATGTCGCCTTGCTTAGGAGTTCAATATGGCCGTTCAACAAAATAAAAAATCACCTTCCAAACGTGGCATGCATCGTGCGCACGACTTTTTGACCGCACCTGCTACGGCTGTTGAAGCCACAACTGGTGAGGCTCACTTGCGCCACCACATTTCACCTAACGGCTACTATCGTGGTCGCAAAGTTGTTAAAACAAAAAACGACTAATTTTTTAGTCCAAACAGATCGAAGCGGCTCCAGTAAAAGCCGCTTTTTTCTTGGATAAATCACTTGCAGCAATCAATGAGCTTATGAGCGTTACTCTCGCTATTGATGCCATGGGCGGAGATCATGGAGTCGTCGTGACGGTTCCAGCTGCCTGCGATTTTTTAGAAAAACACGCAGATGTGAGGATCGCCCTTGTTGGTGATCCCGATTTAATCAAGCAAGTCTTGAGTAAATCATCAAAAGCGCCAATGGAGCGCATTCAAATTATTCCTGCTAGCGAAGTTGTCTTGATGGATGATCCCATTGAGATTGCGTTACGACGCAAAAAAGATTCCTCTATGCGCGTGGCAATCGAGCAAGTGAAAGAAGGGGTTGCTGATGCAGTTATCTCCTCCGGTAATACCGGTGCGCTCATGGCGATCTCGCGCTATATCCTCAAAACACTCGATGGTGTTGATCGACCTGCGATTGCTACTGCCATTCCCAATGAACTGGGGCGTGGCACGACTATGCTGGATTTGGGTGCAAACGCAGACTGTGAACCAATGCACTTGGTTCAGTTTGCGCAAATGGCCAACGTGATGGTGCAGGTAGTTGATGGCAAGCAAAACCCTTCGATTGGCCTTCTGAATATTGGTGAAGAAGTCATTAAAGGCAATGAGGTGGTTAAGCAAACTAGCGAATTACTTCGCCAGACTTCTTTGAACTTTTACGGCAACGTAGAAGGTAATGACATCTTTAAAGGAACCACGGATATTGTGGTGTGTGATGGCTTTGTAGGTAATGTTGTTTTAAAGGCTAGCGAAGGCTTGGCTAAGATGATGAGCGGAATGATCCGTGAAGAATTTAATCGTTCATTGTTGACGAAGTTAATGGCAATTTGCGCAATGGTGCCTTTGCTCAGAGTGCGCAAGCGCGTTGATCATCGTCGTTATAACGGTGCAGTATTGCTGGGTTTGCGCGGCTGCGTGATTAAGAGTCATGGTTCCGCAGACAGTTATGCATTTGGCTTTGCCTTGGATCGTGCTTATGAAGCAGCCAAGAATCGCATGGTAGAGCGCATTGCGGCAGCCTTTGTGGTGGAGACAAAAGTATGAGTATTTTTGCAAGAGTGGCTGGCACAGGAAGCTATCTTCCAGAGTTACGCCTAAGCAATCAAGATTTAGTAGAGCGCCTTGCTAAAACTGGTTTAGAGACCAGTGATGAGTGGATTAAGACCCGCAGCGGAATATCTGCGCGTCACTTTGCTGCTGACAATGAACTCACTAGTGATTTGGCGGTAAAGGCTGCACAAGCTGCACTAAGCAGCGCAGGAATTACTTCCGAAGATTTAGACCTCATCATTTTGGCTACTTCTACTCCAGATCATCTAGGCGGCTTTCCAAGTACTGCTTGCGTAGTGCAGGATAAATTAGGTGCACACACTTCTTGTGCAGCTTTCGATGTGCAAGCAGTTTGTGCTGGCTTTACTTATGCACTTGCTATTGCAGATGCTTTTGTTCGCTCTGGCTCATATAAGAAAGTATTGGTCATTGGGGCAGAAACATTCTCCCGTATTTTGAATTTCCAAGATCGTGGAACTTGTGTTCTGTTTGGTGATGGTGCTGGAGCGGTTGTGCTCGAGGCCTCAAAAGAAGCTGGCATTTTGTCTACTGCCTTGCACGCTGATGGTAGTCAACGCGATATTTTGTGTGTACCAGGTCGTGCTGGTAATGGTGAAGTGCATGGCTCTCCATTTATGACAATGGATGGCCAGGCCGTATTTAAACTAGCTGTTAAGGTATTGGAGCAAGTTGCCCATGAGGCGCTTGAAAAGGCAAATCTCAAGCCCGAGCAAATCGACTGGTTAGTGCCGCATCAAGCGAATATTCGAATCATGGAAGGCACGGCCAAGAAAATGGGCATGTCTATGGATAAGGTTATTGTTACTGTGCATGAGCATGGCAATACTTCGGCCGCTTCAATTCCTTTGGCATTAGATTGCGGAGTTCGCTCAGGACAAATCAAGCGTGGTCAACATCTGTTGTTAGAAGGTGTTGGCGGTGGTTTTGCTTGGGGTGCGGTTGCCATTAAATACTAAGAAAAATTTACTTTTATTTATCTATCTCTCTAATTTCTTTCATTAGCGAATTAAACACATGACATTTGCATTCGTATTTCCAGGTCAAGGCTCTCAATCTGTTGGCATGCTCAATTCCATTTCTGAACGTCCAGAAGTGCGCGCAACATTACAAGAGGCTTCCGAAGCCTTGGGCGAAGACGTTGCCAAGTTAATTGCTGAAGGCCCCGCTGAGGCTTTATCGTTAACTACCAATACGCAGCCCGTGATGTTGACTGCTGGCGTAGCTTTTTATCGTGCGTGGTTGGCTGCTGGTGGCCCCGCCCCTCAAGTGATGGCTGGACATAGTCTTGGTGAATATTCGGCCTTAGTTGCAGCAGGCGTGATTGCTTTTAAAGATGCGGTGCCTTTGGTGCGTTTTCGTGCTGAAGCGATGCAAAGTGCCGTTCCGGTTGGTACTGGAGGTATGGCGGCTATTTTGGGTTTAGATGATGCGACAGTGATTAAAGTTTGCGCTGAGGCAAGCGCTGCTTCTGGTGGCGTAGTTGAGGCAGTGAATTTCAATGCACCTGGACAAGTGGTGATTGCTGGTGCAAGCGACGCTGTTACTAAAGCTTGCGAGTTATTAAAAGCGGCCGGTGCAAAGCGTGCATTGCCATTGCCAGTATCAGCACCATTCCACTCTTCTTTATTGCAACCTGCTTCTGAGAAGCTCAAAGCATATTTGGCCAATATCGAATTTAAGGCGCCAACCATTCCCGTGATTAATAACGTGGATGTAGAAATTTTGAATGACCCGATGGCAATTAAAGATGCCTTAGTGCGTCAGGCTGCAAAACCTGTGCGTTGGCAAGAAACAATTCAAGCCATGGCTGCTCAAGGCATCACGCAAGTAGTGGAGTGCGGCCCTGGCAAAGTTTTGGCAGGTCTTACCAAGCGTATTAATGATCAAGTCACTGGTGTGCCAGTCTTTGATGAATCTAGTTTGAATGAAGTTCTGGCAAGCTTGAAATAAAAGCAAGTGATTAAAAACAGCGATTAAAAGAAATAGCGGAAGATAAATATGAATCTCGACTTAAGTGGACAAATTGCTTTAGTAACTGGCGCCTCACGCGGAATCGGTCAAGCAATTGCAGACGAGTTAGTGAAGTGTGGCGCTAAGGTTATTGGCACCGCAACCTCAGAAAGTGGCGCTAAGGCAATTGATGATCGTTTAAAAGCTTCGGGTGGTGCAGGTAAGGTATTGAATGTCACCGCACCAAATGCTTGTGAAGAAATTATTGATTCGATCGTGAAAGAATATGGCGGTATCAATATCTTGGTAAACAACGCTGGCATTACGCGCGATAACTTGGCGATGCGCATGAAGTCTGATGAATGGACTGATGTGATTGATACCAATCTCAGTTCTGTGTTTCGTTTGTCACAAGCGGTCATGCGTCCCATGATGAAGGCTCGCGGCGGCCGCATTATCAATATCACTTCTATTGTTGGTCACATGGGCAATCCTGGTCAGGCAAATTACGCTGCTGCAAAAGCAGGTGTTTCTGGCATGACGCGTGCTTTAGCCCGTGAAATTGGTAGCCGCAACATTACCGTTAACTGCGTGGCTCCTGGTTTTATAGATACCGATATGACCCGCGCTTTGAGCGAAGAGCAGCAAAATGCCCTAAAAGTGAACATTCCTTTGGCAAGATTGGGTAGCCCCGAGGATGTGGCTCAGGCTGTGGCGTTTTTGGCCTCTCCGGCCGCTGCTTACATTACGGGTAATACCCTACATGTGAATGGCGGGCTCTATCTGGCCTAACGGCAAAGCAAGAATTTGACGATTTTTCGGCAAATTTGCTAATCCGGTCTAGCAAACTGATAAAATTCTTTTCATCGTTTTTTACAACCCCTGGGGAAATTAATGGACAACATCGAACAACGCGTTAAGAAAATCGTCGCTGAGCAATTAGGCGTCGCAGAAGGAGAGATCAAGAATGAATCTTCTTTCGTGAACGACTTGGGCGCTGACTCTCTTGACACTGTTGAGTTGGTTATGGCTTTGGAAGATGAATTCGGCATCGAAATTCCTGATGAGGAAGCTGAAAAGATCACCACAGTTCAGCTCGCGATCGACTTCGCTAAATCAAAAGCTCAGGGTTAATTCCCTAGCTTAGGTATTACTGTGTCAGCATCAAATGGCCGACGCCGGGTTGTAGTCACCGGCCTTGGCCTCATCTCACCTGTTGGTAATTCAGTTGATCTAGCTTGGTCTAATTTGCTCGCGGGCAAATCAGGCATTGCAACCATCACCAAGTTTGACCACACTCCGCTTAGCGTTCATTTCGCTGGAGAGGTGAAAGATTTCAATGTCGAAGAGTATGTTTCTGCCAAAGAAGCGCGCCATATGGATACCTTTATCCATTACGGTATCGCTGCTGGCACACAAGCGCTTCGTGATAGCGGTTTAGAGATCACCGAACAAAACGCCGAGCGCGTTGGTGTAATGGTTGGCTCCGGTATTGGTGGCCTGCCAATGATCGAAGAAACCGGTGCCGAGCTATTGGCTCGCGGTCCTCGCCGCATCTCACCTTTCTTTGTTCCAGGTTCAATCATCAATATGATTTCTGGCCACCTCAGCATCTTGTTTGGTCTCAAAGGTCCAAACGTTGCTGCGGTAACTGCTTGTACAACGGGTTTGCACAGCATTGGTTTGGCCGCACGTTTAATTCAGTACGGCGATGCTGATGTGATGGTTGCTGGTGGTGCTGAATCCACAATCTCTGCTTTAGGTGTTGGTGGATTTGCTTCTGCAAGAGCGCTTTCAACACGCAATGATGATCCTGCGACTGCATCACGCCCTTGGGATAAAGACCGCGATGGTTTTGTTCTGGGTGAAGGTGCGGGTGTTGTCGTGCTTGAAGAGTACGAGCATGCAAAAGCGCGAGGCGCAAAAATTTATTGTGAATTACTCGGCTTTGGTATGAGTGGTGATGCGTATCACATGACTGCTCCGAACATGGATGGCCCACGTCGTTGTATGGTGAATGCAATGCGCGATGCCAAACTTAATCCAGATCAAATTCAGTATTTGAATGCTCATGGAACTTCTACGCCACTGGGTGATAAGAATGAAACTGAAGCAATCAAAGCGGCCTTGGGCGATCACGCTAAAAAGGCTTTAATCAACTCCACTAAGTCCATGACGGGCCACCTTTTGGGCGGAGCCGGCGGCTTGGAGTCTGTATTTACTATTCTGGCGCTACACAACCAGAAATCACCACCTACTATCAATATCTTCAATCAAGACCCTGAGTGTGATTTGGACTACTGCGCTAATACTGCTCGGGACGTGAAGATTGACCATGCCGTCAAAAACAATTTTGGCTTTGGGGGTACTAACGGTACCTTGATTTTCGGCAAATTGACCTAATATTCTCTTTATCTTCATCTTTGGTTTTCACCAAGTAGGTCTATAGCATTATGAAAAAGTACTTAATTGCGCTCATGACTTTTTTTAGTCTTGGGTATGTCGCATTTATTCCAACGGCTGCCGCACAAAATCCACGCGTAACAATTCCGGATTTCGCAGATTTGGTTGAGCGAGCTAGTCCTGCGGTGGTGAATATTCGTACAACTGAAAAAGTGGTGGTCCAGCAGGCGCAGGGTGGCATCCCTGGAATGCCTGAGGATCAAGCTGAATTCTTTCGTCGTTTCTTTGGTGTGCCTATTCCTGGGTTACCGAATGGCCCTAAGCAGGCGCAGCCAAATCCCGGAAAACCGCAAGAGGCGGACCGTGGTGTTGGTTCTGGTTTCATTATTGAATCCAATGGATTAATTTTGACCAATGCACACGTGGTTGAGGGTGCTACTACGATCTATGTGACCTTAACGGATAAGCGTGAGTTCAAGGCAAAGTTGCTTGGTATGGATAAGCGTACTGACGTAGCGGTTGTCAAAATTGAAGCACGTGACTTACCAAAGCTGCCATTAGGTGACTCATCTAGGGTGCGAGTTGGAGAATGGGTGCTAGCGATTGGGTCTCCGTTTGGTCTTGAGAACACTGTCACAGCAGGTATCGTGTCAGCCAAGAGTCGCGATACTGGTGACTACTTGCCTTTCATTCAAACTGACGTAGCAGTTAATCCTGGAAACTCAGGTGGACCACTCTTAAATACTGCCGGTCAAGTGATTGGTATTAATTCCCAAATCTTTAGCCGTTCTGGCGGATACATGGGCATCTCATTTGCCATTCCGATTGATGAGGCAATGCGTGTTGCCGATCAATTGCGCACGAATGGCAAGATGACTCGAGGTCGTATTGGTGTTGCTTTGGGTGAAATGACCAAAGAGGTTGCTGAGAGTTTGGGCTTAGGAAAACCACGTGGTGCTTATGTTCGTAATGTTGAGCCGGGCGGTCCAGCTGCTGCCGGTGGAATTGAAGCAGGCGATGTGATTTTGAGTTTTAATGGCCGCGATATTTCGAAGTCAACTGACTTACCAAGAGTTGTAGGTGAAACTAAGCCTGGTACTTCAGTGCCAGTGCAGGTTTGGCGCAAAGGTGGAACTCGTGATTTAACTGTTACCGTTGCGGATACAGAATCCACTCAGGCAGCCAATAAGAAGTCTGATGCACCTGCGGCAAATGGCGGCAGTGCAAATGCCCTTGGGGTTGCGGTCAGCGAGCTTTCGGAATCCAAAAAGAAGGACTTAAACATCAAAGGTGGAGTTGAGGTTACTGGTTTGGGGGATGGCCCCTTAGCCAGAGCAGGAATTCGACCTGGGGACGTCATTATTCGGGTTGCGGATGCGGATATCACGGGTGTTAAGCAGTTTGAAGCCCTTGTAAAGGGTTTGGACGCCAATCGGGCTGTTCCAGTCTTTATCCGCCGTGCCGACAGCACTTTGGTGGTCCCTGTAAGGCCCAAATAACCCTATTTTGGGCTTAAAAATGGGGTTTGGCGCCTCTTGGGCGCCACCCATTACAATCACTTCAAGACGACTTTTTGCAGCGCATCATTGTGGTGCGTTCTGACAAGGCGTTTTTTGAATGACCTATTAAGACGCTATGGATTTAATCCGCAATTTTTCTATCATCGCCCATATCGATCACGGCAAATCAACGCTTGCCGATCGCATTATTCAACTTTGCGGCGGTCTCTCCGATCGCGAAATGGAAGCTCAAGTTCTTGACTCAATGGATATTGAGCGTGAGCGTGGCATCACGATTAAGGCGCAAACCGCAGCTTTGAATTACAAGGCAAAAGACGGCAAGATTTACAACATCAATTTGATTGATACCCCTGGGCACGTGGATTTCTCTTACGAAGTCAGTCGCTCTTTATCTGCTTGCGAAGGCGCATTGTTGGTAGTCGATGCCAGCCAAGGGGTTGAAGCGCAAACCGTTGCCAACTGTTATATGGCGCTTGAGTTGGGTGTTGAGGTTGTGCCGGTGCTCAATAAGATTGACTTACCGCAAGCAGATCCTGATCGCGCCAAACAAGAGATTGAAGATGTTATTGGCATTGATGCGTCTGAAGCCGTTACCTGTTCGGCCAAGACGGGTATGGGTGTTGCAGACGTGATTGAGGAAATGATCGCAAAAGTGCCGCCACCAAAAGGGAATGCGACAGAGCCATTACAAGCATTAATTATTGATTCTTGGTTTGACAACTACGTTGGCGTGGTGATGTTGATTCGTGTGGTGAATGGCACCCTAAAGCCAAAAGAAAAGATTACCTTAATGGCGAATGGCTCAACCCACTTAGTTGAGCATGTTGGTGTATTCAGTCCGAAATCAGTAGATCGCCCAGAGTTATCTGCGGGTCAAGTAGGCTTTGTGATTGCTGGTATTAAAGAATTGAAAGCTGCCAAGGTTGGCGATACCGTGACGCACTCTCCTGGACAGCAAGGCCGCACTCCTGCAGCCGAACCATTGCCTGGATTTAAAGAAGTGAAACCCCAAGTCTTTGCAGGACTATATCCAGTTGAGGCTAGTGAATACGATCAATTGCGCGAGTCACTCGAGAAGCTCAAATTGAATGACGCTTCACTTTTATATGAACCAGAAGTTTCGCAGGCTTTAGGCTTTGGATTCCGTTGCGGCTTCTTAGGTTTGCTCCATATGGAGATTGTGCAAGAGCGCTTGGAGCGTCAGTATGGCATGAACCTCATTACCACTGCTCCAACCGTGGTGTATCAGGTGCAGCAGTCAGATGGCACGATCTTAATGGTGGATAACCCATCAAAGATGCCAGAGACCAGTAAGGTCGATACCATCATGGAGCCGATTGTTACAGTCAACCTGTATATGCCTCAAGAGTATGTTGGCTCAGTGATTACTTTATGTGTTGGAAAGCGCGGTATTCAAACGGGTATGAACTATCTTGGTCGCCAAGTGCAGCTCACCTATGAATTGCCAATGGCTGAGATTGTGTTGGACTTCTTTGACAGGCTGAAGTCCATCTCTCGTGGCTACGCTTCAATGGATTATGAGTTCAAAGAATATCGACCTGCAGATGTAGTGAAGGTCGATATTTTGATCAACGGCGATCGTGTGGATGCATTGTCTGTAATCGTTCACAGAAGCAATAGTCAACATCGCGGGCGCGAAGTGGTTGCGAAGATGCGTGGCATCATTCCCCGTCAAATGTTTGATGTAGCTATTCAGGCGGCAATTGGTAGCAATATTGTGGCTCGTGAAAACGTAAAGGCATTGCGCAAGAACGTTTTGGCTAAGTGTTATGGCGGCGATATCTCTCGTAAGCGCAAGCTATTAGAGAAGCAAAAAGAAGGTAAGAAGCGTATGAAGCAGGTAGGTAACGTGGAGATTCCACAAGAAGCCTTCTTGGCTATTCTGCAGGTGGAGGATTGATGAACTTTGCTCTAGTCCTTTTCATCCTGGTAATTGTTTCTGGAATCGCTTGGGTTGCGGATAAATTGCACTTTGCCCCGCAAAGGCGTTTGGCTGGTAATGACCGCATGCCTTTATG
Source organism: Polynucleobacter sp. MWH-UH35A (assembly GCF_018687075.1). Taxonomy (NCBI): domain Bacteria; kingdom Pseudomonadati; phylum Pseudomonadota; class Betaproteobacteria; order Burkholderiales; family Burkholderiaceae; genus Polynucleobacter; species Polynucleobacter sp. MWH-UH35A. Next base: position 410,356 of record NZ_CP061285.1, read on the forward strand.
GCTTGAGTACACCGCTGGCTTCTTTCCAGTCATTTGCGCGGTATTTGTGTTGCGCTCTTTCATTGCTGAGCCGTTCAAGATTCCTTCGGGCTCAATGATCCCTACATTGCAGATAGGCGATTTCATTTTAGTGAATAAATTTACCTATGGAATTCGTTTGCCTGTAATTAATCAAAAAGTAGTTGACTTGGGTTCTCCTAAACGCGGTGATGTTGTGGTGTTCCGCTACCCACGAGACGAATCCGTCGATTATATTAAGCGTGTAGTGGCTTTGCCAGGTGACGAAATCACTTATGAAAATAAACGACTGACTATTAATGGTCAGCCTTTGCAATACAGCGGTGGCGAACCTTATCTCGACCCTGAGAATATGCGTTACGCCAAGCGTTTCACTGAAACCTTCCCAGCAGACTTGGGGGGTAATCGTCATGAGATTCTGAATGACCCAGATCGTCCGGCCACAGTATTTCCGACTGAGCGTTTTCCGGGTTCTGAGTTCTGCCAATACCAGCAGTCTGGTCTGACTTGTAAGGTACCTCCAGGACATTACTTTGCGATGGGCGATAACCGTGATAACAGCGCAGACTCACGTTATTGGGGTTTTGTCCCAGATAAAAACATTGTGGGCAAAGCCTTCTTTGTTTGGCTCAACCTAGGTAATCTGGGTCGAATCGGCGGATTCGAGTAAATATCATGAATGCGCGCGCCGTGATCGAAACTGGACCGCTGCAAGAGCGACTCGGCTATACCTTCAAGAAGCCAGAGCTACTAAATCAAGCCTTGACTCATCGTAGTCATAGCAAGAAGAATAATGAACGTCTGGAGTTTTTGGGGGACTCGATTCTTAATTGCGTAGTGGCTGAGATGCTTTACGAACGTTATTCAGATTTGGATGAAGGCGACCTTTCTCGTGTGCGTGCGAATCTCGTGAAGCAGCAGGCTTTATATGAAATCGCCCAAACATTATCTTTATCCGATTACTTGCGCTTAGGCGAGGGTGAGCTCAAGAGTGGTGGCTTCCGTCGCCCCTCTATCCTTGCGGATACCCTAGAGGCAGTGACTGGCGCTATTTTTATGGATGGTGGTTTTGAGGCTGCTAAGGCAAGTTTGCGCAAGCTCTACTCCATTATCTTGGCGCATGTTGATCCTAAAACCTTAGGTAAAGACGATAAAACCTTATTGCAAGAGTGCCTGCAGGGTTATCAATTGCCCTTACCTACCTATAACGTTACTGGTACTTCTGGTGCTGCACACAACCAGCAGTTTGAGGTGGAGTGCTTGATCCCCAGTCATAAGGTGGCAGTTAAAGGTGAGGGTGCTTCACGACGTGCTGCTGAACAAGCGGCAGCGAAGTTGGCGTTGATTGCCATGCTGAAGGCTTTGCCGCAAGAATCTCGTAAACCCAAGAAGACACGGTCAGCTAAAAAGAAAGCGGCAAAAAAAGAAGTGACCGAAGAGCAGTTTAATCTTAAGCTGAAGGGCTAATCGTGTTTAGATGCGGCACCATCGCCATTGTTGGGCGTCCTAATATGGGTAAATCGACCCTTCTGAATGCATTGGTTGGCCAGAAGATCAGTATTACTTCTCGTAAGGCGCAAACTACACGCCACCGTATTTTGGGTATTCAGAATCGCGATGAAGCCCAGTTTATTTTTATCGATACACCTGGCTTTCAGACGCGATTAATGAATACGCTCAACAAGGCGCTTAATCGCACTGTTACTACGGCTCTGCAAGACGTTAATGTGGCTTGCTTTGTAGTTGAGGCCGGTTACTTTGGTGAGGACGACAAAAAGGTATTGAAATTATTGCCAGATGACTTGCCTGTAGTGCTCGTATTAAACAAGCTGGATTTATTTAATAGTCGCTTTCAGACTCCATCAGAGCGCGACCAGGCACTGCTCAACTTTATTAAAGACATGGCTCGCCCTTGGTGTGAATTGGGCGGTCATGAAGATCAGAAATGCGAGTTTGCTGAAATCGTGCCGATGAGCGCCAAGAGCCCTGGCGATATCGAAAGATTGCTGGATGTGCTTGAAGGCTATCTACCTGAGGCGCCAGCTGTCTATGATGGCGATACCATCACTGACCGTAGCGAACGCTTCTTAGCGGCCGAAATTTTGCGAGAAAAAGTATTTCGCTTTACTGGTGAAGAGTTGCCTTACACCAGTACCGTAGTTATTGACCAATTTAAGATGGATGGCAAGATGCGTTGTATTGCGGCAACCATCTTGGTGGATCGCGATAGTCATAAAGCAATGATCATTGGTCAAAAAGGCGAGCGCCTAAAAAAGATTTCAACAGATGCCCGCATTGATATGGAAAAGCTCTTTGATGGCAAAGTCTTTTTAGAGACTTGGGTCAAGGTCAAGCGTGGCTGGGCGGATGATCGCGCCGAACTGCGGGCACAGGGGTTAGAATAAATTCCATGGCCTCGATTCGTGTTGCTGACGAACCTGCTTTTGTATTGCACAGCATCCCCTATAAAGAAACTAGCTTAATTCTGGATGTTTTTACGCGGCAACATGGTCGCATGGCACTAATTGCTAAAGGGGCTAAGCGCCCGCATTCGACATTACGCCCTGTTCTTCAACGCTTTCAGCCATTATTGGTTTCATGGAGTGGCAAGTCTGAACTGCGCACCCTAACAAAATCAGAGTGGGTGGGTGGCATGCCTTCTTTGGTGGGGGATGCCTTGCTTTGCGGTTTCTATCTCAATGAATTACTTGTCAAGTTTTTAGCGCGTGAAGATGATTACGAAAAACTCTACGATCGCTATGCACAGACTATCAATGCGCTATCTAACCTTGAGTTTGAATCTAAGGGTCTAGAAGAAATCCTACGTCCTTTCGAGTTATCGCTCTTGCAGGAAACGGGTTATGCTGCCGCCTTGGATCGTTGTGTTGAAACGAATGAGGCGCCATTGGCTCACGAACAATATGTTTACCAACCAGAGCGCGGTGTGCGTCCGGTGCAGGTGGATGACCCCGGACATTGGCCAGTGCTGACTGGAAAATCGCTATTAGCGATTGCTATTGGAGATTTTTCGGATCCCGAGACGCTGTCAGAGAGTAAGCAATTGATGCGTTTTTTGCTGGGTCTGCATTTACAGGATCAAGTATTGACGACTCGCCAGATTTTGATTGATTTGAAAAAAATCTAGTAACCTACAGAGATGAGTAGCCATTCAAGCCTTGAATTAGGTATCAATATCGACCATGTTGCCACGTTGCGTAATGCGCGGGGTACGATTTATCCTGATCCATTAAGGGCGGCAGCTTTGGCTGAAGAGGCGGGCGCAGACCTCATTACTTTGCATTTGCGTGAAGACCGCCGTCACATTAAAGATGCTGATTTGCTAGCACTACGCCCACTCATCAAAACTCGCATGAACTTAGAGTGTGCGGTAACGCCAGAGATGATTGACATCGCTTGCCAAGTAAAACCTCACGATGTTTGTTTGGTCCCAGAAAAGCGCGAAGAGGTCACAACCGAAGGCGGTTTAGATGTGGTGGGTCATTTTGATGCGGTGAGGGCCGCTACCCAGAAACTGAATGATGCAGGCATTCGAGTATCGCTGTTTATTGACCCAGAAGAAAAGCAAATTCAGGCGGCTAGAGAGGTAGGGGCAACCGTAGTCGAATTGCATACCGGTCGTTATGCTGATTTAACAGGCGCTGAGCAGGCTCAAGAATTGGAGCGCATTCGTAAAGCTGCGGCCTTTGGTAAAAGTATTGGCTTGAGAGTTAATGCCGGTCATGGTTTGCATGAGGGTAACGTGAAACCCATTGCTGCTATTGATGAATTGTCCGAACTGAACATTGGCCATGCCATTGTTGCTGAAGCCTTATTTAAGGGTTGGCAAAAAGCAATCATCGACATGAAAGCCTTGATGAACCATGGTAGAGCGAGCTCTTAAGCATTAACAACAGCAAATAAAAGCTATTAAAGTAAATATGATCATCGGCATCGGCACTGACATTCTGCAGATTGAACGCTTACAAGCGGCTTACGATCGCACCAATGGCCGCCTGGCTGAAAAAATTCTGGGTCCAGATGAGATGTTGGTATTTCAGCATCGTCTGGCCAGAAATCATAAGCGGGGTATTGCATTCTTGGCTACGCGCTTCGCAGCTAAGGAAGCTTTCTCCAAAGCAATCGGTCTTGGCATGAGAATGCCAATGACATGGCGCTCCCTACAAACTCTGAATGAGTCTAGCGGCAAACCTGTGACCTCCTACTTAGGAAAGTTAGCGCAATTCATGCAAGAAAAAAATTGGGAAGCTCATGTCACTGTAAGTGATGAGCAAGACATGGCAATTGCTCACGTAATTGTTACTCAGAAGTAAATAAAAATATAGTTGAAATAGAGGAAGAGATGAGCAAGTTAACGATGGCGAAGATGGCCCCTGGCCCAATTACCTTAGATGTAGTTGGTCTCGAGTTAAACGCCGAGGATCGCCGCCGCATTTTGCATCCCCTCACTGGTGGAGTCATTTTATTTGGCAGAAACTTTGCCAATCGTCAACAGCTTACTAAGCTGACTACGGCCATTAAGAAGCTTCGTCCAGATGTGCTGATCTCTATTGATCATGAGGGCGGTCGAGTCCAACGTGCTAGGACTGATGGCTTTACCCATCTGCCCGCAATGCGTAAGCTAGGTGAACTGTGGGGTGCTAAAAATAAATCCACTCATGCTGCAGAGTCTGCCGCTATCGCCATGGCAGCTGCAACAGCTTGTGGATATGTGCTCGCTGCTGAGTTACGTGCTTGCGGGGTTGATTTCAGCTTTACTCCAGTATTAGATTTAGACTTTGGTCGTAGTGGTGTGATCGGGGATAGATCATTTAGTCGTGACCCACAAATTGTTTTTGCCTTGGCGAAAAGTTTGAATGAAGGCTTACGTCTTGCGGGAATGGCCAACTGCGGCAAGCACTTTCCTGGACATGGTTGGGCGGAGGCTGATTCGCACGTAGCCATTCCAGTAGACGAACGCTCTTTGAAAGAAATCTTGAACGATGACGCTAAGCCGTATGAGTGGCTCGATTTGAGTTTGGCATCAGTGATGCCGGCGCATGTGATTTATCCAAAAGTGGATAAGAACCCAGCAGGCTTCTCAAAGGTTTGGCTCCACTCAATCTTGCGTCAAGAGCTAGGTTTTGAGGGTGTGATCTTTAGTGATGATCTTTCTATGGAAGGCGCTAGTGTTGCTGGATCGGTAGTCAAAGGCGCAGAGATGGCCTTAGAAGCGGGTTGCGATGCGGTCCTTATCTGCAATCGCCCAGATCTTGCTGATCAATTACTCTCAAAACTCAAAGTCTCAAAAGCCAAGCAAGCAGAATCTGCAACACGTTTAAATCGTCTTATGCCGCTAGCCTCAGCACCAACGTGGGGTGACTTGCAAGCTGAAGCTCAGTACCAGCATGCGAAAGGCTTGCTTACACAGCTGGGTTTGATTGCTGAGTAATTAGGGGTAAAAGCGTTTGTAACAATAAAAAAGCCCGGCATGCCGGGCTTTGTGCATCGTAGCGAACTAATTACAAATTAGTTCGCACGGCTGCGGTATTCACCAGTGCGAGTATCGATTTCGATCTTGTCACCTGTGTTGCAGAACAATGGAACTTGCAATTCATAGCCAGTTGCCAACTTTGCGCTCTTCAACACTTTGCCTGAGCTGGTGTCACCTTTAACTGCTGGTTCTGTGTAAATGATTTCGCGAACCAAGGAGTTAGGCATTGCAACAGAAAGTGCTTTACCTTCGTAGAACACTACTTCGCAAGGCATGCTTTCTTCGAGGTAGTTCAAGGCATCGCCCATGAACTCAGCTTCAACTTCATATTGGTTGTAATCACCATCCATAAATACATACATTGGATCTGCGAAATAAGAGTAGGTGCATTCTTTCTTATCCAGAATCACAACATCAAACTTGTCATCGGCCTTGTAAACACCTTCATTTGGTGCGCCAGTTAACAAATTCTTAAATTTCATTTTCACAACAGAGGAGTTGCGGCCAGAGCGGCTATATTCGGCCTTTAAAACGACCTGGGCATCAGTACCAATCATGACTACGTTACCAACGCGGAGTTCTTGTGCTGTTTTCATCTTGCTATTCCTGGGGGCAGAGCTAATATTCTGCGGTTTTTATCAAAAACAAGATTGTAACCGCCCGCAAGCCTTTATTGCTTGGGATTAAGCGACAAAGTGCATTAAACGTGCTGGAAGACCGCCATCCGCTTGTTTTTCAAGTAAATGGGCGCGCCAGTCCTTGGCATGCGCATTCCAGTTACCCAAGTCGCCAAACCATTCGCTGGGCATTGCCCAGGTCATGGCGGCAATCGTAGCCAACCTTAACTCTTGGCTGGCCTCCTCCAAATAGAGATCCAAAAAAGCCGCTAATTTGACTTCATGAGCGCGATCTTCTTGTGGGTAGATGTGCCAGATAAATGGCTTGCCAGCAAGTTGGGCTCGTATAAAAGAATCCTCACCGCGGACGATATTAAAGTCGCATTGCGACAACACCCAGTCATATTCATCCTGAGATACAAAAGGCAGCGAAAGCAATTGAACGTTTGCCGGCAATTGGATTGGTTGCTCACCATAGAGGTTTAATTGTTCGGCATGGCCGTATGCCAGGAGGACATCTATATCTTCACCGAGCTGCCCTAAATCCATTAGCCATTTTTTAAGTGGCGCTCCTGGGTAGCAAAAAACACTGATCCGTTTGGCTCCTGGACGTAGCTGAGACCAGATGGCTTTCAGATCATTGGGGGTACTTTTTTCAACGAGATGCCCTTCCGCTGGTATCGGGTCAAGCAATAGTCCTCCGACCTCTTCTTGAAAGCCGGGAAAGAAAAAATACTTCGGAATGCCATGGGATTGAGGTGATGGTTTGCCGTGGAAATCAATCACCCAAGGTTCTGCACTTAAGTACTCCAGATTAATAATGAGTGGCTTGATGGGGGCAACAAAAAGACCGGTTAAGTAGCGTTCCGGTAGTTCACAACCAAAAGCCTCAATGACTACATCAGGCGTTTGAACGGGATGGCGAGCATTGCTATAACTTGCTTCCCATGGCTGGATATCGATTCTGTCTTTAATTGAGAGGTCAACACCTGAAGCGAGTAAATTAAGGGTTGGCAGGTCATCGCAAAAAATACGGACCTCTTGCCCATGAATGCTTGATAAGCTTCGGGCTAGACGCCAGCAAACACCGGCATCACCATAGTTATCGACGATTTGGCAGAAAATATCCCAACGCATGAGTAATTCGCTTTTCGAAACCCTTCAGCAGGATGTTAAACGGCTACCCGGATTGCCGGGGGTATATCGCTTTTTTGACGAAGCAGGACGTATTCTGTATGTAGGCAAAGCTCGCAACCTTAAAAAGCGTGTCTCAAGTTATTTTCAGCGCACCCAGTTATCACCGCGTATCGAGCTGATGGTGGGCAAAATTGCCCGCTATGAGACAACGGTAACACGGACTGAAACCGAAGCCCTCATTCTAGAGAACAATCTTATTAAAGAGTTGGCTCCGCCATTTAATATTTTATTTCGAGACGATAAATCTTATCCCTATGTGATGTTGACAGGGCATCAGTTCCCACGGCTATCCTCATATCGTGGAAAAGTAGATAAGCGTAATCAGTACTTTGGCCCATTTCCGAATAGTTGGGCAGTGCGGAATAGTGTTCAGATTCTTCAAAAAGTATTTCGTCTGAGAACTTGTGAAGACTCTGTATTTAAGAATCGTAGTCGCCCTTGTCTTTTACATCAAATTCATCGGTGTAGCGCTCCCTGTGTGGGCCGTCTCAGTGCGGAGCAATATGGACAGGACGTTGCTCAAGCGACGCGATTTTTAGAAGGCGATCATAGTCAAGTTTTATCCGAGCTTGAAAAAGAAATGCACAAGCACAGCGAAGCCATGGAGTTTGAGATGGCAGCAGTATTGCGCGATCGCATCGCTGATCTATCTAGTGTCTTACAGCAGCAATCTATGGATGTTGTGGCTGAAGGCGAGGGCGATGTCGACATCATCGCTGTTGCTCAAATGGAAGGTATGGTTTGCGTCAATCTGGCGATGGTGCGAGGGGGTCGTCATCTTGGGGATCGAGCCTATTTTCCTAAGGGGTTGAGAACGACATCCGGCGAATTGCCATCTCCCGCGGAGATATTAGAGGCATTTATTGCGCAGCATTATTTAGAAGAACATCTAGAGGATGCAACAACCAATTTAATCCCTCCGGTATTGATATTGAATCATGCATTGCAGTCCAGAGGCGATGATCTCAGTGAGCTTAATGAAGCTCCGCCAGAAGATTTGCATGAGTTACTAAATGCACAAGCTGGTAGAAAAATTACCTTCCTGCATCAGCCTCAGGGGCAAAGGCGTCATTGGCTGGCGATGGCTGAGGGTAATGCCAAGATTGCCTTAACGAAACGCTTAGTAGAGACTGGCGGACAGTTGGCAAGAGCGCGTGCCCTGGCGGATATCCTCAGCCTCGAATTGGAAAGTCTTGAACAGTTACGCATTGAATGTTTTGATATTAGCCATACCTCTGGTGAAGCAACTCAAGCATCGTGTGTGGTGTATTCCAAGAACGCAATGCAATCAAGCGAGTATCGACGCTTTAATATTAATGACATCACGCCGGGAGATGATTACGCAGCAATGCGCCAAGTATTGCAAAGACGTTATGCCAACTTTCAAGAGTTGCCAGTAGAAAAAATTCCGCAAGTGATTTTGATTGATGGCGGTAAAGGACAAGTAGAGATGGCGCGTCAGGTGTTATCTGAATTTGGCATGGATGTAGGTTTGATTGTTGGTGTTGCCAAAGGCGAGGGTCGCAAGGTCGGATTGGAGACGCTGATTTTTGCTGATGGACGTGAACCTTTGGAGTTGGGTATCGATAGCGCCGCATTGCTATTGGTGGCGCAGATTCGAGATGAGGCGCACCGCTTTGCCATTACTGGGATGCGAGCCAAGCGCGCTAAAGCGAGAACAATTTCTCGTTTAGAAGAGATCGAGGGTATTGGTGCAAAGCGCAGACAAAAGCTGCTGGCGCGTTTTGGTGGTCTTAAAGGCGTTGCAAACGCCAGTATTGAGGAAATTGCTAGTGTAGAAGGCGTCTCTTTAACGCTGGCCGAGCAGATATATCGTCAGCTTCATTAGGTGCCTTCACTATTCTTAGTTTATGCTTATCGCATGCCCTTTAATTTACCCATTGCCTTAACCTGGCTGCGTGTTGCAGCCATCCCGCTATTGGCGGTGGTTTTTTATCTTCCCAATTCTTGGCTCACGCCTTTTGAGAAGAATTTAATTGCAGCAATCATTTTTATCTCTGCTGCGATTACCGATTGGTTAGATGGTTTTCTAGCGCGTCGTCTAAAACAAGAATCTGCATTTGGTCAATTCTTAGATCCCGTTGCTGACAAACTCATTGTTGCTGCAGCCTTATTGGTGCTGCTGAATATGGATCGTGTGCAGGTTTGGGTAGCGCTCATCATCATCGGTCGCGAAATTACCATCTCCGCACTACGTGAATGGATGGCTTTACTGGGTGCTGGAAAAAGTGTGGCAGTACATATGGTCGGCAAACTCAAAACCACAGCCCAGTTGGTGGCCATCCCATTTTTATTGCTCAACGACACTGTATTTGGCTGGTTAAATTGCGCACAGCTAGGTACCTGGTTAATTTGGATCGCCTCATTTTTAACGCTTTGGTCCATGTTCTATTACATGAAAAAGGCTTTACCGCAGCTTGCTGGAAAAATCGACTAAGCGATCAAAAGCCCAGCCAGTTAAGCCTTTCATGGCAATTGCATTCCCCCAATTTTTAGGTTTTACAAGGAATAATGCTTTCTTGGCGATTGTTTGTTAAACTATCGCCCTGTTATGCGGGAATAGCTCAGCTGGTAGAGCGATACCTTGCCAAGGTATAGGTCGGGAGTTCGAACCTCCTTTCCCGCTCCAAGTTCGATGGGAAGCCCTTAAAAGCTTCCCATTTTTGATTCAAGAGTATGGCGCGTTGGCCGAGTGGTTAGGCAGGAGCCTGCAAAGCTTCGTACGGGGGTTCGATTCCCTCACGCGCCTCCAGTGAATTGTCTTGACGATTTAGGTGCATCACCTAAAATACTTTCAACGAATGTAAGTAAAAAAGCGTCGGCCACCTTAATCAATTAAAGAGCACATGATCACAATACGAACCCTCAAAGTTAGCGCCCTAACATTATTTTTGGCAGCGCTTATGGGCGCATGCGCGAGCTCGGGTGATTCACCAACTGGTACACCCCAGGAGGTTCAAGAGGTTCAAGCTCAATTGTTGGGTGATATGCCATTGCCTGCCGCATCAAAAATTATTGGTGCAGAATCTTTAATCATCGGACGCGGTGATAACTGGGTAGGGCGTGTTGTTCTATCTGGTGTACAAACGCCAACGGATATTTATGCATTCTTCCAATCAGAGTATCCGCGCGCAGGATGGACCACCGTTAGTGCTGTGAAATCGAAAACCAGTATTTTGGTATTTACCAAAGGCGACCGTACAGCTACTGTGGAATTAAACGAGGGTTCGTTGACTGGACCTAAAACATTGATCACGATTACTTCGTCACCAAAGAACGCCAATGTTGTGGCACCAAGCAAGAAGTAATTAAAGCATTTGACTCTTGTTGAGAGTAAATAAAAAGGCCTCTAACAAGAGGCCTTTTGCTTGCGGAGCTTTAGTTTATAACCCTTCAGCCCTGATTAAGCCAACCGCTTGGCCTTCAACTGCAAAGTTGGGTTGACGATCATCCACTAATATGTTTTTGAAGTCTGGGTTCTCTGCTTGCAGCTCAATGACGATGCCGTTCGCCGTTTTCTTTTGTTGCCAACGTTTTACTGTGACTTCATCATCAAGACGGGCAACCACAATATCGCCATTGCGTACTTCAGTCGTTTTGCGAACGGCCAAGTAGTCGCCATCCAAAATTCCGGCGTCGCGCATGCTCATGCCCTTTACTTTTAATAAGTAATCAGCACCTTTGCTAAATAAACTTGGATCAATTGGAACCTGTTTTTCAATATGCTCTACAGCCATGATCGGTGAGCCAGCAGCAACTCTTCCAATTAATGGCAGGGTGAGTTGTTGTAATGCGCCTGACGGTAAGGATAGTTGGCGATATTTATTGCTGTTGTGAGTTTGATTAAATCTTTGTGGAATGCGAATGCCGCGTGAAGTTCCCGGCGTTAACTCGATGTAGCCTTTTTTTGCTAAAGCGCGAAGATGTTCTTCGGCTGCATTAGCAGAGGCAAATCCCAACTGTGTAGCAATCTCGGCTCGAGTTGGTGGAAGACCGCTCTCATCGATGGCCTTAGTGATTAACTCCAAGATCTCATTCTGACGTGGAGTGAGTTTGGGGAGGGCAGTTAGCTCCTCCGGAAAATCGACTGTGTTTATGTCCATACTGGGATTGTATACAGCAGTTTTTGATAGGGCAAGCTATTTAAGAGGGATAATGGGGTATGAGCTCACAACAAAATCACCCTGAAACTACACCCCATATCTTGGTTTTGGGCATGGGCGGAACGATTGCTGGCTTGGCGCCAAGCCCAATTGAGAACCCTATGCAATACGAAGCTGGTCAGGTCGATGTTGCCTCTTTGCTTACACATATTCAATCTGCTGTTCCTGATGGCATTCAGTTGGTTTCAAAGCAAGTGGCCAATACCAATAGCCGCAACCTAACGGAGTCCTTATTGACCCTTTTAGGCGAGACTGTTCGAGAGGCTCTTGCAAACACCCTGGTTAAAGGGATAGTGGTCACTCACGGAACCGATACGATTGAGGAGACAGGGGTCTTTTTACAACTGACTTGTGGAAAATATGCTCAAAATTTAGGCAAAAGAGTGATCTTAACTGGCGCGATGTTGCCTGCCAATGCACCCAAGGCTGATGGCCCATCCAACCTATTGGATGCTATTCGCTGGGCTTCTACCCCTATAGATAACTGCCCGGGCGGTATTTATGCCGTCATGGATGGGAGGGGATGTTTGGCGATGGATCTCGCAAAGCGGCACGGTAGTGCGCTCAATGCGCCAATTCAGTCTTCACCCAGCAGTTCCGTTGGACTCATTAATCCATCCTGGCTATCCGGCGTGAAGGCGGTTCAGGCTCTCTGGACTGAGGATTTGCCGATTCCAAAGGAAGGCGAATGGCCTTGGGTCGAAATCTTAACCAGTCATGCTGGCGCCCGTTCGGAGACGATTACCCATTGGCTTACCTCCAAGGTAAAGGGCCTCGTTATTGCTGGATCTGGCATGGGGGGTTTCCATGACGCCTGGAAGGATTCGCTTATTGCAGTAGTTAAGCATGGCATTGCCTTGGTGCGGACTTCGAGGACTGGGGCCGGGGAAACCATGCCAAATCTACCTGAAAAAGACATTGCTGGATGTTTGGCGGCGGGCAGCCTGTCTGCACCCAGAGCGAGGATTGCCCTGCAACTGGCTCTGAATGCTGAGAAACAGGCTCAATCCTCTGGTAAATCCCTGACTTGGCAGGATTTTTTTGCTAGAATAGCGGTCTTGCCTGTAATTCGGTAAGCGCTGCAAAGCGGCTGTAAAAGTGTTGTAAGTTTTACCTACAATTTGTTACTACCTTGTCACACTGGCGCTGAGTTCGCAACCATCAGAACTTAGCAAGACGCCCAGGTGACTTTATCCTTAAGGAGTGTTTGATGCGTCATTATGAAATCGTCTTTATCGTCCATCCGGACCAAAGCGAGCAAGTGCCAGCGATGATCGATCGCTACAAAGCTACATTAGCAGCTGCGGGCGGCAAAATTCATCGTATGGAAGACTGGGGTCGTCGTCAGATGGCTTACATGATCGACAAGCTTGCTAAAGCCCATTACGTTTGCATGAACATTGAGTGCGACCAGAAAACTCTGGAAGAGCTCGAGCATGCGTTCAAATTTAACGATGCTGTTTTGCGTCACCTCATCATCAAGACTAAGAAAGCGGAAACAGAGCCTTCCATCATGATGAAAGAAGTGCAGCGTGAAGAAGCGCGCAAATCTGCTCAAACTGAAGCTCCTGTAGCGGCAGCCTAAGTTAGAAATTTGAAGAGGAATACACAGACTAGAAAACGTATCAGAGAAGCGGAGCGGCGTTGAATCATTTCACCCTAACTGCAATCTTGGTCTCTAAAGACGCGATTCGATTTACACCAGCAGGAATACCGGTGATGCATTGCTTGCTAGAGCATAGCGGGCAAGCAAACGAGGTAGGAGTGGCAAGGAAAATTCAGATGAACGTTGAAGCCATCACAATCGGTCCGATACAAAAGGATCTAGAGCGAATGGATTTAGGAGCTGAGGCAGTGTTTGAGGGATTCTTAGCACCCAAGACTCTACGTAATCAAAGACTTGTTTTCCATATCACCCATATTCAATTGAAAAATTAAAGAGGAAATCATCATGGCGTTTGGAAAGAAACCCGATTTCAAAAAGAAACCAGCTCAGAACCCATTGTTCAAGCGTAAGCGTTATTGCCGTTTCACTGTTGCTGGCGTAGAACAGATTGACTACAAAGATGTAGATACATTGAAGGACTTCATTGGCGAAAACGCCAAGATCACTCCTGCTCGTTTGACAGGCACAAAAGCTAAATATCAGCGTCAGTTAGACACTGCTATTAAGCGTGCTCGTTACTTGGCTTTGTTGCCATTCTCCGATCAACACAAGAAATAATTAGGAGCCCTCAATGCAAATCATTCTTTTAGAAAAAGTAACAAACCTGGGCAACCTCGGCGACATCGTTCGCGTTAAAGACGGTTTCGCTCGTAACTTCTTAATCCCACAACGTAAAGCCCGTCGTGCAACTGAAGCAGCTATCGCTGACTTTGCAGTTCGTCGTGCTGAGTTGGAAAAATTGGCTGCTGAGAAATTGGCTGCTGCTGAAGCGGTTGGCATCAAACTCAAAGACTTGGTTCTCGAAATCGGTCAAAAAGCGGGTGTTGACGGTCGCTTGTTTGGTTCTGTAACCAATCATGACATCGCTGATGCGTTGAAAGCTAAAGGCTTCACAATTGAGAAGTCTTCAGTTCGCATGCCTACTGGCCCATTGAAAATGGTTGGTGATCATCCTGTAGCGGTTGCTGTTCATACCGACGTTGTTGCAGACATCACCATTCGTGTAGTTGGCGAGCAAGCTTAAGTTTTAGAACTGTAAATAAGCCACATGGCTGAATCCCGTTCACGTTCCGTTGCGCTAAATCCTGGCATGATGGGTTCTGGGGATGCAGTCGTGCAGGCTTTAAAAGTTCCACCGCATTCTGTAGAAGCCGAGCAATCACTGCTCGGCGGTCTACTGATCGATAACTCTGCTTGGGATAACCTAGGCGGAGTATTAAACGATAAAGATTTCTATCGCCCCGAACATGCTTTGATTTACAAAGCAATTGCTCGTTTAGTTGGCGACAATCATCCCGCTGACGTCATTACGGTTCATGATGCAATTAAGTCTGAGCAGGGCGGCGATTTGGTTGGTATTGATTACCTTAATTCATTAGCGCAAAACACGCCAAGTGCAGCGAACATTAAAGGCTATGCTGACATTGTTCGTGATCGCAGTATTTTGCGTCGTTTGATTGAAGTTTCAGACAGCATTGTTAATTCAGCATTCGTTCCAGAAGGCCGAACAGTCAGAACCCTGTTGGATGAAGCTGAGTCACGCATTCTGCAAATTGGTGAAGAAGGTAGTCGCAAAGCGGATTACCTCGAAATTGAGCCGCTCTTAAAAGCAGTAGTTGCGCGTATTGATGAACTCTATAACCGCCAAGGCGGCAGCGATATTACCGGCATCGCAACTGGCTTTATAGATCTAGATAAGCAAACCAGCGGCTTGCAAAAGGGTGATTTAGTGATTGTTGCCGGACGTCCTTCCATGGGTAAGGCTCAACCACTTGATGCAAAAATTAAAACGGTTGATGGCTGGAAATTGATGGGTGACCTGAAGTTTGGCGATCGACTGGCATCTGTCGATGGTCAGCACTCTATGGTTACGGGCATTTACCCACAGGGCATTAAACAGATATACAAAGTGACTTTTTCTGATGGTCGTCAAGCTGAATGTTGTGACGAGCATCTTTGGCGAGTCATGTATCGGGATTGGTCTGAGCCACGAGTTATTAATACATCTCGCCTCATGGAGATGCTGCAGTGTGCACGCTATAAAAACAGATTATGGATTGATCCAGTCTCGGGTGATTTTGGTCACACAAAAGAATTGCCAATTCATCCGTGGGTCTTAGGTGCATTGCTAGGTGATGGCACGTTAGCGCTATCCCATGGCAGCGTAATGTTCTCCACTAAATCTCCTGAACTTGTCGACCGCATCAATATGCTCGCTGGCTATGAAATGGAGTTGGTGCATGCAAATGCTTATGACTGGAGACTAGTTTCCAAGGAGAGGGTTGCTGTTAATGGCCAAAGAGTTCATGTAAAGACAAACTTCTTTAGATCCGCACTCGATGAATTAGGCATGCTTGGCTGCAGAAGTTTTGATAAATATATTCCGGCTACTTATCTTGAAGCCAATAAAACTTCTCGTCTTGCATTGTTCCAGGGTTTGATGGATACCGATGGATGGATTGAAAAGTGGGGCTCCATTCGCTTTTGTACTGCAAGCAAACAATTGTCTGAGGATGTCGCAACTTTAGCTAGATCTCTAGGTGGCTTTTGCTCAATAGCGCATAAGCAGACAAGCTACACCTACAAGGGTGAAAAGAAGCAAGGTCGATTATCTTATGTTTTGAATATGAGCTTCGCTGCCGGCTTTGAAGCTTTTACTCTGCCAGAAAAGAAAGAAAGATTAAGAGCTAACTGGGATCGCCAACGTAGACTGACATTCAAGGCTATTGAGCCGTCTAGGATGTCTGAGGCGCAATGTATCTCAGTTAGTCATCCTCAAAGAACCTATGTAACAAATGACTATGTAGTTACTCACAACACCGCGTTTGCGTTGAATATTGCTGAGAATGTTGCGCTTGCTGAAGGTTTGCCAGTTGTAGTGTTCTCTATGGAGATGTCGGGCGAACAATTGGCAGCCCGTTTATTGGGTTCGGTAGGGCGCGTTGACCAGGGTCGTATGCGTACTGGCAAGTTGCAAGATGATGAGTGGCCACGCGTTACCGATGCAATTGCACGTTTAAGCAACACCCAAATTTTGATTGATGAGACAGGTTCTCTATCCAGCTTAGAGTTGCGTGCACGTGCACGTCGTATTGCCAGAAACTTTGGCGGTACGCTCGGATTGGTGGTGATTGATTACCTGCAGTTGATGAGTGGTTCCGGTTCCGAAAACCGTGCAACCGAGATTTCTGAAATCTCACGCTCACTCAAGTCGCTTGCAAAAGAATTGCAGTGCCCAGTAGTTGCGCTATCTCAATTGAATCGTGGTCTTGAGCAGCGTCCTAACAAGCGTCCGATCATGTCTGACTTACGTGAATCTGGCGCTATTGAGCAAGATGCCGACTTAATTATGTTCATCTATCGTGATGAGGTGTATCACCCAGATACCACGACCGATAAAGGTGTGGCAGAGATCATCATTGGTAAGCAGCGTAACGGTCCAATTGGTACGGTGCGCCTAAGTTGGCAAGGTCCGTATACCAAGTTTGATAATTTGGCGATGGGATCGATTGGTTACTCTTCTGGTGGATATGAGCCGTTCTAAGTAAAAATATTAAAAAAATAGAAGAGCAAATAGATGAAGAAAAAGCCTCACATTGTGAGGCTTTTTTACTGAAGCAATAAATCAGATCAGCGCGTGATACATGTAATGAATATTATTTGCCGCCTTCGCATTTCTTGATGGAGGCCGCTTTAGCTGCGCCATAGAGTGGCTTGCCATCTTTACTTACCGCCTTTGCTTCACAGTCATTCGGCTTGGTATCACCCATGCATTTCTTAATGGAGGCATCTTTGGCGGCTCCATAAAGCGGCTTACCATCTTTGCTCACCGCTTTCGCTTCACAAGCAGCTTGATCAGCAAAAGCGTAAGTGGGAAGTGCAAAACTTAGTGCAGCGCTTAAAGTAATGATCAACTTTTTCATATGATTTCTCCTAGTTTGGTGAATTAACTATATCTGCTTATAAAGCTTAAAACTATTATTTTTTAATCATTTGGTTAATGCATTAGCTCTAGGGTTAATGGATATAAACTATCGGGGTAATTATGATTAACCATATCTTTAATGTGGCTAAATCTCCAATCCCCTTCATAGTTGAGTTCAATACGATGCTCCTTCGGTCTGTATATCAGTGCATTACTCGGATTTCCTTGGCTGGATTTGCTTTATTTGCTTCTGCAGCAGTCTTTGCGGCTGGTAGTTGTGATAACTACACTCCCGATACAAGCGGAACAACGGTTACCTGTATTCCGTCTGGCTCAACTTCTGCTGGTGTAATTTCCACGCAAGGTAGCACCAGTGCAGGCAACAACGTTACTGTGAATGTAAATTCCGGAACCGTACTTTTAATTAACGGCTCCACAATTGGTTTAGGTAGTGGCGCCAATGTTACAAACAATGGTAATTTAAATACCAGCTCTTTTTATAACGGCTACGGCATATCTTCTGGGGCAAATAGTCGATCTCAAGCAGGCGGTAGCACCATTGCAAACACTCCTATTACGGGCGTTTCTGGTACTGGCTCTATTACTACGGGCGGTGGAAATGCTGCCGGTATTTACATTAGCGCTACGAATGCAAGCTCGAGTGCAAACACAATTACGAATGCCGGATCGATAACGACATCTGGTGCCAATTCCGCTGGTGTGCGCCTTAATTCTGGCTCAAGGTCTGGAGTAAATACGATTTCAAACTCAGGAGTGATTTCTACTTCGGGGGCATCGGCCAATGGCATTGATATTTTAGGATCTGCACAGGTAACCGTTGAAAATACTGGCTCTATCACGGCTTCTGGCGCGAATTCCTTTGGTATTTACAGCGCCGGAAATATAACTACTTTGAATAACTCGCAGGGTGGCTCGAACCCCCTGACGTATTCAGGTATTTTGCCAGTTAACTATAACGTGATTGTTACGGACTTAACTCATTACGGTAAGTTAGATGTCACTAAAGGTGCCGTAACTGGAGTAATGAATTTCAATATTAATAATGGCTCCTCGCTGGCATATAACACTACATACTCAACCGTTCTTAATGGATTGAAGATTAATAATCTCGGAAATTCATATGGAACATTTAATTCTGGTGGCAATAACTATGTATGGGCCTTGGTACATCGTGTAGGTGGATCTGCTATGCAGTCTGACTTGGTCATTCAACCCATTCCCCCATCTGCAGCGCCGCCGGCCCTCGATACTCTGAAGGCCGAATTAATTGCCCAAGACTATCTGCTTAACCCTGTAGATCCTGATACTCAGGCTTCACTTACTTCGCTAGGTAATACTCTGCAAAGTCTATTTGCTATGCAGAGTGCTGGTGTTGTGAATGGCACGACCTATGACTGTTCTCTGTTTGGTGCAAATAATGTTTGCGTTTCTGCTGGTGGTCGCTTTACAAATGTTAGCGGCTATCCCGATAACACTACCAGCGCTTTGATTATTGGCGCCTATCGTTTTTCTCCTAATTTACGATTTGGTGGATATCTAGATCAAAATCTTGTGCAAAGCACTCCTGGTGGAATTGCGCAGCTTAACAATGGCAGCCCTATGGTAGGTGTCTTTGGCGTTTGGTCTCAAAATTCGGATGGTACGGGTGTGGAAGCGAAAATATCTGCTGGCTATGCGAATAAGGGTGCAACCTTAACTAGACCGGTAGTGGGAGCTTCGGAGGCTGGGTCTGGTTCAACTAATTTAACCACGCAAGGTATTCAAGGTTTACTTAAATATGGTTTTGCAGTTGGTAATAAGTCTCTTATTTCGCCATATGCTGGTATGCGTTATGTTGTGGGAGGTATGGGCGGTTATAGTGAGGCTCAATCGAATACTGTCTCCAGTCCTTTAACTTATAACGCCATTGCTAATTACACAACAACTGCGCTTGCAGGATTCATTGGAAGTCATAAGCTAAATGAGAAAACAATGCTAGTTGCCAGTGCTGGTGCGGAAAAAGATGTCAATGCGAATGTCGGTAATCTGATTTCTACTGGTAACGGCGATTACAACATTGCTATGAATAATAACTACCGCACATTAAGACCGACAGCTACCCTTGGCGCTTTTTATGATTTAAGTACTAGGGAGAGACTAGGTTTAACAGGTATTTATCGTCAAGAGGCTTATCAAGCCATCACATCCACAACAGTCCTAGCCACCTATACAGTCGGTCTTTAATACTGCTTACTGGGAAGCTATGCGACGTGCTTCAGTGAACTTCGCAGCCCAGTAGGGTGTGGTGATGTAATCGAGGCGTACAGTTCCACCGGCACTTGGAGCATGTACAAATCTGCCTTGCCCGACATAGATACCAGCATGTGAATATTTTTCACCAGTCGTGTTGAAGAATACTAGATCACCAGGCGCAGGCGGCTCATTATCAACACTACGACCTTTGGTGCTCATCAATTGAATGGTGCGCGGTAGTTTGATGCCTGCAGCCTTGTTATAGACATACACAATCAGTCCACTGCAATCAAACCCACCTTTTGGGGTATTGCCGCCATATCGATAAGGGACGTCTACTAAGCCAACTGCAGCAATAGAAATATCTTCAGTTCCTACACTGGTGTCTTGTTTGAATTGAGAAACTTTTGCGGCGCTTGATTTTCCGCCAAATGTGCTGCACCCGCTTAGGATGAGTAAGCTACAAATAAAAATGCCGCACCCCAGAAGAGTGCGGCATGAGAAAGATTGCTTAGAGTGCGTCAGCAGCATGATCCGCAAGACGTGAACGCTCACCGCGAGCCAGGGTCACGTGACCGCCATGACGCCAGCCTTTGAAGCGATCGACTACATAAGTAAGTCCAGAAGAGCCTTCGGTTAAATATGGAGTATCTATCTGTGCAATGTTTCCTAAACAGACAATTTTGGTTCCAGGGCCTGCGCGAGTAACTAAGGTCTTCATTTGTTTTGGAGTCAAGTTTTGCGCTTCATCAATAATGACGAACTTACTTACAAAGGTTCTACCACGCATAAAGTTCATGCTCTTTACTTTGATGCGCGACCGAATGAGTTCTTGGGTGGCAGCGCGACCCCACTCACCAGCACCATCATCATTGCGTTGCAGAACTTCAAGGTTGTCATCAAACGCACCCATCCAAGGCTGCATCTTTTCTTCTTCGGTGCCTGGAAGAAAGCCAATGTCTTCGCCGACCGGCACGGTGGCACGTGTAATGATAATCTCGTTATAACGCTTGCTGTCTAATACTTGCTCAAGCCCAGCAGCCAATGCTAGTAGGGTTTTTCCAGTACCAGCTTGACCTAACAGGGTCACAAAGTCCACATCAGGATTCATCAGCAGGTTCATAGCAAAGTTTTGTTCGCGGTTACGTGCGGTAACGCTCCAGACGTTGTTTTTCTGGTGAGAGAAGTCTCTGAGTGTTTGTAGAAGCGCTGTCTTGCCATTAATTTCTTTTACTTGGGCATAGAAAGGAGTAGAGCCATCTGGATTTTCTTGATAAACAAATTGGTTTACCAACATGCTTTGCACGGATGGTCCAGTAACTCGATAAAACATCGTGCCGGATTTAGAATCAGCCCAGCTTTCCATATCCTTGCCATGCTTAGGCCAAAAATCTGCCGGTAATGTCATTACGCCCGCATACATCAAGTCGCGATCTTCTAAAACTTGGTCATTGAAGTAATCTTCAGCAGGCAAGCCAAGTGCGCGCGCTTTAATGCGCATATTGATATCTTTAGATACCAATACGACTTCTTGGTCTTTGCGAGTTTTTTGTAATTCGCTAACAACCGCAAGGATAAGGTTGTCACCTTTACCTTCGGGCAGACCCTCAGGCAAAGCTTGGGTAGTGAGTTTTGTTTGGAAGAATAAGCGACCAGTGACATCTTGATTGCCTAGCTTATTCAGAGGAATACCATCATCCAAGGTGCCGCTCGTGCCGGCAATCAACTGGTCTAGGGATCTACTTACAGTACGGGCATTGCGGGCTACCTCAGTCATACCTTTCTTATGATTGTCCAGCTCTTCAAGAGTGGTCATCGGCAGATAAAGGTCATGCTCCGAAAAGCGAAACAGTGAGCTTGGGTCATGCATCAACACGTTAGTATCCAGGACAAATAAGCTTGGGGGTCCAGTGCGAACAACGCGCTTTGGTTTTGCCGGCGCCGTTACTTTGTTCTCATTGCGCTGTTGATGTGTAGGACGATGGTCCGCTTTAATCTTTTCGAGGGCAACTTCAGCCGCAGATAAATCTTCTTCCGCATCGTTAGTCCAATCAACAGCTTCCATTACCACTGGTTTTGCTTGAGCAGGACGTTTCTTTAAGTCGGGAGTATCTTTGCGACTGAGTTTCACTTGATCAGCAATTTGAGTGGGGATTGGGGGCAGTGGCATGGACTCTCCTAAAAGAAAAAACCGCCAAGCGGAGTGCGTTGACGGTTTATTGCGAAACTGGTTGCGGTGGTACTGAAAAAACGGAGGGGGTTACTCTCCGCACCTGATCTGAGATATTCAGGTTTCTGATTCAAACGGATTGTCAGACTTTCCCGTCGTTTACGGTGCATATGAATCACTTTACCCCAAAATTCGGGGTTTGCAAGCACCTCAGATCAAATTGTTGTAAAAATTACTTAGTGGCTTGAGCTGCTTGTAATACCTCTGTCACATGACCTGGAACCTTCAGGCCGCGCCACTCTTTTACAAGCTTGCCGGTGGAGTCAAATAAGAAGGTGCTGCGCTCGACGCCACGGACTTGTTTGCCGTACATATTCTTCATTTTCATGACGCCGAAGATCTGGCAAAGTGTCTCTTCAGTATCAGCAACTAACTCAAATGGGAGCTCTAGTTTGCTGCGGAAGTTATCGTGTGATTTGATGCTATCTCGGGAAACCCCTACCACCAAAGTATTGGCCTTAGTAAAGGCCTCAATGTTGTCTCTGAATT
This sequence comes from Polynucleobacter sp. MWH-UH35A, assembly GCF_018687075.1. Lineage (NCBI taxonomy): Bacteria > Pseudomonadati > Pseudomonadota > Betaproteobacteria > Burkholderiales > Burkholderiaceae > Polynucleobacter > Polynucleobacter sp. MWH-UH35A. Next base: position 432,426 of record NZ_CP061285.1, read on the forward strand.
CACCTGACTCAGCAGTACAACCTGGAGTCATATCCTTGGGGTAAAAATACAGAACCAATTTTTTGCCTTTTGCGGACGCTGGCGAAAATGTTAATCCAGAAGTTGCTGGAATTGCGCACTGCGGTATGGGTTGACCAATGGCTACTGTCATGATGATCCTTCGTTGGTTGTCTCTGATGCTTAATAAATGAATTAGTTATTTTGAATGATTAAATCACCGCTGCGATTAGGTATTTCACCCCAAGTCAGTGGCAGTACGGCTATTTTATCGAGTTGCTTGGTTGCCTCCCAAGATTTGTGCAGCTCGCCCATGGTGACAAGGTCATGGCCTTGATTTAGCCATCCAGCTAGCAGTTGCTCAAATGCTGGTAATAACTTCTGACCTTCCAGTTCAGCATGCAAGGTGAAGACCTGGTCATTTGGGTTGCTCTGAGTGATCTCTAAAAGCTTCTTAACGGCACCAAATTCATCGGCACCATCGATACCGATGAGCTCATCAAAGGTGGGGAGTGTGGTTGGATATTGAACATGCTTGGCTTTACCTGCGGATAGCGCAAGACGATAGGGTATGAGGTTTGGTTCCGCCCTTCCATCAGACGAGTAGGCAATACCCCATTGATCAAGTTGCTCAAAAGCAGCTTCATTCATTTGCCATCCAGCTGCGCCATATGTGACTGGCGCATGACCAAAGATCTCTACAAATCGATCCCAGCTTTTTTGCATCATTTCTTTGGTCCACTGCGCATCTTGGTTGCGGACGGCATCTTGCCATGCAACATGATCCCAAGTATGAATCCCAGTTTCGTGACCTGCTTTATCAATGGCGCGCATTTCTGCGGCGGCTTTCTTGCCAATATCTGGTCCAGGAAGGAGAACTCCATAAAGCAAAGTCTTTATGCCGTAATGCTCGACAACGGAGGTGCGACTTACTTTTTTTAAAAAGCCTGGTCGAAAGACACGCTTTAAGGCCCAGCCAGTATGGTCAGGGCCAAGGCTGAACAGAAAGGTGGCTTTGAGACCAAAACGCTCTAGAGTTCGAGCAAGATTAGGTACACCCTCTTTAGTGCCGCGTAAGGTGTCTACATCAACCTTGAGAGCTATCTTAGCCATGTACCTTTGGTTTACTCGCTTATTCTTTATCAACTAGGTGACGTGCTTTTTCTACGTCGCCACGATAGGCTTCAAAAATATTTTTGAGGGCATCAGTCATTGTGGTCGTAGGCTTCCAGCCCAATTCATTCATCGTGTTATCAATTGCAGGAACGCGATTTTGCACATCTTGGTAGCCTTCACCGTAATATGCGCCTGAAGTTGTCTCCACAATTTTGACTTCATTCGCATTCTTTGCATACTCAGGAATACTGCGGGCAATCTCCAACATCTGATTGGCTAGTTCGCGAATGGAGTGATTGTTTTTAGGGTTGCCGATGTTGTAGATCTTGCCATTAGCAACGCCACCTTTGTTGTCGATAATGCGCATCAAAGCATCGATACCATCGTCAATATATGTAAAGGCACGTTTCTGGGCTCCACCATCAACAACGTTAATAGATTCGCCGCGAACAATATGACCTAAGAACTGAGTCACTACACGGGATGAACCTTCTTTTGGTGTGTAGATGCTATCTAAGCCAGGGCCAATCCAGTTAAACGGACGGAAGAGGGTAAAGCGCAAACCTTCCATGCCATAACCCCAGATCACGCGATCCATTAATTGTTTAGAACATGCGTAGATCCAGCGTGGCTTATTGATAGGGCCGTAGATCATATTCGATTTGGACGGATCGAACTCGCCGTCTTCGCACATGCCATAAACCTCAGAGGTTGATGGAAATACTAAATGCTTTTTGTATTTCACAGCAGAACGCACGATTGGTAAATTGGCTTCGAAGTCGAGCTCAAATACTTTTAGTGGCTGCTGTACATAGGTGGCTGGAGTTGCAATCGCTACTAAAGGCAGAATGACGTCGCATTTACGGATGTGATATTCAACCCATTCTTTATTGATGGTGATGTCACCTTCAAAGAAATGCATACGTGGATGATTGATTAAGTCACCAAGGCGATCATTTTGCATATCCATGCCATAGACATCCCAATCGGTTGTCTCAAGAATGCGCTTGGAAAGGTGGTGACCAATAAAACCGTTCACACCAAGAATGAGTACTTTTTTCATCTTTACTGCCTCGTTTTAATCTAATAAGTGTTGCTACTCAGTTGCTAGCTGGAAACCATTCCAAGATTTCTACTGCTTGGCGGTCGCCGCAAATACCGAATACCTGATTATCAACCACTTGGATGCCACAAACCCCAAGATCGAGATTGGCTGGAAATGGCCCATTTAAGCCGGTCCTGGCAACAATCATTACCTTGCCCTGATGGTCCGTGAAGGCGCCGGGATATGGGGGTGCAACTGCTCTCACGAGGTCATGGACCTGTTTGGCAGTCTGGTTCCAATGAATTTGCCCATCTGCAGGCTTTCGACCCCCAAAATAGCTGCCTTTTTGGAGTTCATTCGGTCTGCGAGGAACTTTGCCCTTTAGGAGGCTGGGTAAAACTTGGTCAATAACACTCACGGCCGCCTGACTGACTTTGCCAAATACATCGGTAGCGGTTTCATTCGGACCAATACTGATTGCCACCTGCCCAACGATATCCCCTGCATCCGGTTTGGCCTCCATCACATGCAGGGTTGCGCCAGTTTCAGTTTCGCCATGAAGGATCGCCCAGTTTACGGGGGCACGACCACGGTATTTCGGAAGTAGTGAGCCATGCATATTCAGTGCGGCAATTTTTGCGCACTTCAAAATCTGCTCTGGAATCATGAAGCGATAGTAGAGGGAAAAAATATAATCTGGAGCAAGAGCTTGCAGCTTCGGAATTAAATTGACTAATTCATTCGCGTTGGGCGCAATGTAAGGGATATTTTTCTCAGCACACAGTTTTGCCACACTCCCAAACCAAACATTCTCATTAGGATCGTCCTGATGGGTAACTACAAGATCAATTTGTATGCCCGCATTGAGAAGCGCTTTGAGGCAGTTGACGCCAACATCGTGATAAGCAAAGACGACTGCGTGCAATTATTTTTTCTCTAGAACAGTTTGCACAACGTAGCGAGGGCGGTTGCGGATTTGCTGATAGATGCGACCAATATATTCACCTAAAAGACCGAGTCCGAAGAGCATGACGCCAATTAAGAAGAAGGTTAGGGCGAAGAGGGTGAATACACCCTCCACCTCAGCGCCTAGAACAAAGCGGCGTACCAGTAGGTAAGCAAACAAGCTGCCTGCAGCTAGGGATAGCAACATACCGAGGATCGAGAAGATCTGTAGCGGCATGATGGAGAAGCCGGTAACCAAATCAAAATTTAGGCGAATCAGTTGGTAAAGGCTGTATTTAGATTCACCTGCAAAACGTTCTTCATGCTTAACAGTAATTTCCACTGGGTTTGCGGAGAAGGTGTATGCGAGCGCAGGGATGAATGTATTACTCTCATCACATTGACGAACTAAATCAACAATACGGCGACTGTAGCCTCGCAACATGCACCCTTGATCAGTCATCGTGATGCGGGTGATGTTTTCACGCAAACGATTCATAGCGCGTGAAGCAAATTTTCTGAAGAAGCTATCGCGACGATCAGCGCGTATGGTACCGACATAATCATGACCTTTTAATAGCTGTTCAGTCAGCGCATCAATTTCTTCTGGAGGATTTTGTAAGTCTGCATCCAAGGTAATGATGTGTTCACCTTTGGCGTATTCAAAGCCAGCCATGATGGCCATATGTTGACCAAAATTGCTATGAAATAAAACGGCGCGTGTGACATCGAGGCGGAGTTCAACTTGCTTGGAAAGGATGCCGGCGGAGCGATCTTTGCTGCCATCATTCACAAACACAATTTCATAGGTAATCTTGCGTTTGGCGGCTAGTGCATCCAAAGCGGGGTAAAGGCGATCAAATAGGGCCTGGAGACCATCTTCCTCGTTGTAGACGGGAATAACAATGCTGAGTGTTGGGTTGGCAACTAAATTTGCAGTCATGCTGCAATTTTGCCTGATTCTGTGGGTTTAACCCAAGAACACTAGTTTTTGCGGTATTTCAGCAAAATTCCGACCAATCCCCTAGCTATACGGCCAATATCTTCATCTGCCATTGAGGGAAATAGGGGGAGAGTGAGAATGGATCGACCAATGCGTTCAGCGATGGGCGTACCCGATGTTTTGTAACCTTGGTTCTTGTAAAGCGTGAAACCAGTAATTGCAGGGTAATGAACGCCAGTACCAATACCTAAATCTTTTAACTCTCTCATTACTTGGGCGCGATCGGCATTTAATTTCTCAAGGGGCAAAACAACTTGAAACATGTGCCAGTTGCTGTCAGTAAAGTTTTCCACTGGAAGTTCTAGATGCAAACTTTCCAAGCCGGCGGATTTCAATTCACCGCGGATGACATCAAAGTATTGGCGCGCTAATTGTGCACGACGCGCTTGATATGCAGGTAGTTGCTTTAGTTGCTCAAGGCCAATCGCCGCATTCACATCTGTCAAGTTATCTTTGCCGCCCAATACATCCACATCCATGCCGTCCATACCTTGACGGGTTAATCCCTGCAAGCGGAACTTCTCTGCAAGTTTTGCTTCATCAGCATTATTGAGCACAAGGCAACCACCCTCAATGGTGGTGAGATTTTTATTGGCCTGAAAGCTGAAGCTCACTAGGTCACCAAAGCTGCCAATCTTCTTCCCTTGCCACTGTGAGCCAAAGGCCTGCGCAGCATCTTCAATCACACGAAGATGATGCTGTTTCGCAATGGCGTAGAGCTGATCCATATCAACAGGTAAGCCAGCTAAATAGACCGGCATGATCGCACGTGTCTTTGGCGTGATTGCAGCAGCAACTTTATTCAAATCAATATTGCGTGTTATAGGATCAATATCGACGAATACTGGTTTTGCGCCAACACTCAAAATGACATTCGAGGTTGCAACCCAAGAAATGGGCGTAGTAAGTACTTCATCGCCAGGACCAATACCTGCAACTTGCAAAGCAATCTTCATGGTTGCTGTGCCATTGGCAAAACAACGCACTGGACGACCGCCAAAGTATTCTCTAAGGGTTGACTCAAACTCTGCCAGCTTTGGGCCAGATGTAACCCAACCCGAACGTAATACATCCGATACAGCATCAATCGTTTCTTGATTAAAGCTGGGTCGTGTAAAAGGAATAAATGTGGAGCTGTTTGACATGATGCTTCTTATATTACTTCACTGTGTCACTGCAACCCACTCGATGTATCTGGGTGCTTCACAATCACTCTGCGAGAGTCGCGGCCGACTTCCTGCATGGGGAAGTTCTGAACCTTTAGTGCATCAAATTGCTCTGGAACCATGAGGGCGTAGGCTGTTAGATCTTCCTGCCAACGGCTAATAAAGGCTTCTAAAGTTGGCATCCAAAGATCTGGTTCTTGATTTACACCAAATTCGAGTTCATCCGGTGACTCCACCATGATCATGGTTCGGCCTAAATAGAAGGGCACCGTGTGATCTAAAAGACGTACTGAATAGAAATTTACTTTTTCAGGAATGGAGGCTTTTACTCGCTCAACCAAATCAATGCCAGAGACGGCGCGGCCTAAAGTCTCATGACCAGTTCCAGCGATGATGGCGCACAGAAAAAACCCACAAGCAAAGCTCACAATACTTTGAATGCCATTGCGTCTGCTTTGCCATGCAGCGTAAGCACTAAAACTCACTAAAGCTAGCAATGCGGCAATTACCCAATAACTATATTGCGCATAGGCTTCAATTTCATCGGGCCTAGCTTGCTTGCCAATCGCATCTAAAAAGAAAAACCCAACGCAGCCCAGAAGTGCAAAACCAAGTGTCTGCACTTTCCATGGGAGCGCCATGGAGTTGGTGTGCCCCAGCAAGCGATCTAAGCGATTGCCAATGATTAAAGCAAGGGCGGGAAAAACAGGAATGATGTAACCGGGCAACTTAGAGTGAGAGACGCTGAAGAATGCAAAGATCACCACAAACCAGCATACCAATAACCAGCTAGGCGAGAACTCCCGACGACGCTCAGTCCACGCCTGGATAACCGCCCCAGGGATTTGCAGGGCCCAAGGGAGGATGCCAATGAGCAGAAGCGGGACAAAGTAATAAATAGGACCTGTTCTGCTGTGTGCATCTTGCGTGAAGCGTTGCAGATGCTCATGGATAAAGAAGAATTCCAAGAACTCGGGATTACGCTGCGCAACCAAAATAAACCAAGGTGCTGTGATAGCTAAGAACAAGATTGTTCCGCTAAATAAACGTAAGCGAGTCCAGATTTTCCAATCCCATGTGCTGATGGAGTAAGCAATAAAAACCATCGCCGGAATTGCGGCACCGATCACACCCTTGGATAAAGTGGCGAGTGCCATAAAGATCCAACAAGCCCACATCCAATTGCGGCAACTATTTTTATGGTGAGAAGTTTGTGCAATCAATAGGCTACATAAAGCTGCAACTAAAAATGCAGACAAACCCATATCTAGTGAATTGAAGTGACCGCTAATGACCCACATGGGGCTGGATGCCAGAACAACGGCAGCTAACCATCCAGCTCTAGGATTAAAGATTCTTGCGCCAGTAAATCCAACCAGAAGAATGGTTAAGAAGCCGGTGAGCGCTGTCCATAGACGTGCTTGCCAATCACCAATGCCAAACACTTGAAAGGCAGTAGCAGTGGCCCAAGCTTGCAATGGTGGCTTTTCAAAATATTTATAGCCGTTGTAACGCGGGGTAATCCAGTCGCCAGTGACCAGCATTTCTCGGGCAATCTCCGCATAGCGCCCCTCGTCAGATGGAATAAGGTGACGGTAGTTAAGGGTGCCAAACCATAGCAGCGCATACAGGATGACCAAGAGCAAAATCTTGCCTGGATGAAGGGCTGAGGACTGCCGAATCTGGCCAAATTGCATTAAACAGGTTCCACAATCAGCGCCAACAAGACTCGACGCCCTTCACCAACCAAAATGTTGTAGGTGCGACAGGCGGCTTGAGAGTCCATGATTTCAAAGCCAATTTTGGCGGAAATCAATGCGTTCAGTAGTTCTGGCTTCGGAAAACGTTGACGACTACCGGTCCCAATCAGGATTAATTCTGGTTTTAAATCAACGAGTTGCGTGAAATTATGGGCCTCTAGATCGTCAAATGTCTTAACTGGCCAATTGGAGATAGCGCCGTCAGAGCTGAGGACAACCGCATGGGCGTAAGGAATCTTATTGATCTCTACGTAGCCATCGCCGTAGCCGGTGATCGTATTCGCTCCCGAATGGGGGTCAGATTGAAGCTTCAAGTGGACTCTCTGTCATAATTATGTGGATTATAGCTAGCTGTTTTTTCTCATATTTCAAGAACTTACCCTTAAATTAATTGTGAAACCAATCCGAAAGTCCCAAAAGCTCGATAACGTCTGTTATGACATACGTGGGCCGGTGCTCGAGCTTGCTCAGCGGATGGAGGAAGAGGGTCACAAAATCATCAAATTAAACATCGGAAACGTAGGGGTTTTCGGTTTTGATCCACCTGAAGAGATTCAGTTGGACATGATCCGCAATTTGAGTAACGCATCCGCTTACTCCGATTCCAAAGGCATTTTTGCTGCTCGAAAAGCCATCATGCAGTATTGCCAGGAAAAGGGCATTCAAGGTGTGACATTGGATGACGTTTATACCGGTAACGGCGTTTCAGAACTCATCGTGCTTTCGATGAACGCACTCTTAAATGATGGCGATGAGGTTTTAGTGCCAACACCAGATTACCCGCTGTGGACTGCTGCCGTGAGTTTGTCGAGTGGCACACCAGTTCACTATCTTTGTGATGAAGCCAAAGGCTGGGAGCCGGACTTAAATGATTTGCGTAAAAAAATTACACCGCGCACTAAAGCAATTGTTGTAATTAATCCCAATAATCCGACTGGCGCAATCTATTCAAAAGAAGTGTTGTTGGAGATGATTCAGATTGCGCGCGAGCATGGTTTGATTTTGTTTGCCGATGAGATTTACGACAAGATGTTGTATGACGGTGAGAAGCATATCTCCCTCGCATCTTTATCGACGGATGTAGTTACCATCACCTTTAACGGCCTATCTAAGAATTACCGTTCCTGCGGCTATCGCGCTGGATGGATGATTGTCTCGGGTGATAAAGAGATGGTTCGTGACTATATTGAAGGCTTAAACATGTTGGCCTCAATGCGTTTGTGTGCAAACGTGCCAGGCCAGTATGCAATTCAAACGGCATTGGGTGGTTATCAGAGTATTAATGATTTAGTAGGCGAGGGCGGCCGTCTTGCAAAACAACGCGATCTTGCATGGAAACTCATTACGGATATTCCAGGTGTGACTTGCGTCAAACCCAAATCTGCTTTGTATTTATTCCCAAGGCTAGACCCTGAGGTTTATCCGATTGAAGATGATCAGCAGTTTGTTGCTGACCTCTTGAAGGAAGAAAAAGTATTGTTAGTGCAGGGCTCTGGTTTTAACTGGGGTAAACCGGATCACTTCCGCGTAGTGTTCTTGCCTCATGAAGATGTTCTTAAGGAGGCTATTGGCCGCCTTGCACGTTTTCTGGAGCGTTATCGTAATAAAAACAGCCGCAAGGCTTCTTCAACTGCAGCAAAGGCATCATGAAACCGATTCAAGTAGGTCTGTTAGGTATTGGCACTGTTGGTGGTGGCGTATTCACTGTTCTCGAGCGTAATCAAGATGAGATTACTCGCCGTGCTGGGCGTGGAATTCGTATTAATACAGTCGCCGATTTAAATGTAGAGCGCGCCAAAGAGCTTGTTAAAGATCGTGCACAAGTGGTGAGCGATGCTCGTGCCGTCATTAATAACCCAGAGATTGATATCGTTGTTGAGTTAATCGGTGGTTACGGCATCGCTAAAGATTTGGTTCTTGAAGCGATCGCTGCTGGCAAGCATGTAGTGACAGCCAATAAGGCATTAATCGCCGTACATGGTAATGAGATTTTTAAAGCGGCACATGCTAAAGGCGTGATGGTTGCCTTTGAAGCTGCCGTTGCAGGTGGCATTCCTATTATTAAAGCATTGCGTGAAGGTTTAACCGCTAACCGCATTGAATGGATTGCCGGCATCATTAACGGTACGACCAATTTCATCTTGTCGGAGATGCGCGATAAAGGTTTGGATTTTGGGACCGTTCTCAAAGAAGCTCAGCGCTTAGGTTACGCAGAAGCTGACCCTACTTTTGATATCGAAGGGGTTGATGCTGCGCATAAAGCGACCATCATGAGTGCGATTGCATTTGGTATTCCAATGCAGTTCGAAAAAGCGCACATTGAGGGCATCACTAAATTAGATGCCATTGATATTAAATATGCTGAGCAATTAGGCTATCGCATCAAGTTACTTGGCATTGCTAAGAAAACATCCACCGGCGTGGAGTTGCGTGTACACCCAACATTAATTCCTTCTAAGCGTTTGATTGCAAACGTTGAAGGCGCTATGAATGCCGTTCAAGTATTTGGTGATGCAGTGGGTACTACCTTGTATTACGGCAAAGGTGCAGGGTCGGAGCCTACGGCGTCTGCTGTTATTGCTGATTTGGTGGATATCACTCGCTTGCTTAGCGCTGATGCGGAGCACCGCGTTCCTTACTTGGCCTTCCAGCCAGATGCTGTACATGACACACCAGTGCTACCTATCGGCGAGATCACCACTAGCTATTACTTGCGCTTGCGTGTAGCTGATCAAGCTGGTGTATTGGCTGACATTACAAAGATTTTGGCTTCACATGGTGTATCTATTGATGCGCTTTTGCAAAAAGAGGCTGATGAGGGCGAGAGTCAGACTGATTTAGTCGCTTTGACTCACGAAACTAAAGAGAAGAATATGCTTGCCGCAATCAAAGAGATTCAAGCTCTCAAAACAGTTGCCGGCGAAGTGGTAAAGATCCGTTTAGAAAATCTGTCTTAAGCAAAACTCAGAAACTCAGCAAAATCCATGCGTTACCAATCTACCCGTGGCAATAGCCCAGAACAATCCTTTTTAGAAATTTTGTTGGGTGGATTGGCGCCTGATGGCGGCTTGTATTTGCCAACTCAGTACCCAAAAGTTACCGCAGCACAATTGGATTCCTGGCGCGGCTTGTCGTACGCTGATCTTGCGTATGAGGTTTTAAGTTTGTATTGCGATGATATTCCTGAGGCGGATTTGCGTGCGCTCTTGCGTAAAACGTATACCGAACAGGTTTATTGCAATGGCCGTCCTCAAGATAACGCTAAAGACATTACGCCGATCCATTGGTTGGGTGAAGAGCAAGGCACACGCATTGGTTTATTGAGTCTCTCAAATGGCCCGACTCTAGCTTTTAAAGACATGGCCATGCAGTTGCTTGGCAATCTTTTTGAATACGCCCTCAAGAAAAAAGGTCGGCAGCTCAATATTTTGGGTGCCACATCTGGCGATACTGGCAGTGCCGCTGAATACGCCATGCGTGGCAAAGAAGGTGTTAAGGTATTTATGCTCTCGCCGCGCGGCAAGATGAGCGCCTTCCAGTCTGCACAAATGTACTCCTTGCAAGACCCGAATATTTTTAACTTAGCAGTAGCTGGCGTTTTTGATGACTGCCAAGATATTGTTAAGGCGGTAAGCAATGATCACGCCTTCAAGGCGAATAATAAAATTGGCACAGTGAACTCCATTAACTGGGGTCGTGTGGTTGCTCAGGTGGTTTATTACTTTCAAGGCTACTTGCTGGCAACTAAGTCTAGTAATGAGAAAGTCTCATTCACTGTTCCCTCGGGTAACTTTGGCAACATCTGTGCAGGCCACATTGCTCGCATGATGGGTTTGCCAATTGCGCATTTAATTGCCGCAACAAATGAGAATGACGTTCTCGATGAGTTTTTCCGCACGGGCGTCTATCGTGCGCGTAAGTCTGCTGAGACCTTGCATACCTCAAGTCCTTCCATGGATATTTCCAAAGCAAGTAATTTTGAGCGCTTTGTATTTGACTTTATGGGCAAGGATGGCAAAGCAACTGCGGCGATGTTCAAGCAGGTAGATGAAGCGGGTGGTTTTGATATCTCTAAAGATGCGGTATTTAAGGAATTAGGTAAGTATGGCTTCCAATCTGGACGTAGCACTCACCAGAATCGCCTAGAAACTATTCGTGATATCGATCAACGCTATGGCGTCATGATTGACACCCATACCGCTGATGGTGTGAAAGTAGCCCGGGAGCATTTGCAAGCAGGCATTCCGATGATTGTGCTCGAGACAGCGCTCCCAATTAAGTTTGAGGAAACCATTGAGGTCGCCTTAGGTCGTCCTGCAGAATGTCCGCCAGCTTTTAAAGACATTAAATCCAAACCGCAGCGTGTAGTGAATATAGATGCAGATGTGAATCAGGTTAAAGATTTCATTACAGCGCATCTGGGTTAATTTTTTAACCCCCACAATCATTAACGTAATTAATACCTTCTTATGAACAAGCCATCAATGTTGACTGCGCAGCAGGCTTTAGACCACTTACTTTCTCATGCCAAAATGGTTGGTGAGAGTGAGAAGGTTGCTATGCAGGCTGCTTTAGGTCGTGTGCTTTCTGAAAACGTCAGCAGCTTGGTTGATGTGCCACCATTAGATAACACTTCGATGGATGGCTATGCCGTGCGTACTGCCGATACACAAACCGCCGGAAGCACTCTCAAGATTGCTCAGCGTATTCCGGCTGGGTCGATGGGCATCGCTTTGGAGCCAGGCACTGCCGCCAGAATATTTACAGGTGCACCTGTTCCACCTGGTGCTGATGCGGTGGTGATGCAAGAAGATTGTGTAGTGGAAGGCCAATCTGACCAAGTAACCATTAATACCGTCCCAGCATCTGGTCAATGGATTCGTCTCAGAGGTGAAGATTTAACTGCTGGCAAAACTTGTTTGACTGCCGGTACATTCTTACGTCCTCAGGAGTTGGGTGTCGCAGCCTCGGCTGGGCTTACTCACCTCAATGTAAAACGTCGAGTGAGGGTTGCAGCATTCTTTACCGGTGATGAGCTTGCGCTTCCTGGTGAGCCTTTAAAGCCAGGTGGTATCTATAACTCTAACCGCGATACTTTGTTAGCCTGCCTCAAATCCTTAGGTTGTGATGCAACGGATTTAGGTATTGTTCCAGATCGCCTTGATGCAACACGCGCAGCATTACGTAAAGCCAGCAAAGACCATGATTTGATTATTACCTCTGGTGGCGTTTCGGTTGGCGAAGAAGATCACATTAAGCCCGCAGTGACTGCTGAGGGAAGATTGGATCTTTGGCAGATTGCTATTAAGCCCGGCAAACCATTGGCTTTTGGTGCCGTTCGTAAATCAGACGAGCCTAAAGATGGTGAGGCCTGGTTTATTGGCTTGCCTGGTAACCCTGTATCTAGTTTTGTAACCTTCTTGTTATTCGTGCGCCCTTTTATTTTGAAGCTGCAGGGTCGTGAAGCTCAGAGTCCGCAATCTTATTTGATGCGAGCTGATTTCGATTGGTTAAAAGCGGATCGTCGCAATGAATTCTTACGCGTCAAGCTAAATAGCGGCGGCGGCTTAGATTTATTCCCGAACCAAAGCTCTGGTGTACTCACTAGTGCCTCTTGGGGTGATGGCTTAGTGGATTGCCCGCCTAATCAGCCAATTAAAGTGGGTGACCTGGTGAAATACATTCCCTTTGATGCGCTTCTCAAATAATCGGTTTACGATTAGCCCATGAAACTTGAACTACGATTTTTTGCATCATTGCGTGAAGCGCTCGGCATCTCGCAAGAGGGCATCATCATTCCTGCAACAGTCAAAACGATTGCGGATTTAAGGCTGCATTTGATTCAACGTGGCAATCCATGGTCTGAGGTATTAGCAGAAGGCAAAGTACTGCGTTGTGCCTTAAATCAACATATGGTTGATGCAAATACTTCATTGCAAGAGGGCGCTGAAGTGGCCTTCTTCCCGCCGGTGACTGGGGGCTGATATGCCGATCAAAATCCAAGAAAGCGATTTTGATATCAGTACTGAGGTAATGGCGTTACGCCAAGGCGATCCACGGGTTGGTGCAGTAGTGACTTTCTTGGGAACAGTCCGGGATATGAATGACGGCAGCCAAGTAAAAGGCATGACGCTTGAACACTACCCTGGTATGACTGAGAAGGCCTTACAGGAAATTCTGGATCAAGCCAAAGCCCGCTGGGACATTTATCAAACACTAGTGATTCATCGTGTTGGCCCTCTATTGCCAGAGGAGCAAATTGTTCTTGTGGTCGTGACAAGCGCTCATAGAGGAGAAGCATTCGCTGCTTGTGAATTCATCATGGACTACCTTAAGACGGCAGCGCCGTTTTGGAAAAAAGAAGACACCCCTGAAGGTGCGCGTTGGGTTGACGCTCGGGTGTCTGATGATGTTGCGTTGGAGCGCTGGAAAAGATAATCACCATTTTTTTGTAACTGCAATCACTTATGAGAGCTTCTATGAAGAACGTATTTGCATTTTTGTTTTGTTTAATCAGTATGAGCGCCTTTGCAAGCGCTGAACAACCCACAGTACAAATTGATACGGGCGTTTTGCAAGGTGCTTTTGAGCACAATATGCAAGTATTTAAAGGCATTCCTTATGCCGCTCCACCGCTTGGTGATTTACGTTGGCGTCCGCCACAGCCAGCCAAACCTTGGGCGGGTACTCGTGATGCCAGTAAGTTTGGTGATGTATGTCCGCAGCCTTATGTGAAGAACTTAAGCGCCGGTCTTCATGCACCAGGTAACGAAAATTGCCTGCACTTAAATGTATTTACCCCCACGCAAAACCTGAAGAATCTACCGGTGATGGTTTGGATTCATGGTGGTGGAATGTTGGTGGATGGCGCAAGGGATGCGCAATTTACACCCATTAACTTAATTAAAAACGGCGTTATCGTAGTTACCTTTGACTACCGTCTTGGCTCCCTTGGATTTTTTGCGAGCAAGGAGTTGATTGATGAAGCTAAGGCCAATGGTGAGCCTGTTGGGAACTACGGCACCATGGATCAAATTGCAGTTTTGAAGTGGGTCAAAAAGAATATTGCAGCATTTGGCGGGGACCCCAATAACGTTACTATCTTCGGCGAGTCTGCTGGGGGACGTAGCGTTACTTGGTTAATGGTTTCCGATGCAGCTAGAGGGCTGTTTCATAGAGCGATTGCAGAAAGCGCCCAACAAAGTCCATTACGTGGTTTGACCCAGAAACACTTGGGGATGACTCCGCAGGTCGATATCGATGCTAAATACATGGCAGCGCTTGGCGTGAAGACGATGAAAGAGCTCCGCAGTCTTCCCACAGATAAGTTGATTTTGACTGGCGCAGATTTTGAAAAGGACGAGTTTGGGGGACCTTTTGTTGATGGTCAAATCCTCAAAGGGGACCCTGTTCCATTGTTTGCTGCAGGTAAGCAGGCCAAAGTGCCATTCATGATTGGCACCAACTCTTGGGATTCCAGTTTTTTAGTTCCCAGTCAACCTGCACTGGATGTTCTTGCTAAAAAGTTACATGAGAATCCCAAGAATATTCAAAAGCTGTATTCAAGAGTGCGGGATAAATGTATAGAGTCATCTGACATTATGGGCGACCTGCTTTATCGCGGTAGTACGAAATTGTTGGCGGACAGTATGAATGGAATCGCCCCTGGATATGCCTACTACTTTGATTATTTAACAAGCAATATCAGGCCTGCCTATCCTGGTGTGCCGCATACCTTTGAGATTAGTTATGTGTTCGGTAGTTATGGTCTGATGCCGCAGGCACCAAGCAAGCCTGAATCTGGTGCGGATCAATGTGCTTTAATTGAAAAAGCGACTGCAGAACTAAAGGAAAAGAGTGTGTGGTCTAAATATTGGTACCCCATCACCAATAAAAATGATCCGCAAGATATTGCAATGTCGGAAAAAATGTCAGCCAGTTGGGCGGCATTTGCAAAGACTGGTAATCCTAATGTTCCTGGGCAAGCAAATTGGCCAACATACAGTCTTCAGTCTGACGTAATGCGCTATTACTCACCAGATAAAGAAACCATTACCGGCTTGCTCAAAGAGCGAGTTGCCTACCAAACGCTTCACTTGAGAGAAATGTTTGCGCTAGAACGTTTAAAGGATGCCTTTTAATATTCTTCAAACCACCCTCCTGGGTGGTTTTTGTTTGGTAGATTAACTAAGTTAACTAAGGCTGAAAAACCCCAGTTTTTGGTCTCTGGGTAAACCTTTTAATCTAGCCTCAGCCTTAGAGGCTTCTGAGCGGTTCGGGTGTTCTTGGGTGGCAAGAAGAATGACCGGTCTACGCGCTCTTGTATAACGCGCACCTTGCCCAGAGTTATGGGCTTCTAGACGATGCTCCAGACGATTGGTAATGCCGGCATAGTAGGTGCCATCAGCGCACTCAAGAAGGTAAACAAGCCAGGTCAAAATAGGTCAAATTAGCGTTAAAAAGGGCTTAAAAACCCTTGAAATTGGCAACATTGCCCTTATATTCTATAGATAGAAATTGATAAAAAGCAGATGAAGTAGATAGGATATAAGAATGAGAATAGATAAATTAACAACCAAATTTCAAGAGGCTCTTAGCGAGGCTCAAAGCATCGCTTTAGCTAAAGACAATCAATATATCGAGCCAGCCCACGTGTTGTTGGCAATGTTGCGTGACTCGGATGGGGGCGCAAAGAGTTTGCTAACTCGCGCAGGTGTGAATATCGCCGGCCTAGAAAAGGGTGTTGAGAAGATTATTGGCAACCTTCCTGAAGTGCAGGGCACTAGCGGGGAAGTTCAAGTCGGTCGTGATTTAAGTAATTGGCTGAACTTATGTGAAAAAGAGGCCAATAAACGCAACGATCAATTTATTGCTGGTGAATTATTTTTGTTGGTGGTAGCTGATGATAAGGGCGAATTAGGCAAGGTTGCTCGTGAGAATGGATTAAATCGTAAATCGTTAGAAGCGGCTATTGATTTAGTGCGCGGAGGAGAGTCAGTGAATAGTGCAGATGCCGAGGGTCAACGTGAGGCCCTAAAGAAATACACAGTCGATTTAACTGAGCGTGCTCGTATCGGTAAGCTTGATCCCGTTATTGGCCGTGATGACGAGATTCGTCGCACCATTCAGATCTTGCAGCGTCGCGGTAAGAATAATCCCGTGCTCATTGGTGAGCCAGGCGTCGGTAAGACTGCAATCGTAGAAGGTTTGGCGCAGCGTATTGTGAACGGTGAAGTGCCTGAGACCTTAAAGAATAAGCGTGTCTTGGTGCTGGATATGGCTTTGTTATTGGCTGGAGCCAAGTATCGCGGTGAATTTGAAGAGCGCCTTAAGGCGGTTCTGAGTGATGTTGCTAAAGATGAAGGTCAAACTATTATCTTTATCGATGAGATTCATACGATGGTTGGCGCAGGTAAAGGTGATGGCGCGATGGATGCCGGCAATATGCTCAAGCCAGCACTCGCACGCGGTGAATTACATTGCATTGGTGCAACGACTTTGGACGAGTACCGTAAGTACATTGAAAAAGATCCAGCGCTTGAGCGTCGTTTCCAAAAAGTCATGGTGGAAGAGCCAAGCGTTGAAGCAACTATTGCAATCTTGCGTGGTCTACAAGAGCGTTATGAGCTACACCACGGTATTGAAATTACTGATCCTGCAATCGTGGCTGCTGCAGAGTTATCGCACCGTTACATCACCGATCGTTTTTTACCAGACAAAGCAATTGATCTGATTGATGAGGCAGGTTCACGTATCCGCATGGAGATTGATTCCAAGCCGGAGGTCATGGATAAGCTCGATCGTCGTTTGATTCAATTGAAAATCGAACGTGAAGCCGTTAAGAAAGAAAAAGACGAAGCATCCCAAAAACGCCTAGCCCTGATTGAGGAAGAGATTAAGCGCCTTGGTGCTGAGTATGCCGATCTTGAGGAAATCTGGAAGGCAGAGAAAGGCGCTGTACTTGGCGCGGCCACCCTGAAAGAAGAGATTGAGAAAGTAAAAGCGGAAATTGCCAAACTTCAACGCGAAGGTAAGCTGGAAAAAGTTGCTGAGTTGCAATATGGCAAATTACCTGAGCTCGAAGCTAAGCTCAAATCTGCTGCGGCTGCAGAAGCCAAGGGCGATAAAGATGGCGTAGTGAAAAATAAATTGCTGCGTACCCAAGTGGGCGCAGAAGAAATCGCTGAAGTCGTTTCTCGTGCTACTGGTATTCCAGTGTCTAAGATGATGCAGGGCGAGCGCGACAAGCTACTGAAGATGGAAGAGTTATTGCATAAGCGGGTTGTGGGTCAAGAAGAAGCTATTACTGCGGTATCGGATGCAATCCGCCGTTCCCGCGCCGGTTTAGCGGAAGAGAATCGTCCTTATGGCTCATTCTTGTTCCTGGGGCCTACTGGTGTTGGTAAGACAGAGCTCTGTAAGGCGCTTGCTGGCTTCTTGTTTGATAGTGAGGATCATCTCATTCGTATTGATATGAGTGAGTTTATGGAGAAGCACAGTGTTGCACGTCTCATCGGTGCGCCTCCTGGCTATGTTGGCTACGAGGAGGGTGGTTATTTGACGGAGCAAGTTCGTCGTCATCCTTATAGCGTGATTTTGTTCGATGAGATTGAGAAGGCGCATCCAGATGTTTTTAACGTACTCTTACAAGTGCTCGATGATGGCCGTTTGACCGATGGTCAAGGTCGCACTGTAGACTTTAAGAACACCGTCATCGTGATGACTAGCAATATTGGTTCACATTTGATTCAGTCAATGGCCGATAAGAAGCAGGCAGAAATTAAGGAGGCGGTATTTGAAGAGTTGAAGAATCATTTCCGCCCTGAATTCTTAAATCGCATTGATGAAATCGTTGTCTTCCATGGTCTTGATAAAGGCAATATCGCTAATATCGCTAAGATCCTGCTGAAGAACTTGTCAGAGCGTCTGGCAAAAGTCGATATGCAGCTGGAGGTAAGTGATGCCGCTCTTAGCAAGATCGCTGAGGTGGGTTTTGATCCTGTCTTTGGAGCAAGACCGCTTAAGCGCGCTATTCAGCAACATATTGAAAACCCCGTTTCCAAGATGATTTTGGAAGGAAAGTTTGGCCCCAAGGATGTGGTGCCTGTTGACGTAGATAAAAAAGGCGACTTTAGCTTTACGCGTCAGGTTCACTAAGCGGAACCTCAAGAAGTTCAGCAGGAATAATCCTGCACCAGTAAACTCGGTACATGACTGTTGCGCTTAGTAGGCGTGCCAGTGATGTCCGGGTTATTGGTCTCATTAGCCTAGCTCACGGCAGCTCCCATTTCTTTCATTTAGTACTCCCTCCCATGTTTCCATGGTTGAAGGATGCTTTTGCTTTGAGTTATGCCGAGCTTGGTTTGTTGATGTCAGTTTTCTTTGTGGTGTCATGTGTTGCTCAGGCTGCGTCTGGATTTATCGTAGATCGTATCGGTGCAAGACCTGTGTTGTTCTCCGGGGTTGGTTTGCTTGCTCTTGCGGCTCTTGTGTATTCACAAAGCAATGGTTATGCCATGCTCTTGATGGGCGCAGTGATTGCTGGGTGTGGCAATGGTATTTTTCACCCTGTAGACTACACACTCATCAATCACAAAGTCTCGCCACCTAATCTTCCTTATGCCTACTCAATGCATGGTGTGACCGGTTATTTAGGTTGGGCCGCAGCGCCAGCCTTTATGGTTGCTATTGCTCAATTGAGTGATTGGCGCATAGCCTTCCTTTCGGCGGCGCTATTGGAGGTATGTATTTTGGCGGTTCTTTGGCTTAATAGAAGCTATCTACTCGACGACGTTAAAGAGCGCCATGAGCAAACCCAGGCAAGCTCTAAAGCTGCAAATCCTAACGCTACTCCAGAGAGCCCTTTTGCGTTTCTGAAATTAACTGCCGTTTGGTTATGCTGGGTTTTCTTTTTCTTCAGCATGGCATCTACTTCAAGTCTGCAATCGTTTGCTCCGAGCGCATTGTTTGCGATCTACCAAGTGCCTTTAGACGTGGGAAGTTATTACATCACTTTATTGGCGCTGGGTAGTGCTGTTGGTGTTTTATTTGGTGGTTATCTGGCTGCAAAGTTACAAGTGCCCGAACGTATTGTTTCTTCTTGCTTATCTATAACAATCGTGTTGTGTTTGTTGTTGGCCACTGGATTTATTTCACCAAGTCTCATTCCATTTCTATTTATTGGATTGGGTTTTGGTTATGGCGTTGTCGCTCCCTCACGTGATCTGTTGGTGAAGACAGTAACGCCTAAAGGGGTTGCAGGGCGCGTCTATGGAATTGTCTACTCTGGTATTGATTTGGGGGCTGCAGTTGGTCCATTCATCTTCGGTTTCTTTATGGATGCAGGTATTCCGAAAGCATTATTTCTTGGTATTTCGCTATTTCAGTTGATGATTATTCCAACGGTATTGAAGGTGTCGGCGGGTACTACGCCCAAATCAGCTTGAGCAATCCTGAAATATTTTCATAATATGAAATGTCATTACGCTGCGTAAAATGCAGCGCAATAAGTAATCTCCAGTTTTATATCAAACAGTGAATATTCATTTCACATTGTGAAAATATACCTATAAGCTATTGAATTTAAATAGTTATATATTTTTATAAATAACTCAAATTTAGCTTGCCTGCATTTTTGAAATAGCTAAACTCTTATATAAGACATAAGACTTGAATGGGTCTTAAAGGTCCTCAAATTTTGAAGTACTTGTTTAACTTAGGGAGAAAAACATGGCAGATCGCAAAGCTGAAATTGCAGCAATTCAAAAGGATTGGGATACTAATCCACGTTGGAAAGGTATTAAGCGTGGTTATACAGCAGAGGACGTTGTGCGCCTTCGCGGCTCATTGAAGATTGAGCACACTTTGGCAAAGCATGGCGCCGAAAAATTATGGGATCTAGTGAATAACGAAGCCTATGTAAATTGCTTAGGTGCGTTAACTGGTGGTCAAGCAATGCAGCAAGTTAAAGCTGGCATTCAAGCAATCTACTTATCTGGTTGGCAAGTAGCTGCTGACGGTAACTCTTATGCAGCTATGTACCCAGATCAATCTCTGTATCCAGTTGATTCAGTGCCTAAAATGGTTGAACGCATTAACAACTCATTTCAACGTGCGGATGAGATCCAAACCGAAAAAGGTATTAACCCTGGTGATGCGGGTTACATCGACTACTATGCTCCAATCGTTGCTGATGCCGAAGCAGGCTTTGGTGGTGTGTTGAATGCATTTGAGTTAGCAAAAGCACTCATTAAGCAAGGCGCTGCCGGCGTTCACTTTGAGGACCAACTTTCTTCTGTTAAGAAATGTGGTCACTTAGGTGGAAAGGTATTGCTGCCAACTACTGAGTCAGTACAAAAATTAATCGCAGCCCGTTTAGCCGCTGACGTAATGGGTGTTCCAACAATTATCTTGGCACGTACCGATGCTGAAGCTGCTGATTTGTTAACTTCAGACTATGACGCAAACGACAAGCCATTCTTGACTGGTGAGCGCACTGCAGAAGGCTTCTACAAGACTCGCAAAGGCTTGGATCAAGCGATTTCCCGTGGTTTGGCATACGCTGAATACGCTGATATGGTTTGGTGTGAAACTGGTACGCCTGACCTCGAGTTTGCTCGTCAGTTCGCTGAGGCAATTCGTGCGAAGTTCCCAGGCAAGATGTTGGCTTACAACTGCTCACCTTCTTTCAACTGGAAGAAAAACTTGGACGATGCAACTATTGCTAAGTTCCAACGTGAACTGGGTGCAATGGGTTACAAGTATCAGTTCATTACTCTCGCTGGTATTCACTCTATGTGGTACAACATGTATGACTTGGCGCAAGACTACTCTAAGCGTGGTATGACTGCTTATGTTGAGAAAGTACAAGAGCCAGAATTCGCTGCTCGTGACCGTGGTTACACCTTCGTTTCACATCAGCAAGAAGTTGGTACTGGTTACTTCGACGACGTAACGACTGTTATTCAAGGTGGCAAGTCTTCTGTGACAGCTTTGACTGGTTCTACTGAAGAAGAGCAGTTCCACTAAAAAATCCCTAAGTAGTGCGTAGTAAGCAGTAACATACCAATACTGCCGCGGCATCTAAATTACCCCACAAGGGTGACTTAGATGCCGTTTTCGTTTACATTCTTCCCATGACTAATTGCGTACTCTGTAAAGAAGAACTCAAGCCTGAAGAGGGGCAGCTTATTTGGCGCGGTGATGACTGTCGAGTCATCATGGTGAATGATCCCGATCTGCCTGGTTTCTGTAGGGTGATCTGGAATCGCCATGTGGCCGAAATGACTGACCTCACCTATGGAGAGCGTGAGCACATCATGACTTTGGTATTTGCCGTTGAAGAAGCGGTGCGCCATGTGATGCATCCTGATAAGGTAAATATTGCTGCCCTGGGGAACATGGTTCCTCACATTCATTGGCATGTCATCCCAAGATTTAAGGACGATGCTTTTTTTCCTGGGTCAGCTTGGTCTAAAAAGACTCAAGAAACAAAAGAATCTACATTAGAAGCCAGAAGAATAAAGACTCAAGAATTACCGACAGGAATTAAAGCTGCCATTGCTAAGCTTGCTTAAGTTAGCTTTTTAAGGGCCTCTAAATACTTCTCGGGATTGAGTGGTTGGCCTTCTCGCTGCGCCTCCCACATCACCTGTCCTAGGCATTCCATCATCGCATGTTGTGCTTCGTGCATTGAGCCCAGTTTTTGTGAGAGTTTGTCTGCGATCTCTTTAATGCCGGGTGGTTGATTGATGGATATCTGTTCGCTGATCGAAAGGTGCATTGATAAATGCAAGAAGGGATTTGTTTCACCGCGTTCAGGAGTGTAGTCTTGCCCTAGGGCACCTTCAGGATCAGCAAGGAGCTCGTGGTATTCCGGATGCTCTACCATCCAGTCACTTGCAATCGTCTCCATGGGATCGAGAATATGGTTTTCTATTTTCTTTTTCCAGGTGTCGCAGAAAAAACGACGCACTTCCTCTCGAGTTGGGTTAAATATCGCCACGAACTTTTCCTTTGCCTGTCTTTTGTTTGAAGCCACATAGAGGCTCTACTATGCATTGTGCACAATCTGGATTGCGGGCTTTGCAGGTGTATCTACCGTGCAAAATAAGCCAATGATGGGCATCATGCAGATACTCTTTTGGTACACGCTTGAGTAGCTGCTCCTCGACCTTCAAGACGTCCTTGCCAGGCGCTAAGCCGGTTCGGTTGGAGACTCTGAAGATATGTGTATCAACGGCGATAGTCGGCTGACCAAAGGCGGTATTGAGAATGACGTTCGCAGTTTTTCTGCCTACGCCGGGTAGAGCTTCTAATTCTTCGCGGGTTTGCGGTACTTCGCCACCATGTTTTTCCAGGAGAAGCCGGCAAGTCTCCTGAATATGTTTTCCTTTGGAATTAAATAATCCAATATGCTGAATGTACGGCCTCACTCCTTCTTCACCAAGATCTAGGAGGGCTTGCGGAGTATTGGCAACCTTATAGAGCTTGCGTGTTCCTTTGTTGACCGATACATCAGTTGCTTGCGCGGATAACAATACGGCAATTAATAGCTCGAATGGCGAGCTATATTCCAGCTCTGTTTTTGGTTTGGGATTATTAGCTTTGAGCTGCTCAAAAAAAGCACGACGCTTTTCTAGATTCATCATTTCTTTTGTTGGGCGCGGGCAATGGCTGCTGCAATAATGGCTCGTTTGCGCTCTTGCTCTTTTAGCTCGTCTGCAGAAGATGGATTTTCCGCATTCACTACTGCTAATTTAGTCGCAGCCTTTTTCGCCAGGCGTTCATCATTGTCTTTTTGCTCTCTATCAAGCCGTTGTTCGCGATCGTGATACCGCTTGCGGGAAATATCTGCTAACTCTTGGGTCCAAGCATCCCAACCAGTTTTCTTGCCAGTGACTTCAATCATGCTGATGCAATCGACAGGACATGGAGGAATGCAGAGATCGCAGCCCGTGCACCATTCTGTTAGTACCACATGCATTTGCTTGGAGGCGCCGACGATTGCATCTACGGGGCACGCCTGGATGCACAGCGTACAGCCGATGCATTTCTGAGGGTCGATGAAAGCTACTGGGCGCGGACGCTCAATGCCGCAATTTGGGTCAATAGTGGGGTGAAGCTCAAAGGCGTCTTGTGGGTAGATAGGCGTCAGGATCTTACTTAGTCGCGCAATCCCCTCAACGCCACCAGGAGGGCAGCGATTAGGCGGCACATCGCCAGTTGCCATTGCCTTGGCATACCCACGGCAATCTGGGTAGCCGCACTTAGTGCATTGAGTTTGCGGCAGAATACCCTCAAGTTGATCGATGAGGTTTTTTGTTTGGCTCATGAAATCACTGGTAGAGATCTTCGCAAAATTAAAGGCTCCGAAGAGCCCTTAATTTATGCAGACTTGGTAGTCCGTGTCGCAGTTTTCTTCGTGTTCTGATGTTCGCGAATGAACGTTTTAATTTTTGGATAGACCTTCTCACGCCAACGTCGACCCGAAAAGATGCCGTAGTGACCAGCACCAGCAACCTCATAATGGTCTTTATTTTCTTTTGGAATTCCAGCGCATAAAGCATGGGCTGAACGTGTTTGACCACTTCCAGAGATATCATCCAGCTCACCTTCAACAGTCAGAAGCGCAGTCTTTTTAATATCCTGTGGTTTAACGAGCTCCCCGGCAACTTTCCAGGTGCCATTCGGTAATGCGTAGTCTTGGAATACAGTTTTAATAGTATCCAAGTAGAACTTAGAGTCCAGATCCAGAACGGCGTTGTACTCATCATAGAAGCGAATATGTGCTTCAGCATCTTGCTCGTCACCGCGCACTAGATTCTGGAAATAATCCCAGTGAGATTGCAAATGGTTCTGCGGGTTCATTGCAATGAACCCAGTGTGTTGCAAGAAGCCTGGATAAACTTTGCGACCAGCGCCAGGGTAAGTAGGCGGTACGCTATAAATTACATGACTCTCAAACCACTCATAAGACTTTTGGTCGGCTAAGTTATTAACTGCAGTTGGAGATTTACGTGCATCAATTGGGCCGCCCATCATGATCATGGATGCTGGAGTTGCTTCGCCTGCTGATGCCATCAATGAGATTGCGCCCAATGTCGGAACGGTAGGTTGGCAAACAGAGATCACGTGTAAGTCTTTTGCACCAATGGTGCGAATGAACTCTTGAACATAGTGTACATAGTCATCAAGACCAAACTCGCCATCTTCTAATGGCACCAAACGTGCATCAATCCAGTCGGTGATGTAGACCTTATGGTCCTGTAAGAGTGTGCGTACAGTGTCGCGCAATAAGGTTGAGTGGTGTCCAGATAATGGAGCAACAATTAATACGACCGGATCTTCCTTCAGTTTCTTGATGACTTCAACATCATCAGAGAAGCGCTTGAAGCGCACCAAATTGCAAAATGGTTTTGCAAGCGTAGTTCTTTCGTGAATAGCCACTTCTTTTCCATGTGCTATCACTGAACGAATGCCAAATTCTGGCTTCTTGTAGTTTTTACCTAAGCGATAGAGGAGCTCATAGCTGGCGGCTAATCTATCTGATCCCGGAACCTTGGAGGCAGGGTTCGCTGCATTAATAAAAGCTTCAGAAGCGGCTCGTGCCCATGAACTAACTGGTTGAAGTAAGGCTTTTTGAAATTCGTGTAACTGATATAGCATGGTACCTCCGGTAATTCAGTGTATACGCCTATTGCACTTGCTTAAGACAATACGCGGGCGATTGCTTTTGCTACTTTATCAATATTTTTAGTATTGAGTGCTGCGACACAAATGCGTCCAGTAGAGAGTGCATAAATGCCATCTTCTTTCTGTAAGCGCTCTACTTGCTCAGCTGTTAAACCTGAGTAAGAAAACATGCCACGCTGCTTTTCGATAAAAGTAAAATCTTGCTTCACACCAGCAGCAGCGAGTTTTTCCACGAGACCATGACGCATGGCTTTAATGCGATCACGCATTTCTGCCAACTCATCTTCCCAGAGCTGACGTAATTCTGGTGAATTCAAAACCGCAGCGGCAATCGCAGCGCCATGGGTTGGAGGGTTGGAGTAGTTTGTGCGAATCACACGCTTCAATTGAGAAAGCACGCGAGTGGATTCATCTTTACTTTGCGTCACGATTGACAGGGCGCCAACACGCTCACCATAGAGTGAAAAAGACTTGGAGAAAGAGCTAGATACAAAGAAAGACATGCCTGATTCAGCGAAGAGACGCACTGCAATACCATCTTGCTCAATCCCAGCGGCAAAGCCTTGGTAAGCCATATCCAAGAAAGGGATGAGGCCTTTATTCTTGCAGATATCGATGACTTGACGCCATTGTGCTTCAGTAATGTCGGCACCAGTTGGGTTATGGCAGCAAGCGTGTAGCAACACAGTAGTGTTCTTTGGGAAGGACTCTAAAGACTTCACCATGCCATCAAAATCAACGCCGCGAGTTTTGCCGTCAAAGTAGGTGTACTCAACCACTTCAAAACCAGCAGATTCAAAAATACCGCGGTGGTTTTCCCAGGTTGGATTGCTGATTGCGCATGGCGCATTTAAGTTGAGACGTTTAATGAAGTCAGCGCCAACCCGCAAAGCGCCTGTACCGCCAAGACATT
The DNA here is from genome assembly GCF_018687075.1 of Polynucleobacter sp. MWH-UH35A. NCBI lineage: Bacteria > Pseudomonadati > Pseudomonadota > Betaproteobacteria > Burkholderiales > Burkholderiaceae > Polynucleobacter > Polynucleobacter sp. MWH-UH35A. Next base: position 458,065 of record NZ_CP061285.1, read on the forward strand.
CAGCAGTAACAACGCGACCATCTTTAATGAGTGCAGAGTCAGCCCCAAACAATAAATTTTGCACTGCACTGTTGTAAGGGTTTGGACCTTCGATTGGAATGTAGCTGCGTGGTGAGTGCTTCGCAACAATTGCCTCTTCAGCCTTAATCACTGCTTTTAAGAGAGGAACCTTGCCATCGTCGGTGTAGTACACGCCAACACCCAAATTCACTTTGTCAGCACGTTGGTCTGCAACATAGGCTTCGGTGAGGCCAAAAATAGGATCTTTAGGGGCTAATTGAACTGAGGCAAACAGGGTCATTTGTGCTTGAAATTGAAGGTTATAGGGTGGTTTTGTTCTTAATTGACGTTAAATTCAGTTTAATTGTCGGTTTTTGAGGCCAGAATCAACTATTTCCTAAGAAAAACGGCAAAATCAATGTTTGTACAAAATTCGCTGTGAAGAAATCTCACAGGTGAAATGATAGCCGAGATGCCCCCTAAGTTACCGAAAACTGGATCAAAAACCGAAGTAAAAGTGGTCGATAAAAGCCCTGTGGCCGATCCCTTGGGGGATGCTGGTCACGACCTGGACCCAGCCAAATTTGTTACCTTCCCGGACTCCCCTTATCAGCTGTACCAGCCGTTTCCGCCTGCTGGGGACCAACCTCAGGCAATTGATGCCCTGGTGGAGGGTATTGAGGACGGATTGACCTTCCAGACGCTTTTAGGAGTTACGGGATCCGGAAAGACCTTCACGATGGCGAATGTCATCGCCAGAACGGGTCGCCCAGCCATCATTTTTGCCCCTAATAAGACCTTGGCGGCTCAGCTTTATAGCGAATTTAGGGAGTTTTTTCCAAAAAACGCCGTGGAGTACTTTGTTAGTTACTACGACTATTACCAACCTGAGGCTTATGTTCCTCAGCGCGATCTTTTTATTGAAAAAGATTCCTCGATTAATGAGCACATCGAGCAAATGCGTTTGTCAGCCACTAAGAGTCTTTTAGAGCGTCGTGACGTCATTATTGTTGCAACGGTCTCTGCAATTTACGGCATCGGTAACCCTGGCGACTATCACAGCATGGTGATGACATTACGTCCTGGGGACAAGATGAGTCAGCGCGATATTTTGACGCGACTGATCGCTATGCAATATGACCGTAACGAAATGGATTTCAAACGCGGCGTATTTAGAGTGCGCGGCGACACCATTGATATTTTCCCTGCTGAACATAATGAGCTGGCAGTACGCGTTGAGTTATTTGATGATGTCATTGAAAGCTTGCAATTCTTCGATCCGCTAACCGGGAAAATTCGTCAAAAGATTCCACGTTTTACCGTCTATCCAAGTTCGCACTACGTTACACCGCGCGACACTGTTCTTAAAGCAATTGAAACCATCAAAACAGAATTGCGTACTCGCTTAGACGAGTTTGTTAAAGACGGCAAGCTAGTCGAAGCGCAGCGCCTTGAACAGCGCACCCGTTTTGATCTGGAAATGCTGAATGAATTAGGTTTTTGCAAAGGGATCGAGAACTACTCGCGCCATCTCTCTGGTGCCGCACCTGGCGAAGCACCCCCTACGCTAGTGGACTATTTGCCCAATGATGCCTTGATGTTCCTTGATGAAAGCCACGTCTTAATTGGGCAGCTCAATGCAATGTACAACGGCGATAAATCCCGCAAACATACCTTAGTGGAATTCGGTTTCCGTTTGCCTTCTGCGATGGATAACCGTCCATTGAAGTTTGCTGAGTTCGAAACCAAGATGCGTCAAACCATTTTTGTTTCCGCAACGCCTGCTGATTACGAGAACGCTCATCAAGGTCAGGTTATTGAACAAGTAGCTAGACCAACAGGGTTAGTCGATCCAGAAATTGAAGTCTTGCCTGCAAGCACACAGGTTGATGATTTGCTCGATCAAATTCATGCGCGCGTCAAAGTAGGTGAGCGCGTATTGGTAACTGTGCTAACTAAACGCATGGCTGAGCAATTAACGGACTACCTTTCGGATAATGGCGTCAAAGTGCGTTATGTACATTCTGATATCGATACGGTAGAACGTGTAGAAATTTTGCGCGACTTACGTTTAGGTGTCTTTGATGTATTGGTTGGTATTAATTTGTTACGCGAAGGTTTAGATATCCCCGAGGTTTCGTTGGTTGCCATTTTGGATGCTGATAAGGAGGGCTTCTTGCGCTCTGAGCGCAGCTTGATTCAGACGATTGGCCGAGCTGCTCGAAACGTCCGAGGAAAAGCGATTCTGTACGCCGATAAGATCACGGATTCCATGCGCAGAGCAATGGGGGAGACGGAAAGGCGTCGTGCCAAACAAATCGCCTTTAATAAGCAACATGGTATTGAGCCTAAAGGGGTTCAAAAGCGCATCAAGGACATTATTGATGGTGTCTATGACGTCAAAGAGAAGCGTCAGGAGATGCAGGTTGAGCAAGAGCGTGCTCGCTATGAGGATATGGGTGAGAAGGACCTGGCCGCAGAAATTAAGCGTCTTGAGAAGCAAATGAACGCTGAAGCGAAGAATCTGGAGTTTGAAAAGGCTGCCAGCACCCGAGATAGGCTTACTAAGGTCAAAGAAATGGCCTTTGGGGCAAGGTCCAGAGACTCGGTTTAAGTATTCATCCACTATTTCCTGGTTTATGAGAGGGATTTTTGGGATAATTCCCGAGCAGATTGCTGGGGAATATGTTAAAGTTGAGTGGAATGGTCGGGTATTACCCGCCCGACTGTTAGCTGTCCATAACAATCCATTACCAAGGTGACATATGAGACTTACAACCAAAGGTCGTTTTGCAGTAACCGCAATGATTGATTTGGCCCTGCGCGAGACGCATGGCCCCGTAACTTTGGCCGGAATTAGCCAAAGACAAAAGATTTCACTTTCTTACCTCGAGCAGCTGTTCGGTAAATTGCGGCGCTTCAATATTGTGGAGAGTACTCGTGGCCCTGGCGGCGGTTACGCCTTAGCGCGACCATCCTCCGAAGTAAGCGTTGCCGACATCATTGTTGCTGTTGACGAGCCTCTTGATGCAACCCAATGCGGCGGCAAAGGAAACTGTCATACCGATGAAGAGAATCATGGCCGTTGTATGACTCATGATCTCTGGAGCAATCTCAATTCCAAAATGGTTGAGTATCTCAGCTCAGTAAGCTTAAAAGATTTGGTTCAACAGCAAGAAGGACGAGGCATTGTCATTCAAGATATGCGTCCGAAAAAAATCAAAGTTGAATCTGCTAAAGCAGATAAGCCTGCACCTGTGCTTGCGGCAAAAAAAGAAATCGCCCCTAAGACCCCCTTGGTGAATTCCGTATTCAACTTGGCGCGACAAAGCTAATAACAGTAACAATAACTAGTAAATAAACCATGAACGCACCACAAGATCTTCCGCAACAACCGGTACCGATGTTTAGTCCTAAACACTTCCCTGTGTATATGGACTATTCCGCCACGACGCCGATTGATCCTCGTGTGGTTGACAAAATGTTGCCCTACTTGCGTGAGCAGTTTGGTAACGCTGCCTCACGCAGTCATGCTTATGGCTGGGCTGCTGAAGAAGCGGTTGAGTGGGCGCGTTCAGAGGTTGCTCAGTTGGTGCACGCTGATCCAAGAGAGATCGTCTTCACCAGCGGCGCTACTGAAAGTATTAATTTGGCACTAAAAGGTGCTGCGCATTTCTACAAAGATCGCGGCAACCATATTATTACTGTCAAGACTGAGCATAAGGCCACTTTAGATACCTGTCGTGAATTAGAGCGAGAGGGTTATGAAGTCACTTACTTGGATGTATTGCCCAATGGCTTAATTGATTTTGCGCAGCTCGAAGCGGCAATGAAGCCTGGCACAATTTTGGCATCAGTAATGTATGTTAATAATGAAATTGGAGTTGTACAAGATATTCCTGTGATTGGCGATCTATGTCGGTCGCGCGGTGTGATCTTTCATGTGGATGCAGCACAAGCAACGGGCAAGGTTGAAATTGATTTAGAAAAGATCAAAGTAGATCTGATGAGTTTTTCTGCTCATAAAACCTATGGTCCAAAAGGTATCGGCGCTTTGTTTGTGCGTCGTAAGCCACGTATTCGTATTGAGGCGCAGATTCATGGCGGTGGGCATGAGCGCGGTATGCGTTCTGGTACCTTAGCGGTTCACCAAATCGTTGGTATGGGCGAGGCTTTCCGTATTGCTCGTATTGATATGGCAGAAGAGAACAAGCGAATCCGTGCATTGCGTGATCGCTTATTAAATGGCTTGAAAGACATTGAAGAGGTTTATGTCAATGGCGACATGGACCATCGTGTTCCCCATAACCTGAACATCAGCTTTAACTATGTTGAAGGCGAATCTATGTTGATGGCCTTGAAAGATTTGGCTATCTCATCTGGCTCAGCATGCACTTCAGCTTCCTTAGAGCCGTCTTATGTATTACGTGCCTTAGGCCGTAACGACGAGTTGGCCCACAGCTCGATTCGTTTCACATTAGGACGTTTCACAACGGAAGAAGAAGTGGATTTCACGATTAAGTTGGTGAAAGATAAGATTGCCAAATTGCGAGAGTTATCCCCGCTGTGGGAAATGTACAAGGATGGAATCGATCTCAGCACGATTCAGTGGGCAGCACACTAAAAAGAATATAGAAAAAATATAGAAATAAAGAGGACATAGCATGGCATATAGCGAAAAGGTCATTGACCATTATGAAAATCCCCGTAACGTTGGCTCTTTTGAAAAGGGTGATGACAGCGTAGGTACCGGCATGGTTGGCGCGCCAGCTTGCGGCGACGTGATGAAGTTACAGATTCGCGTGAACGATCAAGGCGTGATTGAAGACGCTAAGTTCAAGACTTATGGCTGTGGCTCTGCGATCGCCTCATCCTCATTGGTAACCGAGTGGGTTAAGGGTAAAACCTTGGATCAAGCGCTTGAGATTAAGAACTCACTGATTGCTGAAGAGCTAGCTTTGCCACCAGTAAAAATTCACTGCTCTATCTTGGCAGAAGATGCTATTAAGGCAGCTGTTGCCGACTACAAAGAGAAGCATCCAGCTAAATAAAGCAGACGAAGTAAATAAGAAGAATCAAAACTATGGCAATTACCCTTACTGAAAAAGCGGCGAAACACGTTAACCGCAATCTAGAAAAGCGCGGCAAGGGTTGTGGTTTGCGCTTGGGCGTTCGCACTACCGGTTGCTCTGGTTTGGCGTATCAGTTGGAGTACGTAGATGAGCCTGCGGCTGAGGATCAAGTATTTGAGTCCAATGGTGTCAAGGTGTTTGTAGATCCAAAGAGCTTGGCTTACTTAGATGGTACCGAGCTAGACTTTGTGCGTGAGGGTTTGAACGAGGGGTTTAAGTTTCAAAATCCAAACGTAAAAGATGAGTGTGGTTGTGGCGAATCCTTCCGCGTCTGACGATTACTTCCGTTTCTTTGGACTAAATCAGCAATTCAAAATCGATTTGCCTGCTCTAGATCAGGCATACCTAGCGATTCAGAAGGAAGTGCATCCCGATCGCCACGCTCGCGGTAGCGATGTAGACCAACGCTTAGCGATGCAAATGGCTACCTTGGCTAACACTGCGTTCCAGACGCTCAAGAACCCTATTCAACGTGGCTTATATTTATGTAAGCTTCATGGTGTTGACGCTAATTTGGAAACCAATACCGCCATGCCTGCTGCTTTTCTCATGAAGCAAATGGAGTGGCGTGAGAGTTTGGATGAGCAGGCAGAGGATTTACCCGCTCTAGAGTCTTTAATGACTGAGGTTGAGCGGTCCAAAGAAGACGCCCTTACTGAAATTGCTCAAGCTATCGATGGCGCCAAAAATTATGAGCGTGCTGCAGAATTATTGCGCGGCTTGCTGTTTATCGATAAGTTTGCGATTGAGCTTGATGACACTATTGCGGCTCTAATCTAGTTCATATCCAAGCTAAACTCTATTTCTTATGGCCTTATTACAAATCTCTGAACCCGGTAAATCGCTAGCACCTCATCAGCGCCGCATTGCCGTGGGCATTGATTTGGGTACGACTAATTCTTTGGTGGCTATAGTGCGTGATGCGTTGCCTAAAGTGCTTGCTGATGCACAAGGGCGCGAACTACTTCCTTCTGTCATTCGTTATTTGCCTAATGGCAGAACTCAGGCTGGCTTTGAGGCTCTTGAGAGCCTAGTGCTTGACCCAAAAAATACAATTGTTTCGGTCAAACGCTTCATGGGTCGAGGGTTAGCTGACGTCCAGCATATTGAAAATACTCCTTATGACTTTGTTGATCAACCGGGCATGCTTAAGCTGAGAACAGTTGCTGGTGATAGGAGCCCGATTGAAGTTTCTGCAGAAATATTAGCGCGCTTACGTCAATTGGCAGAGGACTCAGTCTCTGATGAAATCGTTGGGGCAGTAATTACAGTTCCTGCTTACTTTGATGATGCACAGCGCCAGGCAACAAAAGATGCTGCGAAATTAGCGGGTGTTGAGGTGCTTCGTTTGTTAAATGAGCCTACTGCGGCTGCAATTGCTTATGGACTCGATAATGCCTCTGAAGGTGTGTATGCAGTTTATGACCTGGGTGGCGGAACCTTTGATATCTCCATACTGCGTATGAGTCGCGGAGTTTTTGAGGTGCTCTCTACTGGCGGTGATTCTGCCTTAGGGGGTGATGACTTTGATCATCGTTTGTATTGTTGGGTGATTGAGCAGGCAAAACTTCCGCCGCTATCGATTCATGACCACCGCACACTCTTGCAGGCCTGTAAGCATGCCAAAGAACAATTGAGTCACAACCCTCTGGCTCGTGTACATGAGACGCTTGCCGATGGCACGGTAGTCAATGTCGGCATTAGTCAGGCGCAATTCTTCGAGATTACGCAGAACTTAGTTGCTAAAACCCTAAGCGCTTGTAAAAAAGCCCTGCGTGATGCGGGATTAAAGGCGGAAGATGTTAAGGGTGTTGTCATGGTGGGTGGTTCAACCCGTATGCCAAATGTGCAACGCGCTGTAGGTGAGTTATTTAGTACCCAGCCTTTAAATAATTTAAATCCTGATCAAGTGGTTGCGCTCGGTGCAGCAATGCAGGCTGACTTATTGGCAGGCAATCAAAGCAAGGATGATGAATGGTTGCTCTTGGACGTCATTCCACTATCTCTTGGTATTGAAACGATGGGTGGTTTGGTGGAAAAGATTATTCCCCGTAATACGCCAATTCCGGTTGCAAGAGCGCAGGATTTCACCACTTTTAAAGATGGGCAGACTGCTTTGGCGATTCAAGTGGTGCAGGGTGAGCGTGAGTTAGCGCAAGATTGTCGTTCACTGGGAAGATTTGAATTGCGCGGCATACCTGCCATGGCTGCAGGTGCTGCCCGTATTCGGGTGACTTTTCAGGTAGATGCCGATGGCTTGCTTTCAGTAAGCGCTACTGAGCAAGGTTCTGGTGTCAAGGCATCGATTGATATCAAACCTTCATATGGTCTTACAGACGCTGAAATTACACGTATGCTGCAAGATGGTTTTACATCAGCCAAAGAGGATTTGCTATCTAGATCTTTGCGTGAAGAACAAGTAAATGCACAGCGCTTGCTCGATGCAGTACAAACAGCCCTCGATAGCGATCGTAATCTGCTCAATGCGGATGAGCAAGTAGCCATTGATCGCGAGATGGCGGCTTTGCAAAAGATTTTGAACGAAGAGACAGATAGCTCAGTTGTTCGTAAGGCAGTGGATCATGCTGCAAAAGCGACTGATGACTTTGCTCAAAAACGTATGAATGCGAGCATTCAGAAGGCTTTATCTGGCAAGAATGTTGCTGAGATTTAAGAAAAAAAGACCTGAAACGAATTCAAATTAAATACCAATAGAACAGAATCATGACTCAAATCGTCGTACTACCGCATAGTGAGTATTGCCCTGAAGGTGCAGTTGTAGAGGTTGCTCCGGGTACTTCGATTTGTGAGGCTTTGTTGGAGAATGACATTCCGATTGAGCATGCTTGTGATATGGTCTGCGCCTGCACCACCTGCCACGTCATTGTGAAAGAGGGATATCAAAGCCTTAATCCCCCTGATGAGAATGAGGAAGATATGCTGGATCGTGCTTGGGGTTTAAATCCTCAATCTCGTTTATCTTGCCAGGCCATTGTGGCCAAGCAAGATTTAGTGATTGAAATCCCTAAATATTCAATCAATCACGCCAAAGAAAACCATTAATGCACCAATTTAGGGCTTTTAGCTCTAAATTCATGCAATTCATTAATTTCTGGAGTAAGCTCGGCTTTAATATGAATCCATAGTTTCATTTTTTAGGTAGCACCTCCAAAAATCTTTTAAGCCATCCTTCGGGGTGGCTTTTTCTTTGTGCCCATGGAGTAAAAGTGCTTACTGGGCTACCGCCTCGCGAATCATGCCTGCAGCCACCGTATGGTTTGTTGCTTCATCAATCAAGATAAAGGCACCAGTTCGTTGGGATTGATCAAAAAGATCAGCACCAATCGGCTTTTGCAAGATTAAATCTACGCGCCCAATTTCATTGGCTGACAGTGCGTGTACGTCGCTTGCATGAGATAGGGTCTGCACATCCAGGACTTGTTGAATGCCCTTCACTTTTGCCCCAACAGTATTAGTGGTATGGCGCAAAGCATATTTGCGGCTCAACGAGAGTGGTTCGCTATTTAACCAGCATAAGTCCGCAGAAAGTTGTTTCGTTAAGACTGGCGGTTTTGAGTCATCGGCACCAATAAATAAAGAACCGCGCGATACGTCAATATCCTCAGACAGTTGAATTGCTACTGCTTGACCAGCCCCTGCTGAATCTACCGCATTATTGCCATTGCTTTGCTGGTTACTCGAGCGGTTACCTAGATAAATTTCTGCAACTGTCGCTTCAGATCCGCTTGGTAATACCTTGATCTTTTGCCCTTTGTGAATACTGCCAGACTCGATTTCTCCCAGGTAGCCACGGAAATCATCAGAAGCACTACCATCTTGGCGGGCTACATATTGCACTGGAAAGCGTAGTGCTAGTTTTTCAGATTCAGGGCTAGTGTCTAGACTCTCAAGCCACTCTAAAAGGGTGGGGCCTTTATACCAAGGTGTATTGTTGCTCGCAGTAACAACGTTGGCACCTAGCAGTGCAGAAATCGGAATTAAGGTTGGCTTAGGCAACCCAATTTTTTGAGTCAGATCTTCAATCGCAATTTTGATGGTATTAAATACTGTCTCATCAAATTCGTATAAGTCCATCTTATTGACAGCAAACACGACATGACGAAGGCCTAATAAATGAACAATCGCCGCATGACGTTTAGTCTGTGCCAATAAAGTAGCTGGAGTGGTGTTGAGGTCAACGCGTGTTGCATCAACCAAAATGACTGCAACATCAGATTGAGATGCGCCAGTCACTAAGTTGCGAGTGTATTGCTCGTGGCCTGGAGCATCAGCAACAATAAATTTACGTTTTGGGGTGGAGAAGTAGCGATAAGCTACATCAATAGTGATGCCTTGCTCACGCTCAGCCTCTAAGCCATCAGTAAGGAGGGCTAAATCAACGCCTGCATCAGAGGAGGTAACGCGAGCATGTTTGGTTTTGGAGAGAGATTCTAATTGGTCCACCAAAATAGATTTGGTGTCATAGAGCAAGCGCCCAATCAAGGTGCTTTTGCCATCATCTACACTACCAGCGGTTATGAAGCGAACGACGTTTTGATGTTGATTGGAATTCATCAGAAGTAACCTTCTTTCTTGCGGCGCTCCATCGAGGCCTCATTGGTTTGGTCATCCATGCGGGTTGCGCCACGTTCGGTAATTTCGGTAATAGCGGTCTCAGCAATGATCTCCAAAGGAGTAGCTGCAGTGCTCAACACGGGGCAGGTGCAGCTAATATCACCTACAGTGCGGAAACGCACGTTTAGGATTTCGCTGATATCACCTGCTGCTTTAGGCGTTACATCAGTTACTGGAACTAATAAATTATTTTTCTTTATTACTTCACGTGGATGCGTGTAGTAAATACTTGGCAGCTCTAATTTCTCGCGAGCGATGTATTGCCAGATATCGAGCTCTGTCCAGTTGGAGATGGGGAACACGCGCATGTTCTCACCTTTGGCAATACGGGCGTTATAGAGATTCCAAAGCTCTGGGCGTTGTGCTTTAGGATCCCATTGACCGAATTCATCACGGAAGGAGAAGATACGCTCTTTAGCGCGTGCTTTTTCTTCATCACGACGTGCGCCGCCCATTAATGCATCAAACTCATGTTCCGCAATAGCCTCTAAGAGGGTTACCGCTTGCGCAGCATTGCGGGAATCGGTTTCTTTACGTAGGCGAACAGTGCCCTTTTTGATCGAGTCTTCAACCTGACCCACAATCAGTTTTACACCCGTCTTTTCAACTACAGCATCTCGATAAGCAACTACTTCTGGATAGTTGTGTCCAGTATCAATATGCAAAATAGGAAACGGCAGTTTTACAGGGCGGTCGCCAAATTGAAACGCCTTGCGGGCTAAGTGGAACATCACGATGGAGTCTTTGCCGCCAGAAAAGAGCATGGCAGGGTTTGAGCACTGTGCAACCACTTCACGGATGATGTAAATAGATTCGGCCTCAAGCCAATCTAAGTGATCATCAAGCAATTTTTGTTCTGACATTCTGTGAGTTATTTCTACTAAGTTTTGATATTGAGTTTGGATTATTTATTAAGGTGTAAGCCACATTCTTTGCTATCGCTTTGCAGCCACCACCAGCGACCAGCCCGAATATCCTCACCCTTTTTGACCTGACGGGTGCAGGGCTCGCAGCCAATGCTGGGGTAGCCCTTGAGGTGCAGTGGATGTATCGGTATGTTTTCTTGTTTGATATGAGCCCAGATATCTGATTCGCTCCAATCAAACAAGGGATTGAACTTTGCGATACCCCTTACATCATCTAATTCTTCTAAATTGAGTTCGGTGCGAGTGATGGACTGTTCGCGTCGTTGGCCCGTAATCCAGGCATCAGCACCAAGAAGTGCGGCATTTAGAGGTTTGATCTTGCGCGCACCACAGCAAGCCTTTTTGGGTTCTTCACCATCGTAAAAACCATTTACACCATATTGATCGATGAATGCTTGTACGTCATCGTCTTTTGGATAAATTTTTTCAATTGAAATGCCATATTGACCTTCTGTGGTTTTAACCATGTCCACAGTCTCTTGATGAAGGCGACCTGTTGCCAAGGTGAATAGCTTAATTTTGGCTCCAGTTTTAGTAATCGCATCCGTTATGACCATGTCTTCAGCTGCTAGGCTGGTTGCGAAGCGAACATCAGAGAAGAGCGTGGAAATATCAGCCAAACGTTGCTTTAAAGCGGCAGACTTCTGGGCAAGCTCATCTGGTGTGAGCGCACTTGGTGGAATTGACCAAAAATCAGGCGCAATCATGAAGCAACCAATTTGATGCCAACCAAAAATAGTGTTACCGCGAGGGTATTTCGTGTTGCTTTTTCGGATAGTGAGCTTGAGAGCTTAGCCCCTAGCCAAATCGCTGGAACGGATCCCAGTAGAAGTCCAAGCAGTAAGTCAAAGTGAACATTTCCGAGCCACCAGTGGCCGATACCAGCAAGAGCGGTGAGAGGAACTGCATAAGCAATATCAGTGCCAGCAACTTGTGAGGGCTTGAGATGCGGGTACAAAATGAGTATCAAAGTTGCTCCTATTGCACCAGCCCCAATGGAGGAAACTGTGACCAATATGCCAATCACTGCGCCAACAGCGACGGTTGCAATTTTGAGGTTTGAGCCGCTAGGAAGAAGACTAGGATTATCCTGCACCCATTTCAAAATCTTCGCTCTAAATAGTAAAGATATGGCTGTTAATAAAACTGAAACCCCGATAGAGAAGCTGATGAAGTGATTAAAGCTTTTGGAGACAGGGCCAATAAACTTCAGTGCCAGAATAGAAAGGATGGCTGTGGTGATACTACCAAGACACAATAGCTTTACGATGTCCCAGCGAACATTCCCGTGCAGTCGATGTGCTACAGTGCCGAACCCTTTGGTGATAGCGGCAAAGGCCAAATCGGTTCCGACAGCAGTTGTTGGAGCAACTCCAAAGATAATGGTTAATAAAGGCGTCATCAGCGAGCCGCCACCAACACCTGTCATACCGACAAGTAGTCCAACCAACGCGCCAGAAACAATAAACTGTGATGAGTCTTGAAAAAATTGCAGCATGAATTCTTCCCGTTTGGTTTATGTGAATGATTGTTCAAACTCTTCGAGTTTGATGGCATTCATGAGGAAGAGAATTTGACGCTGGAAACTTTTTCGTTCGATGGCCTTTTCAAGCGGTAATCGATCATGTTCACGTAATAGCTTTGTGATTACTGGGTTGTAATGCTCGCGTACGGGTGACATCAAAGTTCCTTGGTAAATATCTCGTTGAAGAGAATTTACCAAGGGGTCTATATATCCACAAGGAATATATAGCGATATCTAAATTACTTTTAGATATAAAGAAGAAAGACTTATTTTTCTACGAAAGCCCGCTCAAAGACATAGTCACCCAACTGACCAAGACTTGGGGAAACCTTAAACCCTTTGGCATCGAGCATTTCGGAAGTTTCTTTGAGCATAGAAGGGCTGCCGCAAATCATGGCGCGATCCACTGCTGGATCCAATGGCGGCAAACCAATATCTTTAAAGAGTTGGCCAGATTCAATTGCAGTAGTAAGACGGCCAGTGTGCTTAAAAGCCTCACGTGTCACTGTTGGGTAGTAAATGAGTTTTTCACGAACAAGTTCGCCTAAGTATTCATCTTGAGTCAACTCATTCTTGATGTAGTCCTCATAAGCAAGTTCACTAACGAGACGCACGCCATGAATGAGAATAACTTTCTCAAACTTTTCATAAGTCTCTGGATCACGAATGATGCTCATGAATGGAGCAAGACCAGTACCGGTGCTAAAGAGGTAAAGATGCTTCCCAGGATTTAAGTCGTCCAATACCAGGGTGCCAACAGACTTCTCACTGACGAGAATTGGGTCACCAACTTGGATCTTCTGGAGGCGTGATGTTAGGGGGCCATCTTGAACTTTGATGCTCAAAAACTCAAGGTGCTCTTCATAGTTTGGGCTAGCAACGCTGTAAGCTCGCACCAATGGTTTGCCTTCAACCTCTAGACCAATCATCAAGAAGTGGCCGCTGCGAAAACGCAAGCTCTTATTGCGGGTGGTAGTAAAGCTGAAAAGAGTGTCGTTCCAATGGTGAACGGATAAAACGGTTTCGGTGTTGTATGCGGCCATAAATACGTTTTGATGAGAAGTGGCAAAAGGATAATTATCACATTCTTAGGCTTTAAATTAAGGCTAATTCCATCAAAAATACGACTCAGTCGTGATATAGATCAGACTTTTAGTAATAAGACAGTGGTTTACGGAGAGTTCTTTACCCATTGGCTATCATCTATAGATGAAAAGAATCCAATACCTCTTCCTGTCAATTTTTAGCCTGAGTTTGGTGATTGTTGCCGTGATCTTGCAGCAGACGGGCTACCAAGGTGTTAGCTTTATGCCCTGTCCTTTATGCATTTTGCAAAGGATTGGCTATCTTGGAGTCGCAATTTCTTGTTTATTGGCGGCAGGTATTGCACCACTAAGAAGGTTATTTCATGGCTTGGCGCTTTTGGCTGCTGGATATGGAGTAGCAGTGGCTGGTCATCATGTTTGGCTTTTACTTCACCCACGTGAATCTTGCGGTATAGATCCTTTGGAGACTTGGATTAATCAATTTCAGTTAGCGAACCATCTTCCCTGGTTATTTAAGGCCGATGGATTATGTTCTGCAAAGCTCCCAGCAATTTTGGGATTGCAAGTACCAGAGTGGTCCTTGCTGTGGTTTTCGGTTCTCTTATTGATATTGTTAATTACCTTCTTTAGGAAATCCTAAGCAATAAAAAAGGCACCCTATGGTGCCTTTTTCTTCTGAAGAAGTGATTACTCTTCTTCGCGGCGTAGATGTGGGAACAAAATCACATCACGAATATTTGGAGCATCGGTAAGTAGCATTACCAAGCGATCTATACCAATACCGCAACCGCCAGTTGGGGGCATGCCATACTCGAGAGCTCGAATGAAGTCATGATCGAAGTACATTGCCTCTTCATCGCCTGCTTCTTTTTGCTCAACTTGCTTGCGGAAGCGATTAGCTTGATCTTCAGCATCGTTTAATTCAGAGAAGCCATTGGCAATCTCACGGCCAGTGATAAAGAGCTCAAAGCGCTCAGTAATACCTGGGCGAGTATCCGATTCTCTAGCAAGCGGACTCACTTCAATCGGGTAATCAATGATGTAAGTTGGCTCCCAGAGGTGCTCTTCAGCTACCAATTCAAAAAGGGCTAATTGGAGGGCGCCAATACCAGCATTTTTGAGGGTAGGAGCGTCTGGATTCTCGCCACCTTTTTTCAATTCTGCACGAATGAAGGCTGCGTCTTCAAGTTGGGCTGCCTCATAGCTCTTGCCAGACTGACCGCAGTACTTCAGGATGGCTTCAGTAATAGTCAAGCGTTGGAATGGCTTACTCAGATCAAGTTCGCGACCTTGGTGAGTCAAAACAGCAGTACCTTGTGCATCGATTGCTGCTGCACGAATCAAGCCTTCTGTGAAATCCATGAGCCAACGATAGTCTGTATATGCTGCGTAGAATTCCATCATGGTGAATTCTGGGTTGTGACGCGGACTCACACCTTCATTACGGAAGTTGCGGTTGATTTCAAATACACGTTCAAAGCCACCGACCACCAGACGCTTTAGGTAAAGCTCTGGGGCAATACGCAAAAACATTTGCATATCTAAAGCATTGTGGTGCGTAATAAATGGTTTAGCTGCAGCGCCACCAGGAATCGGGTGGAGCATTGGTGTTTCGACTTCCATGAAGTCGGCGTCAAGCATGTGGCGACGTAATGAAGCGATGGCATTGCTACGCGCTTTGAAAGTATTACGACTCTCTGGGTTCACAATCAAATCCACATAGCGCTGACGATATTTAGTCTCTAGGTCTGAGAGGCCATGGAACTTATCTGGCAATGGTCGCAGTGATTTGCTGAGTAAGCGCAAATTGCTACACTCAACTGATAGCTCACCTTTATTGGTTTTAAAGAGGTTGCCTTCAGCCGAGATAAAGTCTCCCATATCCCAGTGTTTAAAGGCACCATGGACATCGGCTCCACTGAGTTCATCATTGATATAGAACTGAATTTGACCGCTGCGATCTTGAATGGTTGCGAAGCTTGCTTTACCCATCACGCGCTTAAGCACCATGCGTCCCGCTACTTTGACATGCACTTTCTTTGCAGCTAATTCTTCTTTGGTTAGGCTGTCGTAGTGAGCATGTAAATCAGCTGCCAAATGCGTTGGAACAAAATCATTTGGAAATGCAACGCCACCTTCGCGAAGCTTAGCGAGTTTTTCACGGCGCTCCGCAATGATGTGGTTCTCATCAACTGCTTCAGTAGCTGGGGCATTGTCTAAATTGGTTTTATCGTTCATATCTATAGTGATGCAGTAATGGGTGTTAGTTTTTATACGCCTTGCTTCAGGCTAGCTTCAATAAAGGCATCGAGATCACCATCCAATACTTTTTGGGTATTTGATATCTCGACGTTGGTGCGTAAATCTTTAATACGGCTTTGATCTAATACATAAGAGCGGATCTGATGACCCCAACCCACATCTGTCTTGCTGGCCTCTAATTTGTCTTGTTCGGCGCGACGTTTTTGCATCTCATGCTCATAAAGTCGAGACTTCAACATCGTCATGGCTTCAGCGCGGTTGCGGTGCTGACTGCGATCGTTCTGGCACTGCACCACAATCCCAGTTGGAATATGGGTTAAACGGACTGCGGAGTCGGTTTTGTTAATGTGCTGACCGCCTGCACCAGAGGCGCGGTAGGTGTCTGTACGAATATCAGCAGGATTGACTTCAATCTCAATCGAGTCATCAATTTCTGGATAGACATAGATGGAAGCAAAGGAGGTATGACGTCCGTTTGAAGAGTCAAACGGTGACTTACGTACTAAACGATGCACCCCAGTTTCTGAGCGGAGGTGTCCATAAGCATATTCACCATCGACTTTGATAGTCGCGCTTTTAATGCCAGCAACGTCACCATCAGACTCTTCAAGAATTTCAGTTTTATAGCCTTTGCGTTCGCAATACTTGAGGTATTGGCGATAGAGCATGCTCGCCCAGTCGCAGGCTTCTGTGCCACCAGCACCCGCTTGAATATCAATAAAGCAATTGCAAGAGTCCATCTCATTGTGGAACATGCGGCGGAACTCGAGGTCGCCAACAATCTTGCTATAGCTCTCAACATCCTGCTCAATTGCAGCGATCGTTTCAAAATCACTTTCCTCTTTGGCCATGTCAAACAGCTCAAGAGCACTAGTAATGTTGGTATTGAGATCGGTAAGGGTTGTAACTACGCCATCAAGCAACTTCTTTTCTTTGCCGAGTGCTTGTGCTTTCTTTTGATCATCCCAAATCGTGGGATCTTCTAGTATTGAGTTAACTTCAGTAAGGCGACGTGACTTTACTTCGAAGTCAAAGATACCCCCGAAGAGCTTGCTCACGGGTGAGCAGATCGGACAAGGTATTTGAAATAGTGTTTAGTTGTTCAGCTTCCATCCCCTAATTATAAGGGGGTTATTGCAGTCGATCCTTAGGTGCTAGCCGCTTCGTCATGGGCTTCAATCATTAATTGAACACGGGCTTGACCTTGATAGCGGTCGGTCACGAGGCGGTAGGCCAATCTGGCCTTAGCGGGTAGGCTTTGTGTGCGGTTAAACCAAACTGCTGTTAATGGTTTCGAGCTTGCTCCAGCCCCCAGGGGCTTAACCATTAAGCGAAGATGTTTTTCTTTCATGAGGCTTTGTTGGGCAATTTCAAATTCCCCGTAGAAAACCGGCTGAGGAAAGCCTTGACCCCAGATCTCTTCTGCCAAGAGGTCGCCAATTTCAGGGGTAAATTCAGAAAGCTCTAGGGCGCCATCGTGAGCATGGCGGCGCTCTAGTAATTCGTCAGTTAGTAATTCAGAAGCAACTTCTTGGAAGCAGGCGTCAAACTTTTCGAAATCACCTTTGCGAATCGTCAGGCCTGCTGCCATTGCATGGCCACCAAATTTCAGAATGAGTCCAGGTTCGCGTTTGGAAACTAAATCTAGAGCATCTCTTAAATGAAAGCCCGTCAGTGAACGGCCTGAACCGCGTAATTCTTCGCTCGCATTTCCATCGGCTGGAGCAAATACGATAGTGGGGCGGTTGAAGCGCTCCTTTAGGCGCGAAGCAACAATACCAACTACACCTTGGTGCCACTCGGGATTCCACAGACAAATGCCGTTGCGATCTGACATCGTTCCCGAAAGTTGATCCTCAGCAAGGTGAGAAAGAGCGGTTTCTTGCATGCCCGCTTCAATGACACGTCTTTCACGATTAATGCGATCTAGCTCATGTGCCAGAGTCATCGCTTCATCGGCGTTATCGGTTAGCAGCAGGCGTATACCTAATGTCATATCGGCTAGACGCCCAGCAGCATTGAGCCTCGGGCCGATGGCAAAACCCAGGTCAAAGGTATTCGCTTTGCGTGGATCACGTGTAGCCGCTTGAAAAAGTGCCTGAATACCAGGTTGAGATATTCCTGCGCGAATGCGCTTTAGGCCATTAGAAACCAATACCCGATTGTTGCGATCGAGCTGTGCAACGTCTGCAACCGTTCCTAAGGCAACAAGATCTAAAAGATTTTCTACCTTGGGTTGAGTCTCGTTTGTAAATTTACCGCGCTTGCGTAGTTCAGCACGCAGAGCAATCAGCAAATAAAACATCACGCCAACACCAGCGAGTGCTTTACTTGAAAAAGTGCAGCCCGGTTGATTGGGATTTACGATTGCTAGTGCTTTTGGCAAATGATCTCCGGGGAGATGGTGGTCGGTCACAATCACTTCCATACCAAGTTCTTTGGCGCGATTAACACCAGCCTCACTTGCGATGCCGTTATCAACAGTAATTAAATATTTTGGTTTGGGATTTTGTTGCGCTGCTAATTCCACTACCTCAGGAGTCAAGCCATATCCCATCGTAAAGCGATTAGGTACCAGAAACTGAATTGGAATATTTGAACCACCCAACATACGCAGGCCCCTAAGGCCGACAGCACATGCCGTTGCTCCGTCGCAATCGTAGTCAGCGACGATGAGCATGGGCTCATTTTTCTCCAGAATATCTGCCAATAAAGTTGCTGTGCTGAGGCAGTTTTTCAGTTCTACCGGTGAAAGCAGTTGCTTAAGATCGAGCGAGAGTTCTTCAGGAGATTGCAGACCTCTTGCTGCATAGAGCCTGGCCAATAATGGATGTAGGCCACTTTGTGTCAACCACGTAGCGGTGCGTTCTGAGAAGGGGCGTTGAGAAAATAGGCTCATATAAATCTCATGGGCAGCTGATCACTGAGTAATTTCTTTCCAAGTCAGAGGCTCTGCTTTTTTCCAGAAGACCCAAGATTTTTTATGGAGATCTTTGGTAGTGAAGATGCGTTCCCGCACTTTTCCTTTTGGAAAATCGACAATAACAACTTCATCTAGTTGTTTACTTTGCAATGCTCTGCTTAATTGAGGCCAAGCCAGTTGAGGCTGCTCCAGCCAGGCAAAGGCGCCAGATAGATTATTCTCATTCAAGATAACTTCGTATGGAAGGCCTAAAAGCCTTGCCAGGCCGGCCAGCAAAGGGTGTTGACCGATGAGTTGATGTGATTGTTTGAGGGCATCAGGGGCTTGAACATCGTTGAGTTTGCCAATGCCGCTAATCCAGAGAGAGTTAATAGGGGGTAGACCACGTTGAGCTCGTTCTGCATTTACCGAGCCAATGTGCCAGATCATCTGGATTTCATTTTGGAGTTTGCGCCAACGTTTGGCGACCCCTTCTTGATTGGTATCGCGTGGCATCCACCAATCAATATTGCGACCATGTGCTTGATCAACGCTATGACTTGCTAAGCTTGCAAAAGGTCCGGCGGGAATAAACCAATAGTGTTGATTTTCAAAAAGGACTAAGTTCTGAAAATCTTCCTCTATGAATGGAAGCGCAGCTTTGAGAAGTTGATCGGACTCTTCTGCCGTCAGATCAATCTGATTCTGCCCCATCAAAATAAGGTGATCTCGTGTGGCATGTAAGTGAACTGGTTGTAGGCAAGCTATGACTTGCTCTGGATCGACCGCTAGGTTGGATTGCCCAAGAAGCAATACCGGGGCTATTGGAGTCAAGTTCCCGAGCAAATAGCGCTCATGAGGTAGCCCTTGGCATGGACCCTTCTTGCTATCAAGCTCATCTAAGGCATCTTCTCCTGAGAGCATCAGGGTAAAGCGGCGCAGATGGGCTTTAGCGGAGTTGGAATTGGCAGTCATTCCCCTGATTTTAGGTGGCATTTAGGTATTCCGCCCTAATGCCTGTGTGATTCACTAAACTGTGACTATGTTGAGACTTCCTATTGAGCTAGAAATTGGCCTGCGCTATACCCGATCCAAGCGTCGCAAGACGGTAGGGAAGCGTGACGGTTTCTTATCCTTTATCTCCGGAATTTCTACTGCCGGTATCGCTTTGGGGGTTGCCTCGCTTATTGTGGTTCTTTCTGTCATGAATGGTTTTCAGAAAGAAGTACGCGATCGTATGTTATCGGTCTTGTCCCATGTGGAAATCACTACTCCAGATGGTTTGGCTAATTGGGAGCCGCTGGCACTAAAAGTTGCCACTCAACCTCATGTAGTTGGTGTGGCGCCAATGGTGAGTTCACAGGGGTTATTGAGTCGCGAAAGTATGATGCGCGGCGTTGCAATTCGTGGCATCTCGCCTAGCGAGGAGGGTAAGGTCTCTGATTTACCAAAACAATTTGTTGCCGGCAATATTGATGATCTCAAGCCGGGAAGTTTTGGTGTTGCACTCGGCGCCCAACTTGCAGCCATTGTTGGCGCACATGTG
The DNA here is from genome assembly GCF_018687075.1 of Polynucleobacter sp. MWH-UH35A. Classification (NCBI taxonomy): domain Bacteria; kingdom Pseudomonadati; phylum Pseudomonadota; class Betaproteobacteria; order Burkholderiales; family Burkholderiaceae; genus Polynucleobacter; species Polynucleobacter sp. MWH-UH35A. The sequence goes on from NZ_CP061285.1 coordinate 478,039, forward strand.
GGTGATCGTATTAATTTGATTGTTCCTGAAAGTGACTTAACGCCAGCAGGTGCTATGCCGCGCATGCGAACACTGCAGGTAGTTGGGATTGTGGATAGCGGGCATTATGAATATGACAGCTCCTTGGCCATCATGCACTGGAAGGATGCTGCTGCCTTATTGCGACTTCACGATCCATCTGGTCTGCGGATCAAGGTAGATGAAATGCAGCGCGCACCAGAGGTAGCAAATGAGTTGGCTGGCATCGTGCCTCAAGCGCTTTGGGTAACAGATTGGTCAAGATCTAACCGTAATTGGTTTGCTGCTGTGCAGACTGAAAAGAAAATGATGTTCATTATTCTGACTTTGATTATTGCAGTTGCCGCCTTCAACTTGGTGTCTACCCTGGTGATGACGGTAAATGAGAAGCAGGCCGATATTGCGATATTGAGAACGATGGGTGCGAGCCCTGGACTGATTCAGAGAATCTTTTTAATCCAGGGATTGGCGATTGGTTTATTGGGTTCTTTGGCAGGCGTTGCTCTCGGTTTGTTGATCGCACTCAATATTGATGTCATCGTGCCATTCATTGAAGCAATCTTCCGAGTGCAGTTCTTGCCCCGTGAGGTGTACTTTATTAGCGAGCTTCCTTCAGATGTGAGAGCGGGGGATGTGCTCACTGTTGGATTGATGGCATTTGGCCTCTCCGTGTTGGCAACGCTTTATCCAAGTCGTCGTGCTGCCAAAGTGCAGCCTGCGGAGGCTCTTCGTTATGAATAACTTAAATCACTTAGTGCTCAAAGCTAGAGGGCTTGCAAAGACCTACGGTCAGGGCCCTACAGCAGTTGAGGTTCTCAAGGCCATTGATTTGGATGTCGCGCCCTCAGAAAAGGTTGCCATTGTTGGCTCCTCAGGTTCTGGTAAAAGTACTCTGCTACACCTCTTGGGCGGCTTAGATAGTCCAAGTGCTGGTTCTGTAGTGTTAGCGGGCTCAAATCTGAGTGACTTGTCAGTTAGAAAATTAGATCAGCTTCGCAACCATAGTCTTGGATTTATTTATCAATTCCATCATCTTTTGGATGAATTTAGTGCAGCAGAGAATGTGGCACTCCCATTGCGTATTCGCGGTCTCAGCAATGATGAATCGATGGCTCGTGCTAGTAAGATGCTGCAAGCAGTAGGCTTAGCAGCCCGTGAATTACATACGCCAGGAGAGTTATCGGGTGGAGAGCGTCAACGTGTAGCAGTGGCCCGTGCCTTAGTCGGTAATCCAGCATGTGTTCTTGCAGACGAACCAACAGGCAATCTAGATACCGAGACTGCTGATGGTGTTTTCGATTTGATGTTGGATATTGCCCGTGATCAAGGGACTGCTTTTGTGATTGTGACCCATGATCCAGTACGCGCTAAACGTTGTGATCGGATTTTGCATTTAGAGCATGGAGCTTTGAAGACATTTTCAGGGTGAGTGGATATCCCATGTGGATCGATACCCATTGCCACTTAGATGCCCCTGAGTTTGCAGACTCACTAGATGCGGTGATTCATGCTGCCGCTGAAAAAAACGTTCAAGCAATTCTGCTTCCCGCTGTAAAGGTGGCTGATTGTGCTTATGTCAAAGAGTTAGCGCATCAATGTAGTCAACGAATCCCTGGGCTGGTATACACCCTTGGCATTCATCCGCTTTATACCAATCAAGCGCAAGAAGAGGATATCGAGACGCTCGAGAAAAGCATTGTTGAGTCGCTTTCTGACCCGCGCTTTGTAGGTGTGGGTGAGATAGGTTTAGATTATTTTGTCGAGGACCTAGATCCTCATAAGCAGGAATTCTTTTTTAATGCCCAATTGGATTTGGCACAGAAGTATCAACTACCTGTAATCCTGCATGTGCGACGCTCACAAGATGCAATCCTAAAAGCATTACGTCGTCGCAGAATCCCCTCCGGCATAGCCCATGCTTTTAACGGCAGCTTCCAACAGGCCGAACAATTTATTGAGCTTGGATTTAAGTTAGGCTTTGGTGGCGCAGCTACTTATGAGCGGGCTTTGCAAATTCGCAGACTTTTACAAGAATTACCATTGGATAGCATCGTAACGGAAACAGATGCACCAGATATTCCGCCGGCATGGCTCCGAGATGAAGGGCTTACATTCAATGAGCCCGCTTTTGTTTCAAGAATTGCAAGGGCGTTAGCCTCAATTCGCGGGGTGGATGAGGAACATTTTGCTTCAGCCGTATGGGCAAATGCAATGCAAGCTTTGCCCCGTTGGTTGGCACTCTGCGCAACTATCCCTAAACTCAACTTAGCTTCCTAATTATTTGCGATTAGCTATTACGGCGTTTATCGCCGGGGGATCGCTCCTTCTCTTTTTGCCGCAAGTTCCAGAATACTGGTTGCAAATATGCATCTTTATCGGAGCCCCTTCTTTGCTGGCGGCTTATTTATTTCCCCAGAGATCTCCCATTAAAAGATTCGCATTCATCATTTTTATATTTGTAGTGGGGTTTAGTTGGAATGCTCGCTATGCTGAAAATCGCTTGGAAAATATTCTTGTCATAGAGTTAGAGGGTAAAGAGTTAAATCTTGAGGGCACGGTAGCAGCCCTGCCACAGAGTCATTCTTCGGGTGCCAAGTTTGCATTTGAAGTAGATCGTGCTAGCGCGGGAGGAGAAAATATTGGCTATTTTCCTGGGCGTATTTACTTAAGCTGGCAGCCTGCCTGGAGAAATCCTCAGTTAATTCCTGAGCTGATTCCTGGGCAACGGTGGAAGTTTAAGGCGAAGCTCAAGCGTCCATACGGATCCTTAAACCCGCATACATTTGATTTTGAGCGTTGGTCCTTTCATCAAGACTTTGGTGCTAGTGGTTCGGTTAGATCAGGTGAGTTATTGCTAGATCAGGATATTGCCTGGCTCGATTTTGAGTTACGTATGGAGCTAGCACGTTGGCATTTACGTAAAAAGATACAGTTGATGTTACCCGGCGATGCAAGGTATGCAGGCGTATTAATTGCATTGGTGATGGGTGATCAAAATGCAATTAACCAGGATGACTGGCAAGTATTTAATGCAACGGGTATTGGGCACCTGATATCAATATCAGGACTGCACGTCACGATGTTGGCGGGGGTTGGTGCTTCGCTGGCTGCTTTTATTTGGCGACGACGAACTTTGCCCCTCATTCTTCCCGTGGGTAAGATGGCAGCGATCTCGGGATTTGTGACTGCGTTTGTTTATGCTTGGTTGGCAGGCTTTCAGATTCCAGCGCAAAGAACAATGTACATGGTTGGTGTAGTAGCGTTTGCTTTATGGACGGGCCGAAATCCACGTTCATTTGATATCTGGTGGTGGGCTTTAGCTTTTGTTCTGCTTGTTGATCCTATGGCTCCCTATACCCCAGGATTTTGGCTGTCCTTTGGAGCTGTGGCGGCGATTTTATTTGCTATGGGTGAGTCTTCGGGTTTATTGGGCATCCCCACCGGAAAAGAATTGGAGACAAGCTGGAAGCATCGCATGTTCCAAGCCCTTAGAGAGGCGTGTCGAGTTCAAGCTGTTGTCACGTTGGCATTACTACCATTTACTTTGTATTGGTTTTATCAAGTCTCTGTTGTTTCTCCGCTAGCAAATGCATTGGCTATTCCTCTCGTGAGTTATGTCGTAACACCACTGGCCATCGCTGGCGCCTTACTCCCAGAATTTATTGGTCGCTGGCTGTTGTGGCCTGCTCACGCATGCATGGAGTATTTGGCGATAGTACTCGAGTGGATGGCGGGCTGGAGTTGGTCAGTTGTTTGGTCAAAGCAACCAGAGTGGTGGATGCTACTGGTGTCTGTGTGTGGAATCGTGTATGCCATTCGTCCAGGCGAAATAAAACACACCTGGAAGTGGAGATTACTTGGCATTGTGCTTACTACCCCATTGTTTCTCTCATCAACCAAATGGTTTGGGAGTGAGAATCTTGCTCAGGGAGAATTTACGGCGAGCGTTTTCGACATTGGTCAGGGAACAGCAATACTTATCGAAACTGCCAACAGAAAACTACTGTATGACACTGGACCTATTCAAGGTAAGAAAGATGATGCAGGGCAGAGAGTCATCCTTCCTTATTTACGTGGGCGTGGAATTGATCGTATTGATCGCATGGCTATAAGTCATAGTGATAGTGATCATATTGGCGGCGCTGGAATATTGCTTAAGCATATCCAGTTTGATTCCATGATGGGGTCTCTACCCAAATCAAATCCTTTACTTCAAAATTTACAAGAAAGAAAAATACCATCTATCCCTTGCCGTTTCGGGCAGCGCTGGATATGGGATGGTGTTGAGTTTTTGATTTGGCATCCTCACGAGGAAACAGTATTTGCGGAGCATTACCCCGGCAAGCCAAATGAAATGAGTTGTGTACTTGAGGTACGCAATCATCAAAGCTCCTTATGGTTAACGGGAGATGTTGAAAGACATGGTGAGGCTGAAATCATTGAACGACTGGATGATCGTATGCTGAGGAATATTGGAGATAGGGAATTAATCTTCATGGCGCCACATCACGGCAGTAAAACTTCCTCGTCTCTAGGTCTTTTAAAAAGATTGGAGCCTGATCAAGCTTTTGCACAAAATGGCTACCGCAATCGATATGGCCACCCACATCCAGATGTGACCGCACGTTATCGGACTTTGGACATTCCTTTTTATCAAACTCCAGAAACTGGAGCGCAGACATGGCTATTTAAAAAGAACACAAAGGCTTCGACACAATTTTGGAGGCAGGAAATAAAACGACTATGGCATCGCTAAACCTAGAAATTGAGCTTTTAAATGCCCAGAAAAGCAAAAAGCCCTTAAAAATTAAGGGCTTAGTACGTAATTCTTGGTTGCGGGGGCAGGATTTGAACCTACGACCTTCGGGTTATGAGCCCGACGAGCTGCCAGACTGCTCCACCCCGCGTCTGAAGCTGAAATTCTACCATTTTTCAGGGGTGCCTGTCGAGGTTTTCCTGTAAATAACGCATAAATAAGCGGTTTTTGACTAGAAATTCTCGATTTAATGGCGGCAGTTAAGGAGTAACATATTGCCACGCAACATCACGCTAAGGTTTATTAATGTCAGTTAGCAATCCTGAGTTTTCAGAGTCATCCTTATTAAGGCCTGTGGAGATTTCTCGAGAGGATCACCCTCACAAGAAAGGTGCTTCCATCTCTCTTATGTTCGCGGCTATTGGCGTAGTCTTCGGTGACATTGGTACAAGTCCTTTATATGCGCTCAAGGAATGTTTCAGTCCCGATCACGGTATTCCGTTTTCACCGGATGCTGTTTATGGTGTGATTTCGATGGTGTTCTGGGCTTTTGCGATTGTGGTTTCGCTCAAGTATGTTCTATTCGTGATGCGCGCTAATAACCACGGTGAAGGCGGTATTTTGGCTCTGATGGCGCTTGCACTGAGAACTGCGCCTGCAAACTCAAAGCGATCCCTACTTATCATCATGGCTGGTGTATTTGGCGCCTGCATGTTTTATGGTGATGCAATCATTACCCCGGCGATTTCTGTGCTTTCTGCAGTTGAGGGTCTAGAGGTAATTTCCAGTGATCTCACGCGCTATGTGATGCCGATCACTATTCTTATTTTAATTATTCTCTTTTTCATTCAGAAGACTGGCACTGATGTTGTGGGTAAGCTTTTCGGCCCAATCATGATGGTCTGGTTTATTGCCATTGGATTGATGGGTGTGCATCAAGTTATTCAGAACCCCGCTATTTTTGCAGCCATTAATCCACTACATGCTATTCGTTTTCTGGTTGAGCATTCTTTACAGGGTTTTATTGTTCTGGGTGCTGTTTTCTTGGTGCTAACGGGGGCTGAAGCTCTATATGCTGATATGGGCCACTTTGGACTTAAGCCAATTCGCATGGGCTGGTTTTTTATTGTGATGCCTTGTTTGCTCTTGAACTATTTTGGTCAAGGCGCAATGTTTTTGAGTAATCCTGAGACCATTACCAATCCATTCTTCTTAATGGTGCCTGAATTCTTGGTATTCCCATTGGTGATATTGGCTACAGCTGCAACTGTCATTGCCTCGCAGGCCGTGATCTCCGGTGCTTTTTCAATGACAAGCCAAGCTATTTTGTTGGGCTTTGTACCGCGCATGAAGATTCGTCATACATCCGATAGGGAGATTGGCCAGATCTATATGCCGCTCGTGAATTGGGCGCTCTTGGTTTTGGTGATTGCTGTTGTGTTGGCGTTTAAAAAGTCTGAGAACTTAGCTGCTGCTTACGGTATTGCGGTTACTACCACAATGATTGTGACTACATTTTTGGCGGCAATTGTGATGCGAGTAGTGTGGCGCTGGAATACCCTCTTTGTCACCTTGGTGATCAGTGCATTCTTGATTGTCGACTTGGCTTTCTTGACGGCCAATCTTCTCAAGATCATGGAGGGCGGATGGTTCCCTTTACTTTTGGGTGCTGTTTGCTTCCTGTTCTTAATGACTTGGTTCCAGGGGCGCAAGATACTGCGTCAAAATGCTATGAACAATGGCATTGAGCTCAAGAGCTTTATTGATTCGCTGATGATGCATCCTCCGCATCGCGTAGAGGGCACTGCCGTATTCTTGACTGCGCATGTGGATTATTTGCCTGTCTCGTTTCTGCACAACTTAAAACATAACCACGTACTTCATGAGAGAGTCTTTTTCTTAAAGGTTAGTATTTGGGATGTGCCGTACGTAAAAGATAAAGAGCGCATTACCTTGCGTGATCTTGGTAATGGTATTTTTGTGGTTCGTGCTGTATATGGATTTAATGAAACCCCAGATATGGGACAAATCATTGAGTTGATTGAGAAGTCATCCGATCTGAAATTTGATTTGATGAACACCTCATTCTTCTTATCCCGTGACACGATTGTTTCTACTGAAATTCCTGGAATGGCCATCTGGCGTGAAAAATTATTTTGCTGGATGTATCAAAATGCTGGCCGCCAATCAGACTTCTTCAAAATTCCGGCAAATCGCTTGGTGGAGCTGGGTGCAAAGGTCGAGATTTGAGAAAAAATCTTTTACTCCAATCAAAAATATTCATTTCGATATTTTTATTGGCTACTGCACTTAGCGGCGTTGTCCTGGCTACTCCTGCAGAAGAAGCAGAGCTTGAGCAGCTGGACAGAATTGAGCAAGAGTTAGAGCTTCAACGTGAATGGGCAAAATATCGCTGGGGTAAAACATCTTCTGAGTGTTACCAAAGGTATTGGGTAAATTCTTGTTTAAAAGATGCTCGTGCAGATTACCGCAAGGAAATCTATCCCATTCGCGAGCAAGAAGTGGCCTTGCATGAGGTGCAGCGTAAATTGCGTGAGAGCCTCAAGAACCAAGAGGATATTAAGCGCGCAGCTGAGCGAGCTTCACCAGAAAAAGCGGCCGAGCGAGCTGCTAATCAAGCCGAGTACGAGCAAAAGCAAAGGGATGCAGCAGCAAGGGCCGCTGACTTAGAGCAACGTCGTAAAGATGCTCCTAAGCGTGCGCAAGAAAATAAAGCGGGCACTCAGCTCGATTAATTTTATTCATTTCAATTTCATCGGGTAACTCTTGGCTAAAGTCAAAACGGTTTATATCTGCCAGTCTTGCGGTGGTACGTCTGCCAAATGGCAGGGTCAGTGTCCATCTTGCCAGGCTTGGAATACCTTGGAAGAAGGCCTTCCAGAAACCACTTCAAATTCACGATTTCAGGGGTTGGCGCAATCCTTGCCAAGGCAAAAGCTCTCCGCAATTACTGCGGAAGACTTGCCAAGATTTAGTACGGGTGTCGAGGAGTTTGATCGTGTGCTGGGTGGTGGCTTAGTTCCAGGTGGCGTAGTGCTCTTGGGTGGCGATCCTGGTATCGGTAAATCAACTTTGCTATTGCAAGCGCTTGCAGAGATGAGCGCTGCTGGGATGAATGTCCTCTATAGCAGTGGTGAGGAATCTGCTGCACAGATTGCGCTGCGTGCAAAGCGTATTGCATTAAACGCACCTCAATTGGAAGTATTGGCTGAAATTCAGTTAGAAAAACTGATTTCCATTATGGATACCGCAAAGCCACAAGTGCTTGTGGTGGACTCCATTCAGACTTTGTATTCAGAGGTGCTAAGTTCAGCCCCTGGTTCTGTGGCTCAGGTGCGCGAGTGCGCAGCGCAGCTTACTCGAGCGGCAAAATCCAGTGGTATCTGTGTATTGATGGTTGGGCACGTTACCAAAGATGGTCATCTGGCTGGTCCTAGAGTTTTAGAGCACATTGTTGATACCGTTTTGTACTTCGAAGGCGATACCCATTCTTCATTCCGCTTAGTGCGATCTATCAAGAATCGCTTTGGTGCAGTGAATGAGCTAGGTGTATTTGCAATGACCGAGAAAGGTCTACGCGGCGTCACCAATCCGTCAGCAATCTTTTTGTCACAACATGAACAAATGGTTCCGGGTGCTTGCGTGCTAGTGACGCAAGAGGGTAGTAGGCCCTTATTGGTGGAAATTCAGGCGCTAGTGGATACGGCGCATGTACCCAACCCTCGCCGCCTTGCGGTTGGTTTGGAGCAGGCGCGCTTAGCAATGCTCTTAGCAGTGTTACATCGTCACGCTGGCGTAGCTTGCTTTGATCAGGATGTTTTCTTAAACGCGGTGGGTGGTGTCAAGATTTCTGAGCCAGCTGCTGACTTAGCCGTTCTCCTTGCAATTCAGTCATCGATCCGCAATCGCGCTTTACCAAAAGAGTTAATTGTCTTTGGTGAGGTTGGTTTGGCGGGGGAGATTCGTCCTTGCCCACGTGGTCAGGAGCGTTTGAAAGAAGCCGCTAAGTTAGGGTTTACTGTGGCCATCATTCCCAAAGCCAATATGCCTAAGACTAAGATTCCAGGATTGAAGGTAATTCCGGTTGAGCGAATTGATCAGGCAATTGCTGCTGCAGCCGAATTGAGTTAACTAGCGCAAGTCTTCCGCTTGAATCAGTAAGACTTGCTCTTCACCGGCAGACACTTCCATCCAGATTGCTGGAATTTGTGGAAAAGCTTTTTTGAAGTTCTCATATTCATTGCCAATCTCAAGCAAGATGGCGCCGCGCTCTGATAAGTAATCTGGCGCTGAAGCAATGATGCGTCTAATGATGTCCATGCCATCATCACCGCCTGCTAATGCCAACTCTGGCTCGGCATGATATTCCGCAGGCAGCGCATTCATGGAGGCTGCGTTTACATAAGGTGGATTACAAATGATCAGGTCGAAAAGGTTGTCTTCATTAGGCTCTGGCAAAGCATCCCAAAGGTCGCCGTCCAATAATTCCACTTGAGAGCTCAGGCCGTGACGATCAACGTTGCGAGCAGCGACAGATAGTGCAGGCATGCTGATATCGCAAGCGCTCACATGTATATCGGGACAAGACAAAGCCAGGAGAATTGCTAGAGAGCCATTGCCCGTGCAAAGGTCTAGCGCTTTGCCATCGGCTGGCAGCCAAGGCTCTAGTGAGCCATCGACGATGAGTTCAGCAATCCAGGAGCGCGGCACAATGCTTTGCTCGCTACAAAAGAATGGCACGCCCATGAGCCATGCTTCGCCTAGGATATAGGCTAATGGCTTGCGTGTAGAGATTCTGGTATCGGCAACGGCAGATGCTTTTTGCTGCTGCTCTGTAGTGATTGCATCGTCAAGATGATCAAGTGCTTCCGCTGGACTCAGATCAAGTTGCTTGCTGACAATCCATAGGGCTTCGCTCTGTGCATCAATTGCCCCATGCCCATAATGCAAGTTCGCTGCTTCAAGCTTTTGTGCAATCTGATCGATGCACTGATTCACGGTATGGTGTTGCTGAGGCTCAGGGTCCATGATGGAGAGGTTCTTTAAAGAATGAGGCGGGCGCGCAATTGAGCAATTAAGAAATTAACTGTTCGAGAGTCTGACGATAGATATTTTTGAGTGGCACCACATCATCCACGATGACACACTCATCAATTTTGTGGCTAGTTGCATTGAGTGGACCAAATTCCACAACCTCTTGGCAGATTTTGGCAATAAAGCGGCCATCGCTTGTACCGCCTGTTGTCGAGAGTTCCGTCTCTACATTGGTTTCTGCTTTGATAGCTTTGCGCAATGCCCCAGCTAGGTCACCATCGCCAGTAATAAAGGGGCTACCGCCTAATACCCAGTCAATCTGAAACTCAAGACCTGCGTCTTTGAGAGTCTTCTCCAAGCGTTCGCGCAATTGCTCTGGTTTACTCTCGGTCGAGAAGCGGAAATTAAAGTCGATAACGAGTTCACCAGGGATTACGTTATTAGCGCCAGTGCCAGCGTGAATATTGGAAATCTGAAAACTGGTAGGCTGGAAATATTCATTGCCTTTATCCCACTCGGTTTCTACTAATGCAGAGATCGCAGGAGCAGAGAGATGAATGGGGTTCTTGCCCAAGTGAGGGTAGGCGATATGCGCCTGAATACCTTTGACTTTGAGTTTGCCGGATAAAGAACCACGACGACCGTTCTTAATCATGTCGCCCAACTTATCTACAGAGGTAGGTTCACCAATAACGCAGTAGTCCAATCTCTGACCCTGCTTTTGTAGGCGCTCGCACATAATGACTGTGCCATCATTAGCAGGACCTTCTTCATCGCTAGTAATTAAGAAGGCAATAGAGCCTTGATGATTTGGATGTGCGATAACAAATTCTTCCGTAGCAACAACAAAGCCTGCTAGGGAGGTTTTCATATCCGCGGCGCCACGACCATAGAGCATGCCATCACGGATGGTTGGTGCGAATGGGTTACTTGTCCACTTTTCTAGTGGGCCGGTAGGGACCACATCAGTGTGACCAGCAAACATCAATACTTTGCCTTGGTCGCCAGCTTTACCCTTTTTGATTGCCCATAAGTTAGTTACCTGAAAATTTTCAGGACCACTCACAACGCTCTCAGTATGAAAGCCAATAGCTTGAAGACGCTTGGCAATTAAATCTTGGCAGCCACCATCAGCCGGTGTAACGGACTGGCAGGCGATGAGAGCCTTAGTCAGCTCAAGTGTGGCGCTCATGGATAGGCTTAGTCGCGGAGTAATTCGTTAATGGCAGTCTTTGCTCTAGTTTGAGCATCAACCTTTTTCACGATGATTGCTGCATATAAGCTGTACTTGCCGCAAGCGGATGGGAGTGAGCCAGGGACAACAACGGAACCAGCCGGAACGCGACCATAGTGCACTTCACCAGTTTCGCGATCGTAGATCTTGGTGCTTTGACCAATGTAGACGCCCATGGATAAAACGGCGTTTTCTTCGATAACTACGCCTTCAACCACTTCAGAGCGGGCGCCGATAAAGCAGTTATCTTCAATGATGACAGGGCCTGCTTGGATAGGCTCAAGAACTCCCCCAATACCAACACCACCAGAAAGATGAACATTTTTACCGATTTGGGCACAAGAACCTACCGTTGCCCAGGTATCAACCATCGTACCTTCTCCCACATATGCGCCAATATTGACGTAAGAGGGCATTAATACGGCATTTTTGCCGATAAATGAGCCGCGGCGGGCTACGGCAGGGGGAACCACTCGGAAACCACCAGCAGCAAAGTCAGCTGCGGAGTAGTTCTCAAATTTGCTGGGGACTTTGTCGTAGAACTGGGTATAGCCACCAGCACTCATTGGTTTGTTGTCTTCAAGGCGGAAAGAGAGCAAAACGGCCTTCTTCACCCACTGATTGACCTCCCATTTACCTACATCGCGGCGTTCAGCCACGCGGATGGTGCCTGCGTTGAGGCCTTCCAGGACTGCGTTTACGGCGTTACGGACATCACCTGGAGCGCTATCTGGGGAGAGGTTTGCGCGGTTTTCCCAGGCTTGTTCGATGATGTTTTGTGGTGATTGGCTCATGCTTTTTAGTTAACTATCAGATTGTTAAGGGATTTTGTCCCTGAGGGTAGATTTATCATTATATAGATGGGGCAAAAACGCGTCTAAGCAGGCAAGAGCTTGCTATCATCTTCCCACTTTAGCTTTAATTGTTTACCCCTTTATTTGAACCTCATTTTTCCCTGCAAAGTACGCCGTGCAACTGAAATCCATCAAACTTTCCGGCTTTAAGTCTTTCGTAGACCCAACCCATTTTGAAATGCCTGGCCAACTTATCGGCGTTGTGGGTCCTAACGGTTGCGGAAAGTCGAACATTATTGACGCCGTCCGCTGGGTTTTGGGTGAATCCCGCGCTAGCGAATTGCGTGGTGAATCCATGCAAGACGTTATTTTTAATGGTTCAGGTTTGCGTAAGCCATCTGGCCGCGCCAGTGTGGAATTGATTTTTGACAATACCGAAGGTCGTGCTCAGGGTCAGTGGAGTGCTTTTACTGAATTAGGTATTAAACGTGTTTTAACTCGTGACGGAAATTCGAGTTACTACGTGAATAACCAAGTAGTGCGTCGTAAAGACATTCAAGATATTTTCTTGGGCACTGGCATGGGCCCAAGAGGTTATGCAATTATTGGTCAAGGCACGATCAACCGCATTTTGGAAGCAAAACCAGAAGAGCTGCGCGTGTTCTTGGAAGAAGCTGCTGGTGTTTCTAAATACAAAGAGCGTCGCAAAGAAACTGCTGCACGCTTAGAAGACACTGTAGAAAATTTAACGCGTGTTGAAGATATCTTGCGTGAGCTCGATCAACAGTTAACGCGCTTAGAAAAACAAGCGACTGTTGCGGAACGTCACGCAGAGCTTTCTACGCAGATGAAATCGCAGCAACAGCTCTTATGGTTTGTGCGTCAGACTGAGGCTGGCAAAGAGCAAGAGCGCCATGCCAACGGCATCCGTGATACCCAGGTGGGCCTAGAAGAGCAGACTGCAAAGCTGCGTCATGCTGAAGCTGAACTAGAAACGATGCGTACACAACAGTACGCTTTACAAGATAAAGTTTCCCAAGCGCAAGGCGATTTATATCAAACCAATTCAGATGTAAGTCAGGTTGAAGCACAGATTCATTATGTGCAAGAGGCGCGCCAACGTTTGCAGCAGCAGAGTCAAGATCTGCAGGCGCAATTACAACGTTGGACCGTGCAAGAAACTGATGCAGCACAAGCGCAGCGCACTGCTGAACACGAGTTATCTTTAGCTGCTGAAAAAGAGCAAACCTTATTGGCTGACTTAAATGGCTTGCAAGAACAAATGCCAAGTCGCGAAGAGGCTTATCAAAATGCATCGCGTGAGTTAAATAATGCACGCGATTCTTTGGCGACAATTGAACAGCGTCTTGCCAGTTTGGGTGAGCGCCTACGTTCAATCTCAGCACAATCTGATGAATTAAAAGGGCGCGAGAATCGCCTCACTATCGAGTTAGATGGTTTGCGTCGTCCAGATGCTGAAGCATTACAGATGGCAATTGATCGTCAGGCAATGGCCGCTCGTAAAGTGGATGAGGCCAAGCAGCGCGCAGGTGAGGCCCAACAACGTGTGCCAGCGGCTGATGAAGCCCGCAACGCTGCTCAGCAAAAAATACAAGAAGCTAATCAAAATTTAGCGCAGACTGAAGCAAAATTGACGGCGTTGACTGCTTTGCAGGCTAGCGTACAGGCGCAAGGCAAGATTGGTCCTTGGTTAGAGAGTAAGGGTCTTAAAGAGACTAAGCGTCTTTGGCAAGAGTTGAAGGTCGAGAGTGGCTGGGAAGCTGCTCTGGAGTCAGTATTGCGTGAGCGTTTAGCTGCTGTTACAGCAAAGAGCGTACAAGAAACCTTGGCTCTGGCTAATGATGCGCCTCCAAGCCGTTTGGCGATTTTGCTCGCTGAAGAAATTACTCCAGCCCATACCTCTGCTCCGGCTGACTTCACGCCATTACTCAGTCGCGTGCAAAGTGCAGGCGCAGCAAGACTGACTTCAGTATTACAAGAGTGGTTGGACAATATTTATATTGCGAGCAGTCTGGAAGATGCTTTGCATCGCCGTGAAAAATTACCTGCAGGTGGCGCATTTGTTACTCAACAAGGTCACTTAGTCAGTCGTGTTGGTGTGCAGCTTTATGCGGCTGACTCTGAGCAGGCTGGCATGTTGGCTCGCGCGCAAGAGATGGAAAGTCTCGAAAAACAATTGCGCGCACAACAGCTCATGCAAAGCGAACTCAAAGGTGAATTGGATCAGTGCGTAGCAAACTACCAAGCAGCGCATCAAGCTGCCGAGCAAGCGCGTGAGAATGCTGAGCATGCCGTTCAAGAAGCGCATGGCTTTGAGGTTGAAAGAATGCAGTTGACTCAGGCTGAAGAGCAATACAGTCAACGCGCAGCCCAGATTCAGGGTGAGTTGAGTGAATTGCGTCAACAGATGGAGCAATTGGGTCAAACTCAAGAGCAATCTGCGGCCGAATTAAATGAATCCGAAGAGTCAAAACAAGGTTTGCAAGAAGCCTTGCAAGTTGCGCAAGAAAAATTAGAGCGATCCACTGAAGAGCGTGATCGTTTGCGTGAATCACTTCGCGCTGCTGAGATGGCTGCTCAAGAGGCCGCATTTGCAACCCGCTCATTGCAGCAGCGCATTGCTGATTTGCAGCGTGATCAAAGCACTGCCCGTACTCAGATCATGGAGATTCAGGATAAGCATGATGCTGCCGCTCAAGAACTCGAAACCTTGAGCGATGAAGAAGCGCAAGACAAATTACAGGGCTTATTGCTGGCACGTAGTGCTCGTGAAGCTGCTTTGGCAAATGCACGCACTGAGCAGGATGCTTTATTGCATCAATTGCGTGAAGCTGATGAGTCACGTATGCAGGTTGAGCGTAGCTTGCAACCAATGCGCGACAAAGTTGTGGATTTGCAATTGCGTGAACAGGCTGCTCGTTTAAATTTTGAGCAATTTGCCACCTTGTTGTCAGATGCTGAGGCTGACCTCACTGCACTTGAGGCAAGTTTCAGCCCTGATCTGAAGGTCGGCGCATTGCAAACTGAAGTGAATCGTTTAAATACAGAGATTCAGTCTCTAGGCCCAGTCAACATGGCTGCGCTAGATGAGTTATCCAGCTCTCGTGAGCGTAAGCAGTTCTTGGATGCTCAATCTGCTGACTTGAACGAAGCGATGCAGACTTTGACTGATGCAATTGCGAAGATTGATGCGGAAACTCGCGATCTCTTGCAGGGTACTTTTGATCAGGTGAATGCCCACTTTGGCAAACTTTTCCCAGAGTTATTCGGTGGTGGTCATGCTGAATTGGTAATGACGGGCGAAGAGATCTTGGATTCTGGTGTACAGGTAATGGCCCAGCCTCCTGGTAAGAAAAATAGCTCTATTTACCTCCTCTCCGGTGGTGAAAAGGCATTGACTGCGATTGCCTTGGTGTTCTCGCTCTTCCTCTTGAACCCAGCCCCATTCTGCTTACTCGATGAGGTTGATGCTCCATTGGATGATGCAAATACCTTGCGCTATGCGCAGTTGGTTGCCAAAATGTCAGATAAGACACAATTTTTGTTTATCTCACATAACAAGATCACCATGGAAATCGCTCATCAGCTCATTGGTGTCACGATGCAAGAGCAGGGTGTATCCCGCATTGTTGCAGTGGATATTTCATCCGCGGTATCAATGGTGGAGGCTGCTTAAGTGTACGTGGAACAAATCATGACGATGTTGGGTTTGTCTGATTTGCAATTGGCTTTGGCTGTTATCGGTTTATTGATTCTGATAATGGTAGCCGTCCTGAATATTAAGTACGCTCGCGCTCGTCGTAAGGCAAAAGAGCAAAGTGACTATTCATTGGATGGTCGTTTTGCACGAGAACCCACTTTCGGTCCGGGTTTTGCTGATGCCGACCCCTCGCGTATCGAACCCAGTTTTGGCGATGTGCAGCCAATGACGATTTCTGCTCCAGAAAAATTTACGATTGACCCCAGAATTGATTGCGTCATTACGCTGCGTTTTGACGAGGCAATTAGCGGCGCAGAAATTCTTCAGGAAATCAATGCTTGGACGGATCTTGAGGCGCAATCAACTGCACGTTGGATGTGTGAAGGATTGAATGCCAATATTGATGTTGCGGAAGATTGGGAAGAACTTCATCCCGACTCCACATACTCAGATTTGCAGTTGGCCATTCAGCTAGCTAGTCGTAAAGGCCCAATTGGCGTCTTGGAGCTCTCTGATTTCTGCTCTCGTGCCCAAGCTCTTGCTGAAACTTTGGGCTCACAAATTGATATGCCTAGCGTTAGCGCCATGCTGGAGAGCGCTAAAGAATTGGATGTAATGGCTGCGGAGAGTGATATTCAATTGAGTATCAATATTCTGTTTGATGAGCCTTGTCCTTGGGGGAACTTCGATGCGCTGATGCGTCAACGCGGCTTTAAGTTGGCTCGCAATGGGCGCCAATATGAATATCTCAGTAAAGGTCTGGTGCTTTTTAATAGTACCGATTTAGATCCCAATAAGCCTGTTTCCCAAATTACGCTGCTCCTAGAGGTTCCCTTGGTACCACAAGAAGAACGTGCCTTTGAAAGAATGCTCTCTGAGGGTGTTGAGCTTGCGCAGGCTGCTCATGGCCGCTTAGTAGATGACAACGGCATTAACTTGAGTGAAGCTGCGGTGATTAGCATTCGCCAGCATCTTGATGTGCTGTATGCCAATCTTGAGAAATCTGGCATTCCTGCTGGATCTTCTACAGCTAGCAGACTCTTTAGCTAGGAATTCGCCTTGTCGTCCACAAGTCCGACAAATTTAGCGGAGCGGTACGCATTCTTGCAGGCAGAGCTTGCACGCTTAGAACATGCTTACTACGTTCTTGATAACCCACTGTTGCCTGATATTGAGTACGACCGTTTATATCGTGAGCTATTAGATATTGAAGCCGCTCATCCAGAGTGGATTACTCCAGAGTCTTTATCGCAGCGAGTTGGTGGTGCAGCATTAAAAGAGTTTGATTCGGTAACCCATGAAGTGCCGATGCTTTCTTTGAATAATGCATTTGAAGATGCTGAGTTGATTGCTTTTGATCGCCGTTGCCGCGAGGCGCTCCATGCAGACCATGTGACTTATGCCGGTGAACTCAAGTTTGACGGCTTAGCAATTTCCCTTCGATATGAAAATGGCTCACTAGTCACGGCAGCAACTCGTGGGGATGGTGCAAGTGGCGAAGATGTCACCGCCAACATCAAAACAATTCGTGCGATTCCACTCAAGCTCACTGGAAAGAATATTCCCAAGGTTCTAGAGGTGCGTGGTGAGGTCTTTATGTATCTCAAAGACTTTGAGAAGATGAATCGACAAGCTGCCGAACTGGGTGAAAAAGAATTTGCCAATCCACGCAACGCAGCGGCGGGCAGCCTTCGTCAATTAGACTCAAAGATTACCGCTAAAAGACCCCTGTCTTTCTTTGCTTATGGCCTAGGCGCCCTAGAGCCCCAGTCTTGGTTACCCAAAACCCATGAAGAGTTACTTAACGCCTATGTTGAATTAGGACTACCTGTTTGTTCGGAACGTAAGGTATTGCATTCTGTTGAAGAGATTTTGGCTTTCTATAACGAGATTGGTGCAAAGAGAGATTCATTGCCTTATGACATTGATGGTGTGGTGTACAAGGTCAACTCATTTGCTGAGCAAGCGAAGTTGGGTTTTGTCTCACGAGCACCCAGATTTGCTTTGGCACATAAATATCCAGCCCAAGAGGCGCTCACCACAGTTTTAGGTATTGATGTCCAGGTGGGCCGTACTGGTGCTATTACTCCAGTGGCTAGATTGGCGCCAGTAGAAGTAGGCGGCGTTACCGTAACTAACGCTACGCTACATAACGAAGATGAAGTAAAACGTAAAGATGTGCGCATTGGCGATACCGTCTCAGTAAGAAGGGCGGGCGATGTAATCCCTGAAGTGGTTTCGGTTATTAAGGATCGCCGTCCAGCAGATGCTAAAGAGTTTGTGATGCCAGCTAACTGTCCGGTATGTGATTCACATATTGAGCGCTTAGTTGATGAGGCAGTTGCGCGTTGCAGTGGTGGTTTATTTTGTGGCGCGCAACGTAAACAAGCCCTGATTCATTTTGCACACAGAAGGGCAATGGATATTGAAGGCCTTGGCGAAAAGATTGTTGATCAGTTGGTGGATAACAATCTAGTCAGGACCCCTGCGGATATTTACCGACTCGGGTTTACTGCCCTTGCTAATTTAGAACGTATGGGTGAGAAGTCTGCAGATAATCTGATTCAGGCAATTAACCAATCTAGAAAAACTACGCTAGCCCGATTTATCTTTGCCTTGGGTATTCGTCATGTGGGCGAGACCACCGCAAAGGATTTAGCGAATCATTATCAGTCTATGCATGCCTTAATGGACGCAGGCATGGAAGATCTACTCACCGTAAAAGACGTAGGCCCTGTTGTCGCTGATTCCATCACCAGCTTTATGCAAGAAGCCCATAATCGTGAGGTCATTGAGCAACTGCTAGCCTCTGGAATGCAACTTGCTGTTGAAGAAAAGGTTATTAGCGCTGCGGTTGTGGGTAAAACTTTTGTTCTAACCGGTACATTCCCCACAATGACAAGAGATGAGGCTAAAGATCTCCTCGAAAAAGCGGGTGCCAAAGTAGCAGGATCTGTCTCCAAGAAGACTGACTATGTCGTTGCTGGCGCCGATGCCGGTAGTAAGCTCACAAAAGCAGAAGAATTGGGTGTATCGGTAATCGATGAAGCAGTGATGCTGGCTTTGTTGAGGTAAGGTAAAGAATTATGGATATAAAAATCACCATTAATTTAATAAAAAGCTTGTTTTTTGGCTTGGCTCTCATAGAAAGAGGTTGCATGTATTTAATAAATTCTCCGCTTAGAGGTGTATTAATTGCTTAATAAGAATCTAAAAATTGGTGTCGTTATACCAAGCTATAAAGTGCGTCTACAGATAGGGCGAGTTTTAGCTAAAATTGGCCCCGAAGTCTCATGCATCATTATTGTTGATGATTTTTGTCCTGAGGGCACCGGAGCATTTGTGCTTTCTAAGCTCATGGATCCCCGTATTCATGTAATTTTTAATGAGAATAATATTGGTGTGGGTGGCTCAGTATTACGTGGTTATCATAAGGCTATTGAATTAGGATGCGATGTTCTGGTAAAGATTGATGGCGACGACCAAATGGATCCTGCATTGATTTCGAGGTTTGCAGCACCTATACAATTTGGAAGGGCTGACTATGTAAAGGGCAATAGATTTTTCTCTCCAGAGTATTTGAGTGGCATGCCAAAAATTCGTCTGTATGGAAATGCTTTTTTGTCGATGCTGACCAAACTATCTAGTGGCTATTGGAATATTTTTGATCCAACTAATGGTTACACAGCAATTCATGCATCTCTAATTGAGTACCTTACCAAATCTAAAATCGATAGTAGATATTTTTTTGAGAGCGATATGTTGTATCGGCTTGGAACTTTGGGGGCTGTAGTCGCGGAAGTGCCGATGCGTGCAGTTTACGGCGATGAGAGAAGTAATTTAATTATAAGGAAGATAGCTTTTGATTTTTTGTTTAAAAATTTAAAAAATACAATCAAAAGAATTATATATCGCTATTTTGTTCGTGATTTTTCATTTGCAAGTCTAGAGCTATTTTTCGGGGTTATATTTTTTGTATTTGGCTTTCTATATGGAGCTTTCCATTGGCTTGAATCGATTCAAAGTGGAATACCATCAACATCTGGTCAGGTGATGATTTCAGCATTGCCAATATTGGTTGGATTTCAAATGGTTTTAGGTTTTATAAACTATGATATCCAATCCACCCCTAAAAGTGTGATACATACAGAATTAATGCGAGGCGACCATTAGCGGGGCGTCTAAATCTTATTTTTAATTGGGCGGACTTGAGGGTTTGGGAAAATGATTTTTTTAGAGTTAAATGAATTTAATCCGAGTTTAATGAGTTTGGCAGCGAAAGAGTTGAATTTGGAAAATTTAACTCGTATATTAAGTTTGAAACATGCAGCTACGAATACTCTTGATTTAGAAGGGAGGTATGGCTTGACCCCTGGTTCAATGGGTTTCTACCCATACCGAAAAGACCTCAGATGTGCATGGGGTAAGGCATTTGGGTGACGTTCCCAATTTGCAATACCCACGGATTTGGGAGGCTTTAGGTGCCCAGGGAATTACCTCTGGAGTGTGGGCGCAATGAACGCTAGTAGACGAGGCACAGAGAACTGCAAATTCTTTTTCCCTGATCCGTGGTCTTTTTGTGAAAGCCCCTACCCCGAAAAACTTAACAATTTACTTCATTTTCCGCGCTATTTTTCTAAGAATTATAGAGATTTAAATAAACTTGAGGTTATTAAGGGTATCGGACGATTAATACTTTTTCTGCTCAACGTGCCAATAATGGCAAGTTTACTTCCAATTACACCCAAGGTCATAAATACATAGCTAAAAATGGTATTCCGGAATACTTGCTCTTTATTATTTTCGATCTTGTTAATACGCAAATTTTTTTGCACTACCGAAAAATATATAGAACAGATTTTTCACTGTTATTTTTAAATTCAATTGCGCATCTTTAGCATCACAAGTGGACCATTAAAGATGGCTTGTCAGGCGAGATGATTGCCATTTTTAAAATCCTTGATTATATTTTTGGCCAAATATTTTCTTCGACTGGGGATCAAGAAGGGTTGCTGATTGCGAATGCATTCTCACAATCATATACTTTTGATAGGGATGAATTTTTGTATAGACAAAAAATCCTACAGAATTTTTCATAAAAGTTGGGATAAAATTTCCTCGTGTAGGGCAGGCTACGACTAATGATGGGCATATTTTTTTGGCTCCATCGATGATGCCAACGCCGTTAAAGATATTCTAAATGCAGCATCTGTTGATGGTGAAAAATTATTTGAAGTTGATAGCGATAATTCCAATCCTAAAAAGATTTTTTATCAGGTGATTGTGTGGAGGTCGTTAGCAAAGGGGTCTCAGATAGCAATTAATGGAAAAAGCCTTCAGTTTTTTGATCAATTCGACGCTGTTGCTAAGATAACAGACTCTCATATTCCGCAGGGGGATATTTTTTCAAAGAATAGAAATTTCTGAGAGTATTTTCAACCATGATCTCTATTATTTGATCCTAGATGTTATTGTTAATAAGAAATTTTTTATGGAAGCTTGAATCTTTCATAATAACCTTATGTACAAACTTGATTATTTGATGCTATCTGATTAATGGGATTTACATTAGTATTTGCACGCTGTTTGCTCGCAGCCAAATGTTTAAGTTTGTCACCCTAAAGCCTCTAGCAACTCAGTCTCTAATTGAATCTGTAACTTAGGATTCTTACCTAGGTTAGCAGCATCGAGCAGCAATACGTCTTCTACTCGCTCTCCTAGGGTATTAATTCTGGCGGTATGAATAGAGACTTGATGTTTGGCTAGCACTCTCGAGATCGTGTAGAGCAAGCCAGTGCGGTCACTTGCTGAGAGTGCCAGTGTGTAATACCTGCCACGATCATCTGGAACCATGTGTACACGAGGCTGAATAGGGAAGGTGCGCGATTGTCTTGAAAGACGACCCATACTTGGCGCTGGTAGTGGTTCGCTATTAGTTAGTGCCGCCGTGAGTTCAAACTCAACCAATTGAATAATGTCTCGATAGCTGCCGCCCTCATCTACCAAGTTACTGCCAGAGATTTGAAAGCTATCCAATGCATATCCATGGCGTGTTGTATGGATGCGTGCGTCCCAAATGGAGAAACCGTGCTTCTCAAAATAGGCACAGATGCGTGCAAATAGATCTTCCTGGTCTTTGACGTAGACAGCTACTTGCAGTCCTTCGCCAATCGGAGACAGTCGCGCTCTCACAATCGGCTGTTCGCTATTTACCTTGTTAAATAGATGGCGCGTAAGCCAGGCAATATCAGAAGAGTCTTGTCTTAAGAAGAAAGCAACGTCCAATTGCTTCCACAGTTCTTCATAAGCATCATCATTGATGCCGTAAAGGCGTAACTTGGCTCTAGATTCTTCTTGATGCTGCGCTAGTTCTGAGGATGCATCTGGCTTAGCTCCGCCAAGCACCCTCAAGGTTGCGCGATATAGGTCTTCTAAGAGTTTGCCTTTCCAGGCGTTCCACACTTTAGGGCTGGTGCCACGTACATCAGCCACAGTCAATAAATAAAGGGCGGTGAGATGGCGCTCATCACCTACCTTTTTGGCGAAAGCTCTCACGACATCTGGATCGGTGATATCTTGCTTTTGAGCTGTTTGGCTCATATTGAGATGTTCGGCCACCAGCCAGACTAATAACTCGGTGTCTTTTTTATCAAGACCATGCTCTTTGGCGAACTTGCGCATGTCTGCTTTACCCAGCTGAGAGTGATCGCCACCGCGTCCTTTGGCAATGTCATGAAAGAGTGCGGCAATAACAAGTAACCAAGGTTTCTCAAAATGGGCGATTAGGCTGCTACAGAATGGAAACTCATGCGTATGCTCAACCACCATAAAGCGCCTTACATTACGCAAGACCATCAAGATGTGTTGATCAACGGTATACACATGAAACAAGTCATGCTGCATCTGACCAACAATTTTTCTGAAGGCTGGAAGATAGCGTCCTAAGACGCTACTGCGATTCATGAGGTGAAAAGCTCTGCTTACGCCCTCTGGTTGTTTCAAAATCTCAATAAAGAGTGAGCGATTAATGGGATTGGTGCGCCACTTGCTATCCATCTTGGTTCTAGCGTTATAAAGCGCTCTAAAGATGGTCGCAGACAAACTCTTCACATTTGAGGTTTGGGCGAATACTAGGAAAGTTCGCAGGATCTGTTCTGGATGTTTCTGATAGAGCTGTGGGTCAGTGATATCTAATACCCCTTGGCGCTCAATAAAGTGTTCGTTACCCTCGCCTGGAATCGGAAGAATCGTCTTGGATTCTTGCGGAAAGAGGAGTGCTTCGATGTTTTGTAACAAAACATCATTCAGTTGGGTTACTGCTTTAGCTGCCCAGTAGTAGCGACGCATAATTGCCTCGCTGGCTTGGCGGTTAGATTCTGTTTCAATGCCCATGGATTTGGCTAGGGCTGCTTGCAAGTCAAAGGCGATGACATCTTGTCGACGCCCGGCAAGTAAATGTAAATTGGCGCGCAGAGTTTCTAAAAAGCGTTGATTGCGGTTTAACTCAGTAAGTTCACGCTGTGTGACTAGACCAGCCTCATTTAGATCCTTAAAAGTATCACCCAATAATGCGGCTTTACTAACCCAGGAGATAACCTGTAAATCACGCAATCCACCGGGACTCTCTTTGCAATTTGGTTCCAGAGAGTAGGGTGTGTTTTGGTACTTGTAATGACGCTGAATTTGTTCTGCTTGCTTAGCCTGGAAGAAAGCTTTTGGATCCATGGCAGATTCAAAAGCTTTAGCAAAGTCTTTGAATAATTGTTTCTTGCCACAAATGAGGCGGGCTTCTAAAAGTGAGGTGCGTACAGTGATATCTTGCTCTGACTCTGAGATGCATTCAGCCACACTTCTCACGGAAGAACCAATTTCTAATCCAGTATCCCAGCAACTTGCAACAAATTGCTCAACTTGTTTTGATAAGGCTCTGGCTTTTTCTTCATCGGCTGGTAGCAGAATCAGAATATCAATATCGGAGTAAGGAAATAAAGCGCCTCTACCGAAGCCGCCAACTGCCACTAAGGTGGCTTCATTATTTAATCCGCAACTATTCCATAAATGGCTAAGTAGTTGATCGCTCAACTTAGAAAGTTGTTTAGTTAACTTTCCTACCGATTGTGTTTTTCTGAATTCGTTGTAAGCAATCTCGCGAGCAGCGCGCAGACTAGCTGCGTCAGTAATGTTGCTGCCAGCTTGGGGCTTGTTCATGAATTTAGGCGCTTACTAATGTGGGTCTGAATGAAAGGCCTTTGACGCAGTCAGGTGGAGGATTGCTGCCTTCTGACCAGGTTAGCACTTCAACGCCGGTTTGAGTGACTAGTAGCGTGTGCTCCCATTGTGCTGACAAGCTGCGATCCTTTGTTTTGACAGTCCACTGATCGGGCATGGTGCGGATATCGCGTTTCCCTGCATTAATCATCGGCTCAATTGTGAATGTCATGCCGGCTTCTAGTTTTTCACCGGTACCGGGTTTGCCGTAGTGAAGAATTTGGGGGTCTTGGTGGAATACTTTGCCGATACCATGACCGCAATACTCGCGCACTACTGAGTAACCTGCTTTTTCAGCGTGAGTTTGAATAACGTGGCCAATGTCACCAAGTGACGCGCCAGGTTTAACTTGTGCAATGCCAAGCCACATACACTCAAAAGTAATTTGGGTCAGGCGTTTTGCCATGACAGAAACTTCACCCACCATGAACATGCGACTAGTGTCACCGTAGTAGCCATCGGGAGTAATGACGGTGATATCTAAATTAACTACATCGCCAGTTTTCAGAATTTTGTCGCCAGGAATGCCATGGCAAATCACATCGTTTACTGACGTGCAGATGGATGCCGGAAAAGGAGGGTAGCCTGGTGGCTGATAGTTCAGTGGAGCAGGGATGGTCTTTTGGACATCGCGCATGTATTCATGGCAAATCCGATCCAGCTCGCCTGTTGTAACCCCGGCTTTGACGTGGGGCGCCACATGATCCAGAACCTCGCTGGCTAAGCGGCCAGCTTCGCGCATCCCTAGGATGTCTTTTTCTGCGGTAAATACACTGTTCATGCCTTGATTATCAACGACTTGGAGAGTTTTAGTTTGCCCCAATTGCCTAAAAATTAGGCAATTAACCTGTTTTGAGGGCATCAGGACGCAATTTTGGGGTTCCACCTCTTTTTCTGCTTATGGGTACAGGAGGCTAGATCATTGATATTTAAGCTATAATTTTGGTCTCAGGTCTATTTTGGACTTGAAATCGCGAGTTGAGCCTTCCAGGGTGGCGTTTTTTAGCGCAGCTAGGACTCAACTTTAGAACCAACCCTTAGGAGAAGTTATGTCAGTAACGATGCGTCAAATGCTGGAAGCCGGTTGCCATTTTGGTCACCAAACTCGCTTCTGGTCCCCAAAGATGGCCCCTTTCATTTTCGGTCATCGCAACAAAATCCACATCATCAACTTGGAAAAAACATTGCCAATGTTTCAGGACGCCCTGAAATTTGCAAAACAAGTTGCTGCTAATCGTGGCACGATTTTATTTGTTGGTACTAAGCGCCAATCACGCGAGATTATTGCCGAAGAAGCTGCTCGTGCAGGTATGCCTTACATCGACAGCCGTTGGTTGGGCGGCACGCTCACTAACTTCAAAACTGTTAAAGGCTCCCTCAAGCGTTTGAAAGACATGGAAGTTGCTAAAGAAGCTGGCGACTGGGAAAAGCTTTCAAAGAAGGAGGCTTTGACCAATGACCGTGATCTCGACAAATTGCAAAAAGCACTTGGCGGTATCAAAGATTTGAACGGCGTTCCTGATGCAATTTTTGTAGTGGACGTTGGCTATCACAAGATTGCTATTACAGAAGCGAACAAGCTTGGTATTCCAGTAATCGCTGTTGTGGATACAAACCACTCACCAGAAGGTGTTGATTACATCATCCCTGGTAATGATGACTCCAGCAAAGCGGTAACCCTCTACGCACGTGGCATTGCTGACGCAATCCTCGAAGGCAAAGCAAACTCTGTTCAAGAAATCTTGACAGCAGTTAAAGAAGGTGAAGAAGAGTTTGTTGAAGAAGGGAAAGCAGAATAATGGCCGCTATTACCGCTGCAATGGTTGGCGAGTTACGCGCCAAAACTGATGCTCCGATGATGGAGTGCAAAAAAGCTTTGACTGAGGCTGATGGTGATATGGCTCGTGCAGAAGAAATTCTGCGTGTAAAGCTTGGTAGCAAGGCTGGCAAAGCAGCTTCTCGTGTAACTGCTGAAGGTATCGTTGCTGCTTCTATCAATGGCACTACTGGTGCATTGTTGGAAGTGAACTGCGAAACCGACTTTGTTTCTAAGAACGATGACTTCTTGGCATTTGCAAATGATTGCGTGAAGTTGGTTGCTGAAAAGAACCCAGCTGACGTTGCTGCATTGTTGGCATTGCCATTGAATGGTCAGACTGTTGATGAAGTTCGTAGCGCATTGATCGGTAAGATCGGTGAGAACATCATGCCACGTCGCTTTAAGCGTTTTGCTGGTAGCAACAAGTTAGTTTCATACCTTCACGGCACCCGTATCGGTGTAGTGGTTGAGTTTGAAGGCGACGATGTTGCGGCCAAAGACGTAGCAATGCACATTGCTGCAATGAAGCCAGTGGCTTTATCTATGGCCGATGTTCCTGCTGAAGCAATTGCTGTTGAGCGTAGCGTTGCGGTTCAAAAAGCTGCTGAGTCTGGCAAACCACCAGAAATCGTTGAAAAGATGGTAGAAGGCTCTATTCAGAAGTACCTCAAAGAGGTTTCTTTGTTGAATCAGACTTTTGTTAAAAACGACAAGCAAACCGTTGAGCAAATGCTCAAGGCTGCAAATACAACAATCAAGGGCTTCACCATGTTTGTTGTAGGCGAAGGCATTGAGAAGCGTCAAGACGACTTTGCGGCTGAAGTGGCTGCACAGGTAGCTGCCGCCTCTAAAGCAACGGCTTAATAGGTCAGTTTGGGGCTTGCCCCAGCCGATTGGTAATACCCAAAAGGGCATAGAAACCTTAGTTTCTGTGCCCTTTTCTTTAGCCTACCTCAAACCTTTATAATTTGGCTGAGATATTAAAAAGCGCTTAAAGATCAATAAGCTAAGTAAGTAAATTACTTGGCAAATTACGGAAAATAAAAACTATGCCAGCCTACAAACGAGTCCTCCTAAAACTATCTGGTGAAGCCCTTATGGGTGACGATGCTTTTGGCATCAATCCAGTCACCATCGATTCCATGGTTAAGGAAATCGCCGAAGTTGTAAATAGTGGAGTGGAGTTAGCAATTGTGATCGGTGGCGGAAATATTTTCCGTGGTGTTGCTGGTGGAGCTGCTGGCATGGATCGTGCAACCGCTGATTACATGGGTATGCTGGCAACCATGATGAATTCCTTGGCTTTGCAAGATGCATTGCGCCAAAAGGGTGTTGAGGCACGCGTGCAATCTGCACTTCGTATGGACCAAGTGGTTGAGCCTTATATTCGTCCACGCGCAATCCGTGCAATGGGTGAAGGTAAGGTGGTTATCTTTGCTGCTGGCACAGGAAACCCCTTCTTTACTACAGACACAGCTGCCGCTCTGCGTGGCGCTGAGATGGGTGTTGAGGTAATGCTCAAGGCGACTAAAGTAGATGGCATCTACAGTGCGGATCCAGTGAAAGATCCGGCAGCTACTTTGTATAAAACAATTACGTTTGACGAAGCATTAATTAAGAATCTACAAGTCATGGACGCAACTGCATTTGCATTGTGTCGTGATCGCAAATTACCAATCAAAGTATTTTCAATTCTCAAGCCAGGCGCATTAATGCGTGTCGTGCAAGGTGAACCTGAAGGTACTTTGGTTCACGTTTAAGGTACATGTTTAATAGGGGGCCTGATGTCTGCAGCAGAAATTAAATCCACCACTAGTCAAAAGATGGAAAAGTCTCTTGAGGCTTTGAAAACCAATTTAGCAAAAATTCGCTCTGGCCGTGCTAACCCAGGAATTTTGGAGCACATTCAGGTGGATTACTATGGCAACCCTACGCCATTAAGCCAGGTTGCTAGCTTAGGCTTGGCAGATGCCCGCACCATCAATGTTCAGCCATTTGAAAAGACGATGGTTGCAGTAGTTGAGAAGGCGATTCGTGATTCTGATTTGGGTTTAAATCCAGCATCACAAGGCACAGTGATCCGCGTGCCAATGCCCGCCCTAACTGAAGAGCGTCGTCGTGAGCTCACCAAGGTTGTCAAAAGCGAAGGCGAAGATACTAAGATTGCTGTGCGCAATCTGCGCCGTGATGCAAATGAGCATCTCAAGCGCTTAACAAAAGACAAAGAAATTTCTGAGGATGATGAGCGTCGTGCCACCGATGAAATTCAAAAGATGACTGATAAAGCAGTAATCGATATTGATAAGATCATCGCCGAAAAAGAAAAAGAGATCATGACGGTTTAAGCGCCTGATTGAACCTTAGTATTTGATGACTCAACACGCCAGCTCAACTTTAGCTATCCCAGAGGTCAGTGCCATACCTCGCCATGTGGCGATTATTATGGACGGCAATGGACGTTGGGCAAGTAAGCGCATGATGCCTCGCGTTGCGGGGCACTCAGA
The DNA here is from genome assembly GCF_018687075.1 of Polynucleobacter sp. MWH-UH35A. NCBI lineage: Bacteria > Pseudomonadati > Pseudomonadota > Betaproteobacteria > Burkholderiales > Burkholderiaceae > Polynucleobacter > Polynucleobacter sp. MWH-UH35A. The sequence goes on from NZ_CP061285.1 coordinate 506,208, forward strand.
AGGCTTAAGTGCAGTTCGTAAGATTGTTCAAGAATGTCGTAAGTTAGGCGTTGAGTACTTAACGGTATTTGCATTTAGTTCTGAGAACTGGCGTCGCCCACCTGAAGAGGTAGGCTTCTTAATGAAATTATTTCTGAAGTCGCTAAAAGGCGAAGTCGCACGTCTTGCAGAAAATGATATTGCTTTACGCTTAATTGGCGATTTAAGTCGCTTTGATTCAGCCATTCAGGAAATGGTGGAATTTTCTGAAAAAAAGACTGCAGACTGCAAAGGCCTAACCTTTACGATTGCTGCTAACTATGGTGGGCGTTGGGATATCTTGCAAGCCATGCGCCAATGTCTTGCAGCTAACCCCAACTTAAAGCCAGAACAGGTAACTGAAGAGTTGCTTCAACCCCATCTCTCGATGGCTTATGCCCCAGAGCCAGATTTATTTATTCGCACTGGTGGCGAGCAGCGTGTTAGTAATTTCTTGTTATGGCAATTGGCTTATACCGAGCTGTATTTCACGGATATCTTATGGCCTGACTTTGACGAAAAGGAATTACACAAAGCGTTTGACTGGTTTAGTCAGCGTGAGCGCCGTTTTGGCCGTACCAGTGCTCAGCTTGCATCGCAAGCCATGAGTGATGCAGTTTGATGTAGTTCACTACTAATATTCACCATGCTAAAAACCCGCGTCATTACTGCCCTTGTTCTACTGGCGGTATTGCTGCCCATTCTGTTTTTGCTCCCTCAAATCTATATTGGTGCTTTCTTTTTAGTGGCTTTGTTAGCGGCTGCCTGGGAATGGAGTCGCTTGCTTGCGCCTGAAGCGGGGCGTGCTGCTTGGATTTACGCATTATTTTGCTTAGCGATTATCTTGTTTCTGCTGGGTATGCAGAATGCCTCATGGCAATTTGCTTTATTGCTTTTGGCGGTCATATTTTGGTTTTTTGTGGCGCCATTCATATTGGCTAAAGGCATGGACGTTTCACTTGCAAAGCTGCGACCCTTTTATGTGGTGCTGGGTTTGATTGTCTTGCCGGCGACTTGGTTTGCATTGGTATTCTTGCGTGAGCTGGGTCTCATCTTTTTACTCAGTAGCATAGCCTTAGTGTGGGTGGCAGACATTGGCGCTTACTTTGTGGGTAAGGCATTTGGTAAGCACAAACTTGCGGTGCAAATTAGCCCTGGGAAATCGATTGAGGGTGCTGTCGGAGGTCTATTGCTTTGTTACGTTTACGCATTCTTATGTGTTTACTTTTTACCCTTTGAATCTACATTGTTTGGTGCTTGGGCAATCCGTTTTGGTTGGGTTCCGATGTTCTTGATGGTGACAGTGTTAACGGCATTCAGTATTTTTGGAGATTTATTTGAGTCACAACTCAAACGCTTGGCAGGTGTAAAAGATTCTAGCCATTTATTGCCTGGCCATGGTGGTGTTTTGGATCGCGTAGATGCTTTGATTCCAGCTATGCCAATCGCAGCGCTCTTGGCGGGATTGGTTTAACGCCGGTGAAACAGCTTGCCATCTTAGGTTCTACTGGCTCTATCGGCGTTAATACGCTCGATGTTGTGCGCGGGCATCCAGATCGATTTAAGGTTGTTGCGCTTACAGCAGGCAAGCAAGTAGACCTCCTAGCTCAGCAATGTATTGAATTTAAGCCTGCAATTGCCGTTGTTGCTGATGCTGATGGTGCGACACGCTTAAGCAAGCTCTTGCTTGAGAAGAAAATTGATACTCAAGTTTTATACGGACCAGATGCGCTGGTTAGCGCTGTTACTCAATCAAATTGCGATACCGTAATGGCTGCGATTGTGGGTGCGGCAGGATTGGTTCCTGCATTGGCTGCTGCTAAAGCAGGCAAAAGGGTATTGCTCGCCAATAAAGAGGCATTGGTGATGTCGGGCGATTTATTTATGCAGGCGATGAGAGTAGGGGGCGGTGAGTTATTGCCAATTGATAGTGAACATAATGCGATTTTCCAATGTCTGCCAAATCAATTCTCCAGAGATCAAAGTTCTAGCCAAGGAGTTGAAGAGCTTTGGTTAACTGCCTCAGGTGGTCCATTCAGAAATACGCCGTTAGATCAGTTAGTAAACATTACTCCAGAGCAAGCTTGTGCGCACCCTAATTGGGTGATGGGCCGAAAGATTTCCGTAGATTCTGCGACGATGATGAACAAAGGTCTTGAAGTGATTGAGGCGTTTTGGTTATTTGGATTGTCCTTGGAAAAAATTAAGGTGTTGATTCATCCGCAGAGCGTAGTCCATTCGATGGTGCGTTATCGTGATGGCTCAGTGTTAGCGCAGTTGGGTCAGCCTGATATGCGCACTCCGATTGCATATGGTTTAGCGTGGCCTGAGCGAATTGATGCTGGAGTAGCGCCATTGAGTTTGACGCAGTTAGCATCCTTGAGTTTTTCCGAGCCAGAGCTCGAGCGCTTCCCATGTCTTTCATTGGCATTTGCTGCTGCTAAGGCGGGCGGCACAGCCCCCACAGTTCTGAATGCTGCCAATGAAGTTGCGGTGGCTGCATTCTTGGATGAAGGTTTGCCTTATTTACAGATTCCAGTAGTGGTAAGCAAAGTGCTAGAAAGCATTCCTGCGGCGAATGCAGATTCACTCGAATTAATCTTGGCTGTTGATACTCGCGCTCGTCAAGCGGCGCAAACAGTGGTGAAGGATATTCTTTGCAAGCGTTGATTACTCTCGCTGCATTTTTATTTACCTTGGGAGTGTTGGTCAGCTTTCATGAGTTTGGACATTTTTTAGCAGCTCGTTGCTGTGGTGTTCGAGTGCTCCGCTTTGCAATTGGTTTTGGTAATCCCTTGTATACCTACCATGCAAAAAATAAAACGGAGTGGGTAGTGGCATCCATTCCTCTCGGTGGTTACGTCAAGTTACTTGATGGTCGAGATGCGCAACAAACAATATCTCCCGCAGAGCAATCCCAGGCATTTGATCGCAAGCCACTGTGGCAACGATCTCTCATAGTGGCGGCTGGTCCATTCGCCAATTTTTTTCTCGCCATTGCCTTTTTTGCCCTCATTTATCTATCTGGCGCACCTCAATTGCCGGCCGTTTTACAAGCTCCGCCTGAAAATTCTGTAGCTGCTAAGTTGGGGGTGGTTGAGGGTGATCGAGTAATTGGTTGGCAAGATTTGAAGTCTGAAGCTGACGCTATGCCCCTTTTTGGTGAATTTGAGCCTATCCCGAGCTGGAATGCATTGCGCTGGAGTTTGATGGATGCGCTAACCGGGGAGAATGGATTTGCCCTTGAGTTGCAAAATCCTGCTGGTGGACGCTCTATAAAACCCTTTTACGCCAAGGATTTACCTAAAATCAGCCCAGATAAAGACCCGATGGTAGCGCTTGGTATCTTGCCGGCGTTGACACCCTTGTCGCAATGGCAGGATTTGAAATTGGGGCCATTGGACGCAGTGATCTTTGCCTCTCAAAGAGTCTGGGTTATTACCAAGGTTTCTGCAAGGTTAATGGCTGGATTATTTACCGGAAATACCTCCTTAAAGCAGTTGGGTGGGCCGCTGAGTATTGCTGACATGGCAGGCAAGTCAGCCCAGGTTGGCTGGCAACCCTTTTTGGCATTTTTAGCCCTGATGAGTATTAGCATCGGTTTGCTGAATTTGCTTCCTTTTCCGATGCTTGATGGGGGTCAGCTACTGTATGATGCATGGGAGTTGGTTGCCGGTAAGCGGATTTCGACTTCAATGCAAGAGCAGCTTCAAAAAGTAGGCTTTATTTTGCTGATTTCTATGTCATTACTGGCCTTGTTTAACGATTTACAACGCTATATTTCGCCTTGAATTCTCTGACACATTTTTCCCGTATTTTTGCCCGTTGCATAACCCAAATCTTGGTATTTATTGCGCTAGGGATGAGTTTGAATGCTCATGCGGCTGATTCTTTTGTAGTGAAAGATATTCGTGTTGAAGGATTGCAGCGTGTAGAGCCTGGTACGGTATTTAGCTATTTACCAGTGCAGGTGGGTGACACCTTTACGGATGAAAAAGGTGCCGAGGCAATTAAGGCGCTCTATAACACTGGCTTCTTTAGAGATGTGCAGATTCAGGCCCAAGGAAATGTCCTGATTGTGATCGTTGAGGAGCGCCCAACGATTTCTCGAATTGAATTTACCGGGATGAAAGAGTTTGATCCCGAGATTGTGCGCAAGTCCTTAAAAACGGTTGGCGTGGCAGAGGCACGTTTTTATGATAAAGCTTTGATTGATAAAGCCGAACAAGAATTAAAACGCCAATATGTTGGCAAAGGTATGTACGCTGCAGAGGTGGTCGCAACAGTAACGCCTGTTGAGCGCAATCAAGTGGCTATTTATTTCAATATTGATGAAGGCCCTGTTGCCAAGATTCAAGAAATTAACTTTATTGGTAACGAAGTATTTAGTGAGAGCACGCTGAAAAGTGAGATGCAGCTCAAGACTGGTGGATGGTTGTCTTGGTATAGCAAAGACAATCTCTATTCCAAGCAAAAATTAACTGCTGACTTAGAGTCGATTCGCTCCTACTACCTCAATCGTGGTTACTTAGAGTTTGTGATCGAATCTACTCAGGTATCCATTACCCCTGACAAAAAAGGTATCTTCCTGACCATCAGTATTCGTGAGGGTAAAAAGTTTACTGTGAAGGATGTGCGTTTAGCTGGTGAGACTTTAGGTAAGGAATCCGAGTTGTTGCAACTGGTTGTTCTGAAGCCGGGAGATACTTTCTCATCTGCGAAATTAACGGAGAGCACGAAAGCGATTGCTGAGGTTTTGGGTTCTTATGGTTACGCATTTGCAACCATCAATCCGCAACCCGATATTCGCCGCGATGTAGCAGAGGTTGACCTTACTTTGGTAGTTGATCCAGGTCGCCGAATTTATGTGCGTCAGGTCGCTATTTCAGGAAATGCCAAAACACGCGATATGGTGATTCGTCGCGAAATGCGGCAGTTTGAAAGCTCTTGGTTTGATAGTGACAAGATTGATCTTTCTAAGAAGCGTTTAGGTCGCTTGGGTTATTTCACTGAAACGGATATCACCACTGAAGATGTACCTGGATCTCCTGATCAGGTTGACGTCAACGTGAAGGTTACAGAAAAACCAACAGGAGCTATCACTCTTGGTGCGGGCTTCTCCTCTACCGAGAAATTAATCTTATCTGCCGGTATCAATCAAGATAACGCTTTCGGTACTGGTACCGCGATTGGTTTAAATGCGTCCCTAGGTAAAATTAACCAGAACCTCACGCTCTCCAATTACGATCCGTACTTTACGGAAGATGGCATTAGTCGCTATACCGATTTGTACTATCGCTCAAGTAAGCCTTTGTATTACGTTGGCGATCCTGATTACCAAATCAAGTCAGTAGGTTCAAACATTAAGTTTGGCGTTCCTTACACGGAAGTGGATCGCGTGTTCTTCGGAACTGGTATAGAACTCTTTCAGATTAAGACATCTTCAAATACCCCAATCCCGTATTTGAACTACGCAATGAGTTATGGCGTTGCTGCACCGGGCTATCCTGGCACTGTAACCACATACAACGTGCCGATTACTGTTGGCTGGTCACGTGATGGTCGTGATAGCACGCTGATCCCTTCGGATGGCTCATTGCAGCAACTCTCGGCGGAGGTTGGCACGCCGGTTGGAGATCTCACGTTCTATCGTCTTTATGGCCAATACCAAAAATACCATTCCTTCTCCAAGGGTAATATCCTGTCCTTTAATGGAGAGGTTGGTTATGGCGAGGCATATGGCAATAAGCCTTTCCCAATTACTAAGAACTACTATGTAGGTGGTATTGGCTCGGTTCGTGGTTATGCGCCTGGCTCCTTGGGTCCTCAGTACTACAACTCGATTATTGGAGCCTGGCAACCAACGGGAGGACAGTCCAAGATTGTCTCTAACGTTGAATACACCTTCCCCGTTCCTGGTTCGGGCGTGGATAAGACCCTCCGCCTCTTTACCTTCGTCGATGGCGGTAATGCCTTTGGCGAAAACATCAATTTAGTTCTCAGATACTCCTATGGATTGGGTTTATCATGGATATCACCGCTTGGACCATTGAAATTTAGCTATGGTATCCCGTATAAGTCGCAACCAACGGATAACATTCAGCGTTTACAGTTCCAAGTGGGTACAGCGTTTTAATTGCTTAAGGAAAGTTTTATGAAGCTTCGTCAATCTTCAAAATGGATTCAAGTTGGTCTTTTTGCTGCAGTGGCAGCATTGGCTGCGCCACAAGTCTTTGCTCAAGACACTGGTGGAACGCGTGTTGCAGTTGTGAACTCTGAGAAAGTATTTAATGAGTCCAATTTGGCTAAGGCCATGCAAACACGTTTGCAAAATGAATTTACGAAGCGTCAAAATGATTTGCGTGATGCTGCTCAAAAGATTAAGTCTGCAGCTGAAAAGCTTGACCGTGACGCTGCCGTGATGAGTGAGGCTGAGCGCGTACGTCGTCAACGTGAATTGGCAGATCAAGACCGTGAACTGCAACGGAAGCAACGTGAATTCACTGAGGATCTGAATCAACGTACTTTTGAAGAGCGTGCAAAGATTGCTGAAAAAGCGAACGTCGTATTAAAGCAAATTGCAGAGCAAAGAAAAATTGACCTCATCGTTCAGGAAGCAGCTTATGCCAGCCCTAAGGCTGATGTAACCGATGATGTTATCAAGGCTTTAAATAGCCAGAAGTAAGCTTTATGCCGACCGCCATTGAGCTGGCCGAACAGTTTCAAGCAAGCTTGGTGGGAGAGGCTTCCCATGGATTTACTGGCCTCGCTCCTTTGGAGCGAGCTCAGCCAGATCAAATCTCATTTCTTTCTAATCCACTCTATAGACAGCAGGCTAGCGATAGTGCGGCTGGCGCATTGATTGTCAGCAATTCTGACCTCGAGTTTTTACAAGCCAATCCCAGTGCAAATTCTGCCAAGCGGGTGTACTTTGTTTCAAAAAACCCGTATGCCACTTTTGCCAGAATGGCTCAGTACTTTGCCAAAGCAAGTAGTCCTATCTATCCTTCCGGAATTCATCCCAGTGCCGTAATTGATGCCACCGCAATCGTGCCATCTTCATGCCATGTTGGGCCATTTGTGCAAATTGGTGCGGGTGTTAGATTGGGTGAGCGGGTTTCTATTTTGGGTAATTCAACCATTGCCAGAGATAGTGTTATTGCAAGCGATACCCTAGTCTATCCATCTGTTTCGATTTACTACAACTCTCAAATTGGTGAGCGCTGCATTATTCATAGTGGCGCAGTGATTGGTGCTGATGGCTTTGGTTTTGCTCCAGATTTTTCTGCCACGGGTGGCGAGTGGGTCAAGATTCCACAGACTGGTCGCGTCGTGATTGGTAACGATGTGGAAATTGGCGCCTCGACGACGATTGATCGTGGTGCAATGAGTGATACGGTGATTGGGGCTGGAACCAAGATCGATAATCAAGTTCAAATTGCCCATAACGTGGTTGTTGGTAGCTGCTGCGTCATTGCTGGTTGCGCAGCAATTTCTGGCAGTACTAAGATCGGTAACTTTTGCATCATCGGCGGCGCAGCAAATTTTGCTGGCCATCTGACGATTGCCGATAGAACTACTGTTTCTGGTAACACCTCCATCATTCGCTCGATTACAGAACCAGGCCAGCATTTCACGGGAGTTTATCCGTCGATGCTCCATGGTGCCTGGGAGAAAAATGCCGCTATTTTGCGCGGACTAGATAAAATACGTCAGCGCTTGCGCTTACTGGATAAAAACAAAACTACAGGGTCATAGATTCTGTAATCTAAAACACATATTTACTTTTTAGCGGGTCATCTATGAGCACACCAATCGCAATTGATATTAATAAGATTCTTAAATTGCTACCGCATCGCTACCCATTCTTATTGGTAGATCGCGTGTTAGAAATTACTCCGCGTGAGAGTATTACTGCATTAAAAAATGTCACTATGAATGAGCCGTTCTTTCAAGGACATTTTCCGGATTTCCCGGTAATGCCTGGTGTGTTGATTATTGAAGCTTTGGCCCAGACTGCCGCTTTACTCACTTTCTCTGAAGAGCGCGCAGAAGATGCGATCTATTACTTTGCTGGTATAGATGGCGCGCGCTTCAAAAAGCCAGTATTGCCTGGCGATCAACTTATCATGACTGCCACCTTAGAGCGTGGTCGCGCTGGTATTTACAAGTTTGCCGTTAAGGCAACTGTAGATGGTGAGATTGCTGCAGAGGCTAATATCACTTGTGCGGTTCGTACGAAAGGCGCGTAATGACACGGATTCATGCATCTGCTGTAGTTGATAGCAAAGCTGAGCTAGCAAGTGATGTTGAGGTAGGTCCATACTCTGTCATCGGTCCCAACGTCAAGATTGGTGCTGGTACCAAGGTTGGTTCTCATACGGTGATCGAGGGCTGCACAACTATTGGTAAAGAAAATACTTTTGCGCACTTTGCGGCAATTGGTGGCCCTCCACAGGATATGAAATACCGAGGTGAGCCAACCCAACTCATTATTGGTGATCGCAATACCATTCGCGAATTCACCACAATTCATACTGGCACATCACAAGATGCGGGCATCACCCGGATCGGTAATGACAACTGGATCATGGCTTATGTCCACATTGCTCATGATTGTCAGGTTGGCAATCACACCATCTTTTCAAGTAATGCACAGATAGCAGGGCATGTGCAGGTAGATGATTGGGCCATTATGGGTGGCATGTCCGGCGTGCACCAATTTGTGCGCATCGGCCAACATGCCATGCTTGGTGGTGCATCTGCTTTAGTGCAAGATATTCCTCCATTTGTGATTGCTGCCGGAGATAAGGCTTCTCCTCACGGCATTAACGTCGAGGGATTAAAGCGTCGGGGTTTCTCAAGCGAGACAATTTCTGCTTTGCGTCAAGCTTATAAGGTTCTCTATAAAGATGGCCTCAGCTTTGAAGAAGCTAAGGTAGAAATTCAGAAGATGGTTGCTGCAAACTCTGCAGACATCCAGACTGCAGAAAGGCTCGCGCAGTTCCATGATTTCATTGCCGCCTCTACTCGCGGCATTATTCGGTAACGGAATTACTTTGCCAAAGTTAGCTTGTGTAGCTGGCGAACCTTCTGGCGATCTATTAGCAGCGCCAGTTCTGAGTGCGCTAAATCAAATTCCAGATATGTCTGGTCTAGAGGTTTACGGTATTGGCGGCCCCCGCATGCAAGCCGCAGGCATGCGCTCTGATTGGCCCATGGAAACCTTGAGTGTGCGCGGTTATGTTGAGGCAATCAAACAGCTTCCAGCTATTCTCAAGTTGCGCAAAGAGCTCATTCAAAATCTTCTGAATGAAGGTCGACCAGATGTATATCTGGGAATAGATGCGCCTGACTTTAATTTAGGTGTTGAGCTTGAGTTGCGCAAGGCAGGCATCCCAACCTTACATTTAGTTTCGCCCTCGATTTGGGCATGGAGAGCGGGGCGTATTAAGAAGATATCCCAAGCAGTAGAGCGCATGCTCTGCATCTTTCCCTTCGAGACTGAAATCTATGACAAGGCTGGAGTGGCCTCGACCTATGTTGGGCATCCATTAGCTAGCGAGATTCCGCTGGAGCCCAATACCCATCAATCTAGAGAAAAATTAAGTCGATACCTCAATATCCCCGAGGCATCTCTAGATGGTCTAGTGATAGCTGTCTTGCCTGGAAGCCGTGGTTCCGAAATTGAGCTCATTGCCCCAGTCTTTTTCGAAACGATGCAGTTACTTTCAGAAAGATTAAAAGGTCAGAAGCTCAATTTCCTAATTCCGGTGGCGACACCACGATTGCGTGAGCCACTTGAGCAACTTTTACTTAAGGCAAAAAACGGCAACCCAGATATTCAGATTCATTTGCTAGATGGTATGGCTGATGAAGTGCTTGAGGCATCCGATGCGGTACTGATTGCCAGTGGTACAGCCACTTTGCAAGCTGCTTTGTGGAAAAAGCCTATGGTGATTTCATATAAGGTACCTTGGTTAACTGCGCAAATCATGAAGCGCCAAGGTTACTTGCCTTATGTGGGCTTACCAAATATTCTCTGCGGGGAATTTGTTGTTCCAGAGCTTCTCCAGAATGATGCAACCTCTGAGAATCTCGCTAGTGCCATTCAAGATTGGCTGGAGAATCCAAGCAAAGTAGCTAAGCTGAAAGAACGTTTTGCATTGATGCATGAATCCTTGCGCCGTCCTACTGGCTTATTGGTTGCGCAAGCGGTAGCCCAAACGATCGCCAAGCAACGTAAGAATAAAAGCGGCAGATGAGTCTTATTTGGATCTGCGGTGTTGATGAAGCTGGACGTGGGCCACTGGTTGGTGCGGTGGTGGCTGGTGCGGTAGTTCTCGATCCAGATAATCCAATAGAGGGTCTCAAAGACTCTAAGAAGTTAACAGCTGCACGACGTGAATATCTCTATATGCAAATCATGGAAAAAGCCAAAGCCTGGGGCGTTGGCGAGGCAAGTCCAGCAGAAATTGATGAGATTAATATTTTGCAGGCCACTATGTTGGCAATGCGCCGAGCAATTGAGGATCTCACGATTCGACTGGGCGCTTGGCCTGATAAAGCATTGATTGATGGTAATCGTTGCCCCGAATTGCCAATTGCTGCAGAAGCGATTGTGAAGGGCGATGCCAAAGAGCCGGCAATATCTGCTGCATCGATCATTGCTAAGGTTACGCGTGATCGTCAAATGATGTCGTTGCATGAGATACATCCAGAATATGGCTTTGCACAGCACATGGGCTACCCAACGGAGGCCCATTTTGCGGCCCTCAAGCAGTACGGAGCTTGTGAGCAACATAGAAGAAGTTTTTCACCAGTACGCAAAGTGCTTGATGCAATAGGAAACTAAGTTATAAATCTGTCATGAACTTTGACCTTATTACCTCAAAAGAGAATCCGCTCTTCAAAGAGATTCGTAATTTACAGGCTGCTGGCTCTAAAGGTCAGAAGGCTAGGTTGGCTAGCGGCCAAGCTTTATTAGAAGGCATTCATCTTGTGCAGACTTGGGTGGGTGACCCTGCGCTAAAAACGTTGCTTACATCAGAAATTGGGTTAAAGAATATTGAAATCTCTCAAGCTGTATATGAGCACCTCGAGATCTGCCCAGACACCAAAGTATTCCAATTAGATAGCGCACTCTGGGATCTTCTATCAGATTTAGTCAATGCACCGCATATTACGGGCTTGTTAGATCTTCCAAAATCAACACTAACTGCACCGCAATCAATGTCAACGCTTGCTGGGGATGTGGTGATATTGGATCGAGTGCAAGATGCTGGAAACGTAGGCTCTATTCTTCGTACTGCCGCTGCAGCTGGCTTTACTCAAGTGATTACTTTATCCGGTTGTGCCCATTTGTGGTCTACCAAAGTATTGCGTGCAGGAATGGGGGCTCACAAATTGCTAGATTTGTATGAAGGCTGGTCCAACCAGCAGGTGTTGAGTGCTGTGACCGCACCTTTATTGGCGGCTACAGCAGATGCCGAGCAGGACCTCTATTTACTCAAGAAAGATTTACTCCATCCTGTGGCTTGGGTAATGGGTAGTGAGGGCCAGGGCGTATCAGATGATTTGCTGGGTCAAGCTAAAGGGGTTTCGATTCCGATTGATCCAAGGGTAGAGTCGTTGAATGTCTCAACGGCAGCAGCAATTTGTCTATTTGAGACGGTGCGTGTCAGGCGCTCTTAAGAAAGAGACTCACGCTGCATTACCCTAGTATTGTTTTATCGGACTTTATTGCCTGCAGTACGGTGGTGGCGATTTCTTCAATCGATTTGCTGGTTGTGAGAACCCAAGGAATCGATTGCTTTTTCATCATTGCCGTAGCTTCGTTAATTTCATAGCGGCAGTTTTCTAGCTTGGCGTAATTGCTACCGGGTCTGCGTTCATTACGGATCTCCGATAAGCGTTCTGCATCAATCATCAGTCCAAAGATCTTCTGGCGATATGGCACCAAATCCTTCGGTAGTTGCCCGCGTTCAAAGTCTTCAGGAATCAGAGGATAGTTGGCTGCCTTCAATCCGTATTGCATTGCTAAGTAGAGGCTGGTTGGTGTTTTGCCAACACGAGAGATGCCAATCAGAATGACATCGGCTTCCGCTAAGTTTTGATTCGATTGGCCATCATCATGCGCCAAAGAATAGTTGATCGCCTCAATACGGTTTTTATAGGCCTCGGTATCCGCATTGTGGTGGAGACGGTTCATTGCATGGGTGGATTTCATACCCAAAGCAGCTTCGAGCGGGGCCACGAAGGTCTGGAACATATCCAGTATTAAGCCATTTGCTTTCCCAACAATGGCGTTAAGCTCAGAATTCACCAAAGTAGTGAAAACAATGGGCTGAACCCCATATTTGTTGGCTGCTTGGTTGATGCTGCTAACGGCATCATGGGCTTTGTCAACGCTATCCACAAAAGGTACGCGAATATGCTTAAAAGTGGCCTCAAATTGGGCCAAAATCGACTGGCTGAAGTTCTCGGCGGTAATACCGGTGCCGTCAGAAACAATAAAAACAATACGGGTTTCGTTAGTCATGAATTTGGCTTAAAAGTCGGGGTCAGCACTACAATAGAATCATATTAAAGCATGCCCCGTTTAGGGTGGCCGCTACACCAGTTTCCTTATCCTTAGAGAGTATTTTATGTCCAACCAACAGCAACAAAATAGCAGTATGGCTGATGCCTATGTTTTGCCTTTTGAGCAACTTCGTATGACGGATGTTGAATCCGTCGGCGGAAAAAATGCTTCATTAGGGGAAATGATTTCTCAGTTAGCGTCCACGGGCGTTCGTGTTCCCACTGGATTTGCAACCACTGCATTGGCTTTCCGTGATTTTCTGAAACACAATAATCTGACTGAGCGTATTCAGCAGCGTTTGGAAGGCTTGAATATTGATGATGTGCGTGCATTGGCTCAAGCAGGCGCAGAGATTCGTAACTGGATCGAAACAGCGCCATTTCAGCCTAAGCTGGAAGAAGAAATTCGTAAAGCTTTTGCAGTGTTGGACGATTCTGGTAAAGGCTCATTTGCCGTGCGTTCTTCAGCTACTGCTGAAGACTTGCCAGATGCCTCTTTTGCTGGTCAGCAAGAAACTTTCTTGAATGTCGAAGGTATTGATGATGTTTTGAAGAAGATTCGTGAAGTATTTGCCTCTCTCTATAACGATCGCGCCATCTCCTATCGTGTTCATAAGGGCTTTGCCCACGCTGAAGTGGCCTTATCAGCTGGTATCCAGCGTATGGTGCGTTCGGACTTGGGTGCTGCTGGCGTGATGTTTACCTTGGACACAGAGTCTGGATTTGAGGACGTGGTTTTCATCACCTCTAGCTATGGCTTGGGTGAGACTGTTGTGCAAGGCGCAGTGAATCCCGATGAGTTTTATGTTTTCAAAACTACCTTAGCCCAGGATAAGAAGGCAATCATTCGTCGCTCCTTGGGTTCTAAGTTAATTCAGATGCAATTTGCCCCTAAAGGCTCTGCAGAAAAAGTGCAGACAGTTGATGTGTCTCCAGAGAAACGCAATCGTTTCTCATTGGAAGATGCAGATATCACCGAGTTGGCTAAATATGCAGTGATCATTGAGAAACACTACGGTCGTCCAATGGATATCGAGTGGGGCAAGGATGGTCAAGACGGTCGCATCTATATTCTTCAGGCGCGCCCTGAGACTGTGAAAAGCCAGGCAGCTGGTCAAGTAGAAATGCGCTACAAGCTAAAAGGTAGCTCTAAGGTGTTGGCGAAGGGTCGTGCGATCGGTCAAAAGATTGGCGCTGGTCCTGTGCGCATTATTCGTGACCCAAGCGAGATGGATCGTGTGCAGCCAGGTGACGTATTGGTTGCCGATATGACCGATCCAAATTGGGAGCCAGTGATGAAGCGCGCTTCTGCGATTGTGACTAATCGTGGTGGACGCACTTGTCATGCAGCAATCATTGCCCGTGAGCTAGGTGTTCCTGCAGTGGTTGGTTGCGGTGATGCTACTGAGAATTTGCAAGATGGCATGATGGTCACAGTTTCTTGTGCAGAAGGTGACGAAGGTCACATTTATGACGGCTTGATCGAAACTGAGGTCACTGAAGTATCACGTGGTGCTCTGCCAGAGATTCCTGTGAAGATCACTATGAATATCGGCAATCCTCAGCTGGCATTTGATTTTTGCCAAATTCCAAATGCGGGTGTTGGCTTAGCGCGTCTTGAGTTCATCATCAATAACTACATCGGCGTACATCCACGCGCTGTATTGGAATATCCAAATATTGATCCTGACCTAAAGCGTGCGGTGGAGAGTGTTGCCCGCGGCTACGCTAGCCCACGTCAGTTCTACGAAGATAAGTTGGTTGAAGGTGTAGCAACAATCGCTGCCGCTTTCTATCCAAAGCCAGTCATCGTACGTTTATCGGACTTCAAATCCAATGAATATAAGAAGTTAATTGGCGGATCACGTTACGAGCCAGATGAAGAAAATCCAATGCTAGGTTTCCGCGGCGCATCACGTTATGTTTCAGAGGATTTCGGTGAAGCATTTGCACTTGAGTGTGCAGCGATGAGGCGTGTACGTGAAGACATGGGTCTAGACAACGTTGAGATCATGGTTCCGTTTGTGCGCACCATCAATCAAGCGAAGCGTGTAATCGATATGATGGAGAAGTTTGGTCTCAAGCGTGGTGTTAATGGCTTACGCCTTATCATGATGTGTGAGATTCCATCCAATGCCATTCTGGCAGATCAGTTCCTTGAGTATTTTGACGGCTTCTCTATCGGCTCAAACGATATGACCCAATTAACCTTGGGTCTAGATCGTGACTCCGGTATGGAATTGCTCGCTATCGACTTTGACGAACGTGATCCAGCAGTAGAGTTCATGATTGCCCGATCTATTGATGCTTGCCGTAAGCAAAATAAGTATGTTGGCATTTGCGGACAAGGCCCTTCAGATCACCCAGACTTTGCTCGTTGGTTGGTTGAAAAAGGGATTACTTCAATATCACTGAACCCAGATAGTGTGGTTGCTACTTGGGAGATGTTGGGTAAGAGCTTAAAAGCCTAACTACAAAACACAGTAGTCACAAGTACTAAAGCAAAAGGCCTAGATTCCTCTAGGCCTTTTTGTTTATGAAGAGATCAAACGCTTAAGCGCAAGCAATTTACTTTTTCTTAGTCGCTACTTTTTTGACAGGCACCTTCTTTAATGGTTTTCTAGGCATTGTTGGTTTTGATGATGCAACTGTTTTTGCGGGTCTCGCTTTTGGTGGCCGATGATTGATCGGGACAGCTCCCATCTTTTTGGCCGGTGCTGAAATAGCGCTGGATTTATGGGCTCCGCTCCAGCTTGGTTCCGAGATGGAGTTAAATGCAGCGCGTAATTTTTCCCCCCATAACTGATGGATCATTTGGAAGTAAGGATTGGATTCATCCATAGTGACTAGTTTGTCGGCTCGCAATGAATTCTTTTCATAAACAAGCAAGTCCAGCGGCAGCCCTACAGAAATATTACTGTTTAATGTGGAATCCATGGAGATCAAAGCGCACTTGGTAGCTAGGTTGAGGGAGGTGTTGAAGTTCAACACTCTATCTAGAATAGGTTTACCGTATTTGGATTCACCGATTTGGAAGTAACAAGTTTCGGGCGTGGCTTCAATAAAGTTGCCAGCTGAGTAGATATTAAAGAGGCGAGGTCTTTCGCCTTTTACTTGTCCACCAAAGATCAGATTGCAGTTGAAGTCGATTCCGGCTTTTTCTAGTGCCTCGTGGTCACGTTCGTAAACCTGTTTGATGGCATCACCAATTACTACGGCGGCATCATGCGAATTTTCAGCGGTCCAAAGGTTTTTGCCGTTGAGAAATTGACCTTGGAGCAGAATTTCTTTAACAGCTTGAGTAATGGCTAGATTACCAGCGCTCATTAGGGTGAAAAAACGATCCTTTTCTTGAAATAAGGTCATTTTTCTGAAAGTGCCGATTTGATCTACACCGGCATTGGTGCGGGTGTCAGATAAAAACACAAGACCATCTTTAAGGCAAAGCCCAACACAATACGTCATTCCCAAACCCTCTTTATTATTTCTTAAGATTATCTCTTAAAAATCAGAGGAGCTTAGCTGAGTTGCTGTATCGATATATTGGCACTGAGCTCTTCACCGCCACCGCCAGAGCGCACCCCTTTAACTGGGGCGGCAGAGTAGTAATCCCTACCTATAGCAAGGCGTATATGGCGCGAATCAATTAAGCAAGCGTGGGTAATATCCACACTAGTCCAGATCCCTTTTTCAATATCACTACAAAAGTCGATCCAAGCATGGCTGGCAAGGTTAGGGGATTCTTCGGCAAAGAAATATCCGCTGACATATCGAGCGGGCACACCCGATGCGCGGCATAGACTTAACATGATGTGGGCATGATCTTGGCAGACGCCCGTTTTCATGGCAAAGGATTGTGCGGCAGTCGTAGCAAAGTTGGTTTGTCCTGGGGTGTACACAATCAAACCTTGTACTGCCTCAGCGAGTTTAAGTACTTGATCGACAGAATTTTTCTTTGGCAGACTATAAGAGAAGTATTCCAGCATCTCCTCTGTTGACTCGGTTAAATTGGTTTGCTGCAAAAGATAGTAGGGCGAGACTGCCTTGGCATCGTCGATAAACTCAAAGGCATCTTGAGTATGAACCTCACCCTCAGCCTCAATCATCATTGAGGTGTAGGGGCTCTCTTGGACAAAGACGCTGCAAAGATTGCCAAATGTATCTACTGAATTGGAAGCTTTGATTGGAGTGCTAATTTTCCATTTATCGATCTGCTGTCCAGCAACCGTCTGCGGTGTTAGTCTAAGCTCTTGAATGGAGTAGCGTACAGGTGTCTCATAACGGTACTCAGTGCGATGGCGAATTTTAAGATGCATATTTTTATTTTCTTAGGCAACGGCAAGCGGTATGAGATAAGCACTACTGAACTCATCGGCTATATGATTGATGCGCTCCAAGAAGGCTTCAATATATTCTTCTAGGCCTTGCTCAAATACCTCGTCGATATCAGAGTATTCTAGGCTTGCTTTGAGCTTGCCAAGTAAGCGCTCAATTTCTTTAGATTGTTGATTCTTCACCTCAGAAATTAAAGGGATCAATTCATTGACGCAACATACGAGTGATCGCGGCATTTGCCTGTTAAAAATCAGCAATTGAGCAACTTGTTTTGGTGTAACTTGATCAGAATAAATTTGGCGGTAAATTTCAAAGGCTGAGACAGAGCGAAGTAAAGCGGCCCAGTGATAGAAATCAAAGAAATCGCCATCAGCGCCATCATCAGACTTCTTGTTGGGACTTAATACCTTGATCGCTGCCTGATCTTCATATTTGGTTTGTAGAATACGGGCAGTATTATCAGCGCGCTCAAGTAGTGTGCCCACGTTAATGAAGTAGAAAGCTTCGTTCTTGAGCATCGTGCCGTAAAGAACGCCCCTAAACAGATGGCAGCGATGTTTTACCCATTCCAGCAGGCGACTAGGATCGGCTTGATGTCTTGCTTCTAAGATGCGTTGAAGTTCAAGCCAAGTGGTATTCTGAGTTTCCCAAACCTCGGAAGTAATCTTGCCGCGGATGACGCGCGCATTCTCTCGGGCGGCAAATAAACACGAAACAATGCTTGACGGGTTGCTGGTTTCATAAATCATGAAATCCAGAACATTTTCTCGATTGATCACATCGTATTTACTAAGAAATGCATCTTCTAACTTAGAAATCGTCAGTAATTTTTTCCAGCTTTGCTCTAAAAACTCTGCGGGCTGTGGAAGAAGGGAGGTCTGGTGATTTACGTCGAGCATGCGAGCAGTATTTTCTGCACGCTCGGTGTAGCGGGCCATCCAGTAAAGACAATCAGCGGTACGACTTAACATGTGTTTCCTTATTTCCTTTACTTTTCTCTCACTCTTCTAATACCCAGGTGTCTTTAGTTCCACCGCCTTGGGAGGAGTTCACTACTAAAGAACCTTCTTTGAGTGCAACCCTAGTCAATCCACCCGGAACCATCTTGATGGTTTTGCCTGAGAGAACGAAAGGTCTTAAATCGATATGTCTTGGCGCAACTCCCGACTCTACAAACGTAGGACAGGTGGAAAGTGCCAAAGTAGGCTGAGCAATATATTTGTCTGGATTGGCGATCAGGTGCGTTCTAAATTCTTCAATCTCTGCTTTAGTGGATGCGGGTCCAACCAACATGCCGTAACCACCAGCACCATGTGTCAGCTTCACAACCAACTTCTCTAAATTGGCTAATGTGTATGCCAAATCATCTGTCTTGCGACATTGGAAAGTAGGAACATTATTGAGAATCGGTTTCTCACCAAGATAAAACTCGATCATCTCGGGGACATACGGATAAATAGATTTGTCATCGGCGATGCCAGTACCAATCGCATTTGCTAATGTCACATTACCAGCACGATGTGCTGACAATAAGCCAGCAACTCCCAGAGTCGAATCAGAGCGGAATGCCAATGGATCTAGGAAGTCGTCGTCGACGCGTCGATAGATCACATCAACCCGCTCGGGTCCTTGAGTGGTGCGCATAAAGACCTGTTCATTCTTAACAAACAAGTCCTTACCCTCTACGAGCTCAACGCCCATCTGCTGCGCAAGGTAGCTGTGTTCAAAGTAAGCCGAGTTGTACATGCCGGGCGTCAATACAACCACATTCGGTTTTTTAACATCATCCGGTTTCACGGACTTGAGACATTCCAATAAAAGATCTGGGTAATGCTCTACCGGGGCAATGCGATATTTTTGAAAGAGGTCAGGGAAGAGTCGCATCATCATCTTGCGGTCTTCAACCATGTATGACACACCCGAAGGTACGCGCAAATTATCTTCTAGAACGTAGAACTCGCCCTCGCCAGCACGTACGATATCGATACCAGCAATTTGCGCATAGATATCGCGCGGGACGCTAACGTTACGCATCTCGGGACGATACTGCGCGTTGTTATAAATTTGTTCAGCCGGAACAATACCTGCCTTAATAATTTCTTCATCGTGGTAAACATCGTAGATAAAGCGATTAAGTGCTTTTACACGTTGACGCAAGCCTGCCTCAAGCTGCTCCCACTCTTTGGCGGTAAAGATACGGGGCACTTGATCAAATGGAATGGTTCTTTCAGAACCAAGATCGTCCCCATAAACAGCAAAAGTAATACCCACTCGTCTAAAAATCAGGTCGGCTTCAGCACGCTTGAGACCCATTAGGGTGTCGCTTTGCTGCTTCAGCCAGTTGTGAAAGATTTGGTAGTGGGGACGCGCTTTGCCTGCGGCGTCGAGCATTTCGTCAAAAGGCAATTTCATAATGACAAATTAATGCTTTTGCAAAGGCGGGCACAAATGATTTGAAGCGCCTTGGTGCTGGATTGCACCATAAAAGTGCATAAATGCTCAGATATTTGCTTGAAGGGCGGTTTAGTCCAGATTTGGGGGGTGTTGGGTTAAGCGTTTAGATCGCCTCTAGCGATGCGGCCTTTTTGAACTTCCCATTCCCGTTCTTTGGTTGCAGCACGCTTGTCATGGAGTTTTTTACCCCTGGCAAGACCGATTTCGCATTTGACGTTACCTTTGGAGAAATGCAGGTTTAGAGGCACCAGGGTGTAGCCCTTTTGCTCTACTTTGCCAATCAGTTTGCGAATCTCAATAGCATTGAGAAGGAGTTTTCTGGTGCGCGTGTTGTCCGGAACTATATGGGTGGAGGCTGATAGTAGGGGGGTGATATGGCAGCCGATTAGAAAAAGCTCCGCCTTGCGAATGACGACATACGCTTCTTTGATGTGCACGCGACCTGCGCGGATAGCTTTTACTTCCCAGCCTTCCAGTACAAGCCCTGCCTCAAAGCGTTCCTCGATAAAATAATCAAAGAAGGCTTTTTTGTTATCGACGATACTCATATTTATTTAGCTCTCAAGAACGATTATGGCAGACGTCTACAAGACCGTTTTAATTGGCCAATCAGCTGACCGCATGTACGGGTTAGTGACGGATGTCGCCCGTTATCCCGAGTTTCTGCCCTGGTGTGGCGGGGTGGAAATTTTTGAGCAGACCGAGACTGTGCTTGATGCCAAAATCAATATTCATTTCAAGGGTATTACGCAGTACTTTCATACTCGAAATGTGAACCACCGCCCAGAGACCATTGATATGGTGTTTGTAGATGGTCCTTTTAAGCATTTTTCTGGTCAGTGGAACTTTATCCCGCTACGGGAAGATGCCTGTAAGGTCGAATTTAAGCTTCATTGGGAGTTTAAGAGCGTCATCCTCGATAAGATCATTGGCCCAGTGTTTGGGCACATTGCTGGCACCTTTGTTGATTGCTTTGTAAAGCGTGCCGAGGATCTCTATGGCTGAGCGCTCGCTTGAGCTCATGCTTTGCGATGTCAGGCAGGGTGAACCAGAGATAAAGGCGTTCAGGCTGATTCTGTCGGCTGACGAGTTGCCTACGGTTGGCTTGGCCCTAGTTCAGGCGGGTATTGCGTTTGATCCAGACGACCCTGTATTGGCCAGAAAAGGCTGCTTTGGCGTTTTTGGTAAGCGTAAGGACTGGGATAGCCCAATTTATGCCGGAGACCGTTTAGAGCTTTATTCCCCGCTATTAATTGACCCTAAAACGGTTAGACGCAAGAAGGCGAATCAGAATCAGGATGCCAAATTCCAGGCTGCCGCAGCTAAAAGAAAGGCTAGGAGGCTATAATCTGTTTTTGCGACTAGGGGTTTTGCATGCGACTCATTCAAAAAGCACTCACTTTTGACGATGTGCTCCTCGTACCGGCCTATTCATCGGTACTTCCTCGAGATGCCAGCTTGGCAAGTAAGTTAACTCGAGACATTTCACTCAATACACCATTGGTGTCCGCTGCGATGGACACCGTTACCGAAGGTCGATTAGCAATTGCTATGGCCAGCGAAGGTGGCATTGGCATCATTCACAAAAATTTAAAGCCTGCCGAGCAAGCTCGTGAAGTGGCAAAAGTGAAACGTTATGAATCTGGTGTGTTGCGTGATCCGATCACCATTAGCCCAGACGTCACTTTGCGTCAGGTAATCCAACTTTCTCGTGAACATGGTTTCTCAGGATTTCCTGTTCTGGTTGGTAAAGAAGTTGTTGGCATTATTACGAACCGCGATTTGCGTTTCGAAGAAGATTTAGATGCACCAGTCAAAAGCAAAATGACTCCGCGTGAGCGCTTAATTACCGTGAAAGAAGGTTGCTCATTAGATGAAGCAAAGCGTTTGATGAGTCAGCATCGTTTAGAGCGCGTACTGGTTGTCAATGATCAGTTTGAATTACGCGGCCTTATTACTGTTAAAGATATTCTCAAGGCAACCGAACATCCGAATGCTTGTAAGGACAGCGAAGGTAAGCTGCGTGTGGGTGCAGCGGTTGGTGTTGGTCCTGATAATGATGAGCGTATTGAGTTGTTGGTGCGTGCAGGTGTTGATGTCATCGTTGTGGATACTGCGCACGGTCATAGCCAAGGCGTATTAGATCGCGTGAAGTGGGTTAAGAAAAATTTCCCTCACGTGCAAGTAATTGGCGGCAATATTGCGACTGGTGATGCTGCCAAGGCATTGGCAGATCATGGCGCAGATGGCGTTAAGGTTGGTATTGGCCCCGGCTCAATTTGTACCACCCGCATTGTTGCTGGTGTAGGGGTTCCGCAAATTACGGCGATTGTGAATGTGGCAACCGCACTCAAAGGTACTGGCATTCCATTGATTGCTGATGGCGGCGTACGTTACTCGGGCGATGTTGCAAAAGCGCTGGCAGCGGGTGCGAGTTCCGTGATGATGGGTGGCATGTTTGCCGGAACCGAAGAAGCCCCTGGTGAAGTGTTCTTGTATCAAGGTCGTTCCTATAAGAGCTATCGCGGCATGGGTTCTTTGGGGGCAATGGCAGATGGTTCTGCCGACCGTTACTTCCAAAGCGACATCGTTGCGAATGCAGAAAAGCTCGTACCAGAAGGCATTGAAGGTCAAGTGCCATACAAAGGTAGCGTTTTAGCAATCTTGCATCAGCTCACTGGCGGCATCCGCTCTTCCATGGGTTACCTCGGTTGCAAAACTATTGCTGAGCTCCATGAAAAAGCCAACTTTGTAGAAATTACATCAGCGGGTGTGCGTGAATCACATGTTCATGATGTGAAGATTACTAAAGAAGCGCCTAATTACCATATTGATTAACAAATAAAAAAACTGAAATAAAGACTGTTCCTTTCGTGCACGACAAAATACTGATTCTCGACTTTGGCTCACAAGTAACTCAACTCATTGCTCGGCGTGTACGCGATGGACGCGTGTATTCAGAAATCCATCCTTATGATTGCGACCCTGAATTTATTCGCAAGTTCATTCAGGAACAAGGTGGCAAGGGCATCATTCTCTCTGGTGGACCAAGTTCAGTAACTGAAGATGGTAGTCCGCGTGCACCCCAAATTGTTTTTGAGCTTGGTGTTCCCGTTCTAGGCATTTGCTATGGCATGCAAACCATGGCAACCCAGTTGGGCGGCGCTGTAGCATCAGCAGAGTCATTGGGTAAAGCGCGTGAGTTTGGTTACTCTGAAGTACGTGCCCACGGTCACACCAATTTACTCAAAGGTATTCAGGACTTTTCTACCAGTGAAGGTCATGGCATTTTAAAAGTGTGGATGAGTCATGGTGATTCAGTCACTACATTGCCGCCATCATTTAAGTTAATGGCTTCAACTGAGTCTTGCCCTATCGCTGGCATGGCGGATGAAGAGCGCCGCTTCTATGCTTTCCAGTTTCATCCCGAGGTGACGCACACTATTCAAGGCACCGCCATCATTGAGCGTTTCGTGCATGAGATTTGCCAATGCAAACCTGATTGGGTCATGGGCGACTATATTGCAGAAGCTGTTGAGAATATTCGTAAACAAGTTGGGGATGAAGAGGTCATTCTTGGCTTGTCGGGCGGTGTGGACTCTAGTGTTGCTGCTGCCTTAATTCATCGCGCAATTGGTGATCAACTCACTTGCGTTTTTGTAGACCATGGTCTGCTACGCCTGAATGAAGGCGACATGGTGATGGAAATGTTTGCACGCAATCTAGGCGTGAAGGTGATCCGTGTTGATGCTAAAGAGAAATTCATGGGCGAGTTGGCTGGCGTTACTGATCCAGAAGCTAAGCGCAAAATTATCGGTAAAGAATTCGTAGATATTTTCCAAGCTGAATCAGGAAAAATTAAGAATGCAAAGTGGCTTGCTCAAGGAACGATCTACCCAGACGTGATCGAGTCTGCAGGTAAAGGTAAGAAGGGTGCGCATACGATTAAGAGTCATCATAACGTTGGTGGTCTGCCTGAAGATATGCACCTGAAGTTGCTTGAACCATTGCGCGAACTCTTTAAAGACGAAGTACGTGAGCTTGGTGTTGCCTTAGGTTTGCCACGCGAGATGGTGTATCGCCATCCATTCCCAGGCCCAGGCCTTGGTGTTCGCATTCTGGGTGAAGTGAAGGCTGAGTTTGCTAGCTTGCTACAACGTGCTGATGCCATCTTCATTGAAGAATTGCGTAACACGATTGATGAAGTAAGTCAGAAGTCTTGGTATGACCTTACTAGCCAAGCATTTGCTGTCTTCTTGCCGGTGAAGTCTGTAGGTGTGATGGGTGATGGCAGAACATATGAATACGTTGTTGCCCTCAGGGCTGTGCAGACCCAAGACTTTATGACTGCACACTGGGCTCATTTGCCGCACGACTTGCTCGGTAAAGTATCGAACCGCATCATTAATGAAGTCCGAGGCATCAATCGCGTGGTGTACGACATCAGCGGAAAACCGCCAGCAACGATCGAGTGGGAGTAAGGGGCGGGCTACACCAGCCTGCTATTTTCTATGCCTGAGTTACGAGAAACTTCACTCGCAATCCTGGCAATCTTGGATGCGCAAACAAAAGTAAGTCAGTTATTCAACTTGTTTGATGCATATCAAAAGCAAATTATTTCTCTTGATGTTTCTCGTCAGATTGAATGTGGGGCATTAACCCTTCCAGGACGCCCTGCAAAGCCAGACTTGGTGCTTCCTAAGCTTGTTCCCAAAAGAAGAATGGATACACCTGAAGGTAGGGCGGGATTATTGCATTCACTGGCGCATATTGAATTCAATGCCATGAATCTTGCTTTGGATGCGATCTGGCGCTTCCCAGGTATGCCCAAGGAATACTACGAAGACTGGCTCAAAGTTGCCAAAGAAGAGGCTTATCACTTCAGCTTAGTAAATGAGCATCTGCAAACGCTTGGATTTACCTATGGTGATTTCCCTGCTCACAATAGTTTGTGGGAGATGGTCGAGCGAACAACCGATTCAGTCATTGCTCGCATGGCGCTGGTGCCCAGAACAATGGAGGCTAGAGGGTTGGATGCAGTTCCTTCGATACGGGATCGCTTTAAGCAAATAAAAGAAGCTCGTGCGGTTGAGATCTTGGAAATTATTCTGAATGATGAAATTGGTCACGTGCTGATTGGCAATCGCTGGTTTAATTACTTGTGCGAAAAAGATAGTCTTTCCCCAATTTCCGCTTATCGAGAGTTGGCCGCTCAATATCGAGCACCCGTTCTCAAGGGGCCATTCAATATAGAGGCCCGTAAGCAAGCAGGCTTTACAAGCGAAGAGTTAGATCTTCTCGGAGCATAGTTGATGAGCATGAAGGTGTTAAGCCTCATTCCGCCTATGACTCAGCTGAATACGCCGTATCCTTCTACAGCGTATCTCACAGGGTTTTTACGATCTCGTGGTGTTGACGCTGTACAAGAGGATCTTGCTTTAGCGCTCGTGCTGAGCTTTTTTACTCCAGAAGGCATTGCTGAAATACGCACAGAAGCGTTAAATGTTGTAGAAGAGAATCGTAGCGCTAGCATCAATTTTTTCTTGGATTATTTTGATGCTTATCAATCTACCATCTCTCCAGCGATTGCTTTCTTACAAGGTCGCGATAGCACTTTAAGTCATCGTATTAATACTCGCGAGTTTTTGCCTGAGGGGCCGCGCTTTGCTTCGCTTGATGTGTTTGAAGATGAAGGGTCTTCTGATCCCCTGGCT
The DNA here is from genome assembly GCF_018687075.1 of Polynucleobacter sp. MWH-UH35A. NCBI lineage: Bacteria > Pseudomonadati > Pseudomonadota > Betaproteobacteria > Burkholderiales > Burkholderiaceae > Polynucleobacter > Polynucleobacter sp. MWH-UH35A. Next base: position 531,311 of record NZ_CP061285.1, read on the forward strand.
TGGGCTTTTGGTGCTTTGGGATCGCAAGACAGAGCACGCCATTTAGCAACCCTTTACCTCAATGATCTTGCAGATGTATTACGTGATGCAGTTGATGATCGTTTTGAATTCGTCCGCTATGCCGAATCCTTGGCTAGTAGTCAGCCGACTTTCACGCCATTAGCAGATGCGCTAAAGGCTGAACCAACATTAATGGATTTGCATTTACAGGCACTCACTATCCAAGCAATTGAGCGTCATCAGCCGAATTTAGTGCTGCTATCAGTTCCATTTCCTGGTGCAATGTATGCAGCTTTACGTATAGCCCAGGTAATTAAAAATACTCATCCAGAAATCAAGATTGCCTTAGGTGGCGGCTATGTCAATACAGAGCTTCGGGAGTTATCTGATGTTCGTATCTTTGATTATGTGGATTTCATCACACTCGATTCTGGAGAGAGGCCCTTGCTCTCTTTGATTGAGTATCTCGAGGGTAAGCGTTCTGTCGAGAGATTAGTGCGTACCTTTATGCGTGATTCAAGCAATAAAGTGCAATATCTCAATTGGCAAGAGCCCGATATTCCTTTTGAGGAAGTCGGTACTGCCACTTGGGATGGTTTACCGCTAGATTCATATCTATCTCTTCTTGATATGCTCAACCCGATGCATCGCTTGTGGAGTGATGGTCGGTGGAATAAATTGACGGTTGCGCACGGATGCTATTGGAAAAAATGTAGCTTTTGTGATGTATCACTTGACTATATCTCTCGCTACGAAACAGCTTCCGCAAGTTTGCTGGTGGATCGCATTGAGCAGATTGTTGCTGAGACTGGGCAGACTGGATTTCATTTTGTGGATGAAGCTGCACCACCTAAGGCACTAAAAGCGCTTGCCGAGGAACTCATTCGCCGCAAGGTACTAATTTCATGGTGGGGGAATATTCGTTTTGAGAAGACCTTTACCCCTGAATTAGCCGAGCTATTGGCAAAAAGTGGATGCATTGCCATGTCTGGCGGTCTAGAAGTGGCCTCCGACCGTTTGCTGAATCTGATGAAAAAAGGCGTGTCGGTTGAGCAGGTCGCTCAAGTGACCAAAGGTTTTTCAGATGCTGGCATCTTAGTACACGCTTATTTAATGTATGGTTTCCCAACACAAACCGTACAAGAGACAGTTGATGCTTTGGAATACGTAAGACAGCTTTTTGAGAATGGCTGTATTCAAAGTGGCTTCTTTCATCGCTTTATTTGTACCGTGCATTCTCCTGTGGGTCTGAATCCGCAAGAGTATGGAATTGAATTAATCCCATTACCAGAAACGACCTTTGCCAAGAATGATGTTGCCTTTATTGACCCCGCTGGTGTTGATCATGATGTATTAGGTCAAGGACTGAAAAAGGCTGTCTACAACTACATGCATGGTGTTGGCTTTGATATTAAAGTGCAATCCTGGTTTGATGATTCAAAAATTGCTATTCCAAAGACATCTGTGCCTAAAAATTTTATAGAAAACGCTTTATACCAATAGTCTTCAAATATTTGGTGGGCATACAATGAATTTACAAAGTCTTCAATTTATGTGGGAGAAAGAAATGAATATATCGCGCCGCACTTTCATTGCATCAGCTGCTTTGGCTCCAGTGGCATGTGGGGTTCCTTTAGGATATCAACGAGGCACTCCCGTTGCTCAGCCAAAACCCACTCCGAATATCAGGGCGCCTCAAGTTGGGCAGGAGTGGACATATGTGAAGCGCGATGTGTTTGACGGCAAGATGCTAGGCGTTATAACTGAAAAAGTAAGCAGCATTGGCTCGACTATCGTCATTGAACGCACAGATGAGAATGGCAGTAGATTGGCCAGCGAAATTCAAGGACCTTGGGGGGTAGTGCAGACCTCTACTGCATGGCCGCGCCTGATAAGCTTCAATCCACCGATACCTTTGTGGCCTCAAGAGCTCAGTTCAAACTGGAGCAAGCAGCTAAATACCAAATATAGTTTCGGCGGATACTCTGGTAATTCGTATGGCTGGCAGGAATACATGAGTGCAAATGGCTGGGAGCAAATTACCGTACCCGCCGGAACTTTCTTAACATTGCGCTACCAAAATCTCATTAACTATGAGAGTGAGGATGATAATAAGGTGGACTGTATTCGCAAGGAAACGATTTGGTTTGCGCCTAGCATTGGTCGCTGGGTAGCTCGTGAGTCGTCTGGTACATATATGATCCAAGGTCAACTTGGAGCGCAAATTTTGGAGGGTAGTTATCAATGGCAACTCACTTCCTACAAGTAAAGTCTTTGCAAAAGCTATTTCTTTTTACGCTGCCATTATTTTTAGTGGCATGTATTTCATCCCAACCTTATCCTAAAGGCGTAGTCGAGCCTCAACCACAACCTACGCCTATTGTGCGTGCTCCAAAGGTTGGTCAAGAATGGGTGTACCAAGTTCGCAATGTTTTTAACCAAGAAGTGGTTGATGTTGTTACTGAAAGAGTGGTTTCAGTAGGGGAGCAAATTCGCATTTCTAGATCTGGCGCAAAGGCTGGTCCGCTCCCCGATGAAATCCAGTCACCTTGGGGATATGTCGTTCAAGATCCGCATTGGTCTCCACCACAAAAGTTTGCTCCAGCAGTGCCGTTATGGCCTTCGCCATTGACTGTGAACTCGAGTAGTTATACACAATCGAGATACCAGGTATTGGGTTATCCGGATGGCAGTTATTTCTGGGGCCTCAGTATGGGTGCCTCTCAGTGGGAGCGTTTATCTGTTCCAGCCGGTCAATTTTTGACCTTGAAGTATCACAATGAAGTTCCATATTTCGAAAGCCAGGATGTCTTTAGGGTATCGAATTATCGAGAGGAAGATCTGTGGTTTTCCCCGGAAATTGGGCGGTGGGTAATACGTAGATCATTTGGGCGCTACCTACTTGGGGGTATGAGGTGGAACGGTGCCCTTTGGGAAGACTATCTGGAGTTGGAGTTAGTCTTCTGGAAATAGGCAATGCGCTTAAAATAGAGGCATTGCTATGTATACCGTAAAAGAACTATTTCCCACGCTTCAGGGCGAAGGTGCCCACGCTGGTAGGGCGGCAGTATTTTGTCGCTTTGCGGGATGCAACCTTTGGAGCGGACGTGAAGAAGATCGCACTTCAGCGGTTTGCCAGTTTTGCGATACCGATTTTGTGGGTAGCGATGGCATGGGTGGCGGTAAGTTCGAAACAGCCATTGCTCTTGCTGATGCCATCGAAGCTTCATGGAGAAGTACTCAGGCTGGACCTCAGCAACGGTATGTGGTTTTTACTGGTGGAGAGCCTCTCCTGCAATTGGATGAAGAATTGATTGCAGCGCTGCATCAAAAAGGTTTTGAAGTGGCCATTGAGACTAACGGTACTATTAAAGTACCAAAGGGTGTTGACTGGGTTTGCGTTAGCCCCAAGGCAGGGGCTGAGTTGATTGTTCTCCAGGCAGATGAATTGAAGTTGGTGATTCCGCAAGCGAACCATCAGTCATTAGAGAAGTTAATGGCCCGTTTTGAGGGAATGGATTATCGCAATCGATTCTTACAGCCTATGGATGGCGAAAATCTCAAAAGCAATACTGAGTTAGCAGTGAGTTTGTGTCAAAAACGCCCTTTGTGGAGATTGAGTCTGCAATCCCATAAACTGATTGGAATTCGGTAATTCAGTAATTTAGATAGGCGTCAGATAAGCATTCGTTAAGCACCAATTGATTAAATAAGTAGCCAATGACAAATAAACAGCCAGCCATCTCGATCACCCGTCGTCTAGAGTTTGATTCGGGGCATCGCATTCCCAATCATGATGGGCAATGTCGCCATTTGCATGGACATCGCTATGCCATTGAAGTGACGCTAACTGGTGAGGTGGCAGATCACCCAGGTAAAGCGGATGATGGCATGGTGCTCGACTTTGGCGATATTAAGCGCCTAACAAATCAATATGTGGTTGATCTTTGGGATCATGCATTTTTGGTGGCCAAAGAAGATGAAGGTTTAGTGGCCTTTTTGGCAACGCTTCCCAATCACAAGACGGTCATCATGGAGCATGTTCCTACTGTAGAGAATTTGGCGAATGCAGCCTTTGCTATTTTGCAACCCGTTTTTAGCAATGCGTTTAGCGGTCGCCTTGAACTCTCTGCAATTCGTCTTTATGAGACGCCCAATTGTTGGGCTGATGTTCATTCTGCGTAAATGACGCAAGCAGAGATTGATCAGCAATATATGCGCCTGGCAATTGAGCAGGCTCATTTAGCTGCGCAGTCAGGCGAGGTTCCTGTAGGAGCTGTATTGGTCAAAGATGGTCAAGTTATCTCAAAAGCATTTAATAAGCCAATTGCCAATCATGATCCTAGTGCCCATGCTGAAATGTTGGCTTTGCGAGAGGGTGCTTTAGTTGAAAAAAATTACCGCATCCCGGGTAGCACCTTATATGTGACCCTTGAGCCTTGCGCGATGTGTTCGGGTGCGATGCTCCATGCTAGGATTGAGCGTGTAGTCTATGGTGCAGCTGACCCCAAGACAGGTGCGGCTGGAAGTGCTCTGGATGTATTTTCTGTAAAGCAGATAAATCATCAGACTAGTGTTGAGGGTGGCATTATGAGTGAAGAGTGTGGTCAATTGCTACGTGATTTTTTTAAGGGACGACGTTGAAATCTATTCATCTCATTGCTCCATCGGGAGCAAGCTTAGATACCAAAAGTCCACTGGTTGGTATTGACTGGTTAGGCCGACAGTCTATTGCCGTCCAAAATATAGAGTGCGTTCAACGTGTGCACGAGCGCTTTGCAGGTAGTGATGAAGAGCGTCTTGCTGAGTTAAATGCTATTGCTAAGCTTGATTCTCAGCTCGTTGTCATGGCAATGCGAGGGGGTTATGGTCTTCATCGCTTGCTTCCTATGATCCAGTGGGATGCGATCGCCAATGCTGTAAAAAACGGTTTGCAAATCTGCGGTCACAGTGATTTCACTGTTTTTCAGTTGGGTTTGCTAGCGAAGACGGGCGCAATTACTTTGGCCGGCCCGATGTTGAACTACGACTTTGGACGATTGGGTGAAGATGGTGCGCCAGTAGCTCCAGATGAATTCATGTGGGAGCATTTTCAGGCTGCGGTCCATGATCAAAGGCTTGCTTGCCAGATATCTGCCCCACAATCTTTTCTGGGTGAAGCAGGCTCTAGATCTCTAAAGGGTTTGTTGTGGGGTGGAAATTTAACAGTGTTGGCTGGCTTAGTTGGTACGCCATATTTTCCTTCTCAAAAGCAAACTCAGGGCGGTATCTTATTCTTAGAAGATGTGAATGAGCATCCTTATCGCATTGAAAGAATGTTGATGCAGCTCCTGGATGCAGGCATTCTTTCCAATCAGGGTGCAATTTTGTTAGGTGGCTTCTCTGCTTATCGCCTTTACGATAATGACAAAGGATATTCACTCGAGCGTGCGATTGAAGCTATTCGTAAGCGCTTGCCAGAAAATATTCCAATCTTGACTGGGCTGCCATTTGGCCATCAGGCAAATAAATTGACTTTACCTGTTGGTGCTCAGGCTAGCATTCAGTTCAACACAAATGGATTTGAAATCAACTCACGGTGGTAATTTCCTTTAGCAATCGTTTAAGCCACTTCGTATTCAAGGGTGCGCTCATTTCAATTGCGATCAACCTTCGTGACTAGTTCTTTGCTTCAAAGCTCTTCAGTAAAAATTGCCCGCCGACATCAATTCCTAAAGCCTTAGTTAGGGTGGGTAGGGCTTGGGCTAAGTGCTTTTCTAGAGTCCAAGGTGGATTGATGATAAACATGCCGCTCGCTTGTAGACGGCGTTCTCCGGGAGCATTTTCAACACGTAGCTCTGCATGTAGCCAAGAGCGCTTATGAGAAATCGCAATCTTTTTCAGGCGATCAGGTAGGGCCGTCGACTCTCTTCTAGATAGCACGGGGTACCAAATTGCATAGCAGCCAGTGGCAAAACGTTGAAGGGCTTCTTCCATGGCAACTTCAAGGTAGCGATAGTCTTGTTTATCTTCATAAGAAGGATCAATTAACACGAGACCACGCCTACTTGGAGGCGGGAGTAATCCCTTGAGGCGTGTAAAGCTATCCTGAGCATAAATATCAATTTGTTTGGCTTGCTTGAGCTCGCCGATATTGTGTCGAAGAATATCAATCTCTTTTGGGTGAAGCTCAAATAACTTAAGACGATCTTGTGAGCGCAACAGGCGAGCCAAGATAAATGGCGAGCCAGGATAGGTAGTAAGTTGACCTTCGATATTCTCGGCATCAATATATTTCAGATACTCTTGAATGCTTTCAGGCACTGGCGTATTTGCATGCTTACAGGTTTCTACATATTGCATTAGGCGGAAAATGCCGCCATCCGCCTCTTTGCTTACTGTAGAGAATCCATCTTGTAGGCTATAGATACCTGCGCCAGCGTGGGTATCCACCATGGTAAGGCCGCCAGGTTTCTCTTGTAGATACTGCGCTAAATGAATGAGTGTTAGGTGCTTCAGAATGTCAGCGTGACTTCCTGCGTGAAATGCATGTCGATAGCTAAACATCGTAAATTATTCTGGTATCTTAGGCGCTTTTATCAATTGCGCTTTTACATAGAAAATGAGAGTAGTGGCCACAATAGCAATCGATAGATATTGCAGTGGCAGATTTAGCTCTATATCCATAATTTGAGTGAGGTGGGCATACATCGCCGTAACACCTCCAAGAGCAATCAAGTGCGCCCAGATCTTCTTTGGGCCCAACTGATTTTCTGGAAATTGATTGGCCAGCAGGGCTCCCAGCATTCCGCACCATATGCCAACGCCTGCCCCACCCAACACATCAGTGAGCCAATGTGCTCCAACAGCATTGCGTGATAGGCCAACTAGTGCGGCAAGTAAAAATAAGAGCATGAGTGGTGCACGCTTGTTTTTATCTGCGGAAAAATAGAGAGCGCTTGCAACAGCAAATGCAGTGAGCGTATGGCCAGAGGGAAAGGCTCTATGCAGGAGTGCCTCACCGATGCGATAAAAACTTCCTTCGGCTAACAATCCCGCAGGTCTTGGAAGATCAAAGAAACCCTTTAAAAAGGTGCTTGCTAATGCTGCAATTGCCCCAGCAAAAATACCTGCGGTCAGCATCCTTGGTGCAAGAAGTAGTAATGGAAAGGTGAGCGCAAACACCCCCCACCCATTACCTAAAAAAGTAAGCCAAGCCCAAAACGTATCCGGGAGTAATTGCGTAAAGTGATTAATGAATAAAAAACTACTGCCTTGCAGTTCGCCAAAATAAATAGCGAAGGCGAGCGCAATAGGGGCAAGTGGAATAAACCAAGCAAACTTCGGAATTGCTTTGTTACTCATTTAGCTTAGCGAGCCTTTGCCTTGTCGGCATCTTGCAGTTGCTTCATCACTTTATCAAGCACTTGTGCAACGGTAATGGCTTGCATGCACACATTGTCATGACAAGGCGTTTTGCGGTGATTGGCGGCGCTCACGCAGGGCGAGCATGCCAAGTTTGCTGTAATTGCAATCGAGTTCCCAACGGACCCATACAGTGCTGGGGTTTCTGGTCCAAAGAGAACTACCGTCCTCAATGAGGTTACGGCTGAAAAATGGCCAGGACCTGAGTCATTAGTAACCATGACGTCTGACAATGTGTAAAGGGGTGGTAATTCAGTAAAACTTACTTGCCCAGCAAAATTTAATGCGTTCTGAACATTGGCCACAGCACGAACCTTTTCTACATAATCAAATTCTGCAGGAGAGCCAGTAATAAGAATGAGGTCGTTTGGGTATTGCTGATGAACTGCTTGAATGAGTTCAGAGAAGCGCTGCTGTGCCCAACGACGCTGTGGCAGTAAGTCACTGGCATTTGGATTGATCAGAATAAGGCGTTCTTTACCTGAGGTGTAATTGATATTGGCCTCTTTAGCTAATTTTTCGATGCGCTCACGCACTTTCTCTAGAGAGCTTGGATCGATGATCGCTTGTTCTAATTGAGCTTCGGAATCAGGAATCTCAATTTTGCTAAAAGGTACTTCTATTTTCTGGGCAAAAGCCGCATGAATTAAAGATAGGAAATTCTTGGTGATATGAATATGCGGGTTGTAATGCACTTTGCGAGTCAGCATAAAACCACGCCACAATCCTTCGCCGTGGAAGATGTGATAACCCACGCGACGGCGAGCACCACACATACCAGTGAGTAGGGCGGTAAAGCGCGAGAACAACTCCAGGTCAATCACAGTATCAATGCGATGCTTACGCGCAAGGATCAGAAAGCGCAGCGTATCTTTAATTAAACCGCCCAAGCTTGATGAGTCAATCGTAAAAATATTTTCTGGCTTAACGGTGTTGAGTAATGTCAGGCTAGCGCGATTGCTCTTGAAGATTAAGAAAAATAGCTCAGCCCCACGTGCTTTTGCATTGCGCATCGCTGGATCAACCAAGATAGCGCTACCCATTTCTGAGAGTTCAATAAAGAGTAACTTTTTGGGAGTCTCTGGGCCGCGGTTGAATATATTTTTTACTGCATCAATCAAAGCAACAAAAGGGCTAACAATCGCACAAAGCGGCACGCCGACCCAATGATCAATCGCGCGCATAGTATTGACACTAATAGTCATAGTTTTGCTCTAAAAAATTATTTTCGTTTTAATAAGAAATAGGCGCCAGGCAGTACTGATAAAACAGTAATTGCTCCATAGCTGATGGACGCCACAACAGTTAGTGAGGGGTTAACGCCCCATAAAGCCAAGACCGAAGACAGCGTTGCTTCTCTCAACCCCCAGCCAGAAATACTAATGGGCAGCATCAATAACAAGCTTAGCGCAGGCAAGCCAATCATTAATCCCTCTATGGGAGCATCTACTCCATACGCTTTTAGGCAAAAGAGTAAGGTCAAAATAGTGAGGAAGTGAATGCCAATTGCCAAGCAAGCTTGGGCAATATTGTTTGGCCACGCAAATGCAAGTTGGATCCCGGGCATAGCGTTATTCATATTGAAGCGCTCTAACAGCTTTTGCAGTAGTTGCTTGCTCGGCCCCCAAGCCAAAATGAGGGCAATGGCAACACCAGCTAATAACATCACTGCCATTACCGCATAGCCTAAGTCCTGTCCCCATGCTGCCAATGTTGCGCCACCCAATATCAAGCCAATACCACCCAGCAAATTATTCCCCGCCAAACCCAAAAGGCGATCGACTAGCACCATGGAAAAACTTAAGCGTAATTTAGGGGTGGCGTGTTCAAGATCTACTGAGTGATGTAGCTCAACATCTAACTCTTTGGTTTCAGTGAGGTTGCCAGTACTAGTTAAATGTGTTGCAGTAATTGCGCGATAGCTGTCACCACCTAATGTGCTTGGTAAGCCCTGATTAATTAAGCCACCCGCAAAGTAGAGGCCGATATAAGAACGAATGCGGCGCGGAAACCCCACGGCTTGCATAAATAATCCCCAGCGGTATCCGCCACAAACAAACGCAGACATCATGCTGGCTAATGCAGCTAAAAACCAGAGTGGCTGCATCTGAATATGGGTATCCAATAGTGAGTGCCAATCAATCCCGCTCGTTGCTTTCCAGAGCAGGGCGATGGAGAGAAGGATGCGAATGGTTGGCCAAGCACGTTTGAGGATGGATTTCCACCCAGATTGGGCGCCGGAATGGGGGGTCAGCTTGGCTGGTGAACTCATAAGCGTAAGGATAATGCCTTGGGCGCCTAAGGTCTTGAATTTGGGGGTATTACTCTTTTTGGCCCGGGCCTTGCCAGTGACTGCACAGGCTAAAGTCAAATTTGGATAGAACTTTGCTAAATCGGACGACTTCTAGGCTATCCAAGGGCTCGCATGCATCAAATGCCGTGTTGTTACCTACCGGCAAGGGGTAAGGCATGCCTGACCAGCGAATAAGGAGTACGTTTGCCCCAATTGGTAAATCTCCAAACCAAAGGTCAAACTGATCTCGTCTCTGATCTAAAACAAATACTGGGGTGGGTGATGCGTACCATGCAGCGCGACTACCTAAGGTCCAGTTTTGAACAGCAATGCCATCAACCTTGGTTGCCTTTGCCAGTTCAGCTGCTTTTTGACCTGCTGTTTTCCAGCCATATAAGTCTGCAATCGGATTGGATTTGATGGATGCGGAACTAATGCCACCAGATAAAACATAAGCAAAGCCAATTAAACACAATGTCATTTGGATGAAAAATAAAATCCGAATCCAATGGCGATGTTGTGTGGCCCAGGCTTTTGCTAAGCCAATCCCAGCAAATGGCGCAAGACAAAACCATGCGGGCGACGTCCAGTGAGGAAGTCCGCCACCACCCGAAAGACTGACAAAAATTACAAATGGAATTAAAAAGAATCCAAAAAGAGCTAGCAGCGAAAGCTTGGTTGCGTGCATGCAGTCTTTAAGAAAAATCAATGATCCCAAGATAAAGAGGGGGCCAAATACCAGTATCTGAATGCCTATGTATGCACCCAGTCTGCGCCAGAGCCATTCACCACCGCCACCATGAGCAAGTTGATATTTAAAAGAAATCCAATCGTTGGCCCAATTCCAATACAGCACGGGGCTAATCAGTAGCAGTGCGATGACAGCAGCGAGCCAAAAACCAACTTTAGTGATCCATGGCTTTCTTGGCGTGCTCAAAAATACGAACAGCAGTGCAAGGGCAGTAAAAGCGGCTGTGTATTTGCTTAAACCTGCTAGACCTAACAGGACGCCAGTAATGATCCAGTCACCAACAGTAAAACGCTCTTTGCTGAGCCAACGTAGTCCTACTAACATGAGACCAAGACTTAAGGGGGCGAGTAGAGTGTCTGGTAACAAGCCAATTGCAAGAATGTGCAACATCGGCGCTGCAATAACAGTGAGCACTGCCATCAATCCACATAAGTTTGCTGATGGCAAGGCGCTAGTGAGATAGCCAGCATTACGTCCGCGAATAAAGTGATGCACTTCAACGGTGACTTCATACACCAAGTAGCAAGAAAGAACCCACAGCAGTTCTGGGATCAGTCGAATGACACCTTCTGAGGAGGTGAGTGCAACCAGGGGCCACTGAATCCAGCCGACTAAGGGTGGATGATCAAAATAGCTCCAAGCCAAGTGCTGGGCATACAGCGCATAGTGAGCTTCATCTACTGAAAACTCGATTGGAAAACCCAAGACTAGGTGCACTGCTGCTGCGATTAAGACGCAGATTGCAGCCCAGCTAGAAGGTGATTGATGGCGCATAGGATGATTTTAGACTCACGGAGTTCAATCTTTGGGACAATTACGGCATGCTCAAGAAAAATTGCTTACTTTTCATCCTCGCCACAGCGCTATTGTTGGTTGGATGCGCTGGCCTAAGTGGTGATTCTGTGCAAAACGAAGCTGGTCAACCCTTCAATGCAGAACAGTTGCCGGCTCAAGAGGATCTGCCTAAATTCTCTGCTGAAACTGCGCGTGACGGCATGCCTAATGGCTGGAACTTCTATCGTATTGCACCATTTAAAAAGAATACGGTGTATCGCCTGGAGAACTATCAAGGTAAAACAGTCCTTAGCGCGAATTCCAAAACATCTGCTTCTGGATTGGCGGTTAAATTGCGCCCGCGACAGGCTGCTAATTTATGGCTGCAGTGGGAGTGGAAGGCGCTAAGCCCAATTGTGAATGCTGATAATGCGGATGGTTATACGGATGATGCCCCTCTGCGTATCTTGGTTGCATTTGATGGTAATAAATCGAAGTTGCCCCTAAAAGAAAAAATGACTTTTGAGATGGCCAATCTCATTAGCGGGCAAGATATGCCCTATGCCACCCTAATGTATATCTGGTCTGGAAAATCACCCGTGGATACCATCATCACGAATGCCCATACTTCACGGATAAAAATGATTGTGGTGGATTCTGGTTGGGATAACTTAGGTCAATGGCATAAGCACCAGCGTGACCTCGCAGCGGACTATAAACGCGCTTATGGTGAAGCACCGGGGGAAGTCATCGGCATTGCCTTGCTTACGGATACTGACAATACCAAATCAGAAACGCGCGCGTTTTATGGTGATATTGAATTGATCCGCAGGGCTCAAAAATAAGTAAGACAAATCAGTAAAGCAAATCAGCAAACCCAATCAGCAAGACTATTTATTCTCAGCGATTGGGGTGCCAACGTTTCAGCAGTAGTGCATTGCTAAGAACGCAGAAGCTCGATAGCGCCATTGCGCTACCAGCCAGCATGGGCGAGAGGTAGCCCGTGGCAGCCAAGGGGATGCCTGTGGCATTAAATATAAATGCCCAGAATAAATTTTGTTGAATCTTTTTCCAGGTCCGTTTAGAAATATCAATAGCATTCGCTACCAATGTTGGGTCGCCCCTCATTAAGGTGATACCAGCAGCTTGCATTGCTACATCAGTACCAGTGGACATGGCCATACCTACATCTGCAGTGGCTAGGGCAGGGGCATCATTTACGCCATCGCCTACCATGGCAACATATTGATGTTCGCCATTTTTAGACTGAAGTTTACGAATCACCTGAGCTTTGTCACCAGGCATTATTTGTGCAAATACCTCCTGAATGCCAATCATCTTGGCAACGCGGTTGGCTGCGGCAATGTTGTCACCCGATAGCATCACTGATCGTATATGTAGGCGGTGCAATGAGGAGATTGCTTCTTTTGCATTTTCTTTTAGCTCATCTCCAAAAGCGATGATGGCAATTGGTGATGAAGGTGATGATGGAGATTCATTGTTCATCAACACGCTGACGGTTTGACCTGCATCAAAACAGGCTTGCGCTTTCTTCAATACTTCAGCCTGATGACTATTGGCCTCCAAAGATGCAATGCTTTGTAGGCTCAGGCTTTGGCCTATAAAAGCACCTGAACTGGGTTTGCCGCTAATGCCAATACCTGGCAATGCTTTGCTATCGGTTGGAGTGATAGGCATACGGCCTTGTTGTTTGACCGCATCTAGCAGAGCTTTTGCAAGAGGATGTTCGCTTCCAAGTTGCAGGCCGGCTGCAGCTTGCAGGATCTCATTCTTATCAAATGCATTTGAGAGGGGAATGATCTCCAGCATTCTGGGTTTGCCAATCGTTAGCGTACCTGTTTTATCGAAAGCAACTATATTTAAGCGATGCGCTAACTCGAGCACCTGGGGATCTTTAATCAGAATTCCAAAACGTGCTGCCACTCCAGTTCCAGCCATGATGGCTGCAGGTGTTGCAAGACCAAGGGCGCATGGGCAAGCAATCACGAGAACAGAGACCGCTCGCAAAATGGCAATCGATGCAGAGTCTAAATAAAACCAATTCACTAATCCAGTAATAGCTGCAATCACTATGACGCTAGGTACAAAAATTGCACTGACTTGATCGACTAATTTTTGGATCGGAGCCTTTTGGGTTTGAGCGTCTTCCACCATCGAGATGATTTTGGAGAGCACGCTTTCGACGCCAACTGCTTGGGCCTCAATGGCTAACAGGCCTTCTCCATTAAGGGAGCCACCAATGACTTTTTCGCCAACATGCTTTTTGACGGGATCACTTTCTCCTGTAAGAAGGGATTCATCGACATGGCTATTACCAAGCAAGATGATTCCGTCAACAGGGACGCGTTCACCAGGCAGTACCAAGATTCGATCTTTTGGGAATACCTGATCCAAAGGCAGGTCACGAAATTGGTCGAGAGGGAAATTTTCGGTAATAGCGATATCTTGATTAATGACTTTGGCATGCTCTGGCCAAAGTTTCTGTAAGGCGCGTATGGCTTCACTGGTTTGTTGTTTTGCTCTTGCTTCTAGCCATTTACCAAGCATCACCATACAGATGATGACTGCAGATCCTTCGAAGTAAAGCTCATGACTAGCATGAGGCGAGGAGATCATTTGATAGACGCTTAAGCCATATGCTGCGCTCGTGCCTAGTGCGACTAGCAAATCCATATTGCCAACGCCGGACATTAAAGATTTGAAGCCTGCTTTATAAAAACGCCAACCCAAGAAAAATTGCACCGGAGTCGCTAGTGACAGTTGCCATTTAGGTGAAAGCGCCCAATGAATGCCCAGGGGCATGAGAAACATAGGTAAAAAGAGTGGGGCGGATAGAGCAAAACCAAGAATGACGCGACCCAGACCATCAGTTCCCCAGAACAACTTAGATGGCGCTTGATCAGGTATCGAATGAGGGTTGCTGATTTTGGCTGAATAGCCTGTTTTTTGTACTAAAGCGATGATTTCATCGAGTTGGGTCTCTGAATCCGCCCTTAGACGAATTTTGGCCTGCTCGGTAGCTAAATTGACGCTCGCTGCCTCAACCCCAGGAATCTTATCTAAGGCCTTCTCGACCCTGCCCACGCAGGATGCACAGGTCATGCCGCCGATATCTAGGGTAAGTAGCTCTGATTTAGTGTCTTTTGAAGGGTTCATAGAAGATAATCTACTGCATACAAGCCAAATTCATATCAAAAGGGCCTATATGTTGAGTTTAAAAATATCCGGAATGACTTGTGGCGGCTGCATTAACGCCGTTACCAGAGCAATTCAAGCCCAAGATCCGCAAGCAACAGTTCAGGCGGATCTGGCGAGCCAAACCGTCAATCTTGAAACGACCCTATCTGAGGCGCAAGCGAGTCAGCTTATAACAGATGCTGGCTTTCCAGTTGCTCAATAACAATTGTTTAGAATGTCCGCAAACCTAACAAAACCCGTAGTTTTTGTTCCTAAAGGATCGTGATTTATGTTCTTCAGTAAGTTAATGCCTCACGATGGTAATTTCTTTGAACTTTTTAATGAGCATGCTAACAATATTGTTTCAGCCTCTGAGTCATTCTTAAAGTTTGTTGAGCATTACGGCGATGAAGTTTTGCGTGCTAAATATACTCAAGACGTTGATAAAGCAGAACATGCCTGTGACGACGTAGTGAAAGAAGTGCATCGTCGGTTGCATAAAACATTTATTACGCCTATCGATCGCGATCAAATTTTCTCACTCATCAATACGATGGATGACGTTGCTGACTTATTGCAAAACGGTACTGAAGCGATGCATTTATATGATGTCAAGCAAATGACTCCAGAAATGGTGCAAATGGCGGAGCTTTGCAATCAGTGCTGTATCAGTATGAGAAATGCCGTTGCTACCTTAAAAGATATTTCCGATCCAGAGGTAGCCAAAGCAGCCTTGAAGACTTGCGATGAAATTGATCATCTAGAGTCTGGAGCTGATCGCCTTCTATCTACTGCGATTACTAGGTTATTCCGCGAAGATATCGAAGTTCGTGAACTCATTAAGTGCCAGCGCATTTACGAGTTGCTCGAGGAAGTTACAGATAAATGTGAAGACGTTGCCAATTTGGTTGAAGGCATTGTTCTTGAAAACTCTTAAGGCGAATTAAGTTGCCAGCGACAGAAGTAGCTTTTTGGGTAGTTGCGCTTTTAGTAGCGCTTGCCCTCGCATTTGACTTCATGAATGGTTTTCATGATGCGGCCAACTCCATTGCGACGGTTGTCTCTACTGGTGTTTTAAAGCCGCAGCAAGCAGTTGTTTTTGCAGCCTTCTTTAATTTCCTTGCTATCTTCATTTTTCATTTAAGCGTTGCTGCAACTGTGGGCAAGGGAATTGTTCATCCTGCCGCAGTGGATTTGCATGTGATCTTTGGCGCTTTAGTGGGCGCGATTATTTGGAATGTGATTACTTGGTATTACGGTATTCCATCGAGTTCGTCTCATGCCTTGATTGGCGGCTTAGTCGGCGCAGCATTGCCTAAGGCTGGGGTGGATGGTTTGGTTTGGTCGGGAATAATCAAAACAGTTTCCTTTATTTTTATTTCACCGTTGGTTGGCTTCTTGCTGGGTTCCTTGATGATGTTGTTGGTAGCTTGGGTTTGTAGAAATGCGAACTTGGCAAAAACAGATCGTTGGTTCCGTCGCTTGCAGTTACTTTCTGCTAGCGCCTATAGCTTGGGTCATGGTGGTAATGATGCTCAAAAAACCATCGGCATTATTTGGCTCCTGCTCATCATTACGGGCTATGCGGAAGCTGGTGCCAAGATGCCTCCGACCTGGACTATTGTTTGCTGTTATATCGCTATCGCTGCTGGCACGATGTTTGGAGGCTGGCGTATTGTGAAGACTATGGGCCAGAAGCTTACTAAGCTAAAGCCAGTCGGCGGATTTTGCGCAGAAACTGGTGGCGCCATTACGCTATTTGCTGCGACTGCGATTGGTATTCCCGTTTCCACTACCCACACAATTACTGGGGCTATTGTTGGAGTGGGGTCGACTCAACGGGCCAGTGCGGTCCGCTGGGGTGTTGCTGGAAACATCGTCTGGGCCTGGATCTTCACCATTCCAGCTACTGCTTTGATGTCGATGGCGGTCTACTACCTGAGTCTGCTGATTTTCTAAAGCGGAAGAGAGAGGGTGACTAAGGTTAACTAAGGTCACTTTCAGCAATTATTTGCGGCTACGAGTAAGCTAGCGCTAATTAAGAAAATTCCATAAACCAAGAAGCGAATTCTAGGTTTTTCTATATCAGGAGAAGGTAGTGTCAGTTACATTAGAGTCAGTACAAGCAGCCCTCAAAGGCCTGATCGATCCCAATACCAAGATTGATTTTGTTACTGCTAAAAATATTAAAAATCTCCGTGTAGAAGATGGCGATATTTCCTTGGATGTGGTGTTGGGCTATCCAGCTAAGAGTCAGTTTGATTCGATTCGCAAAGCAGTCATCAATACTTTGCGTGAGTTGCCTGGCATAAAAAATGTCAGCGTGAATGTTTCCAGTCAAATTGTTGCGCACGCAGTCCAGCGTGGTGTGAAGTTATTGCCTGGCGTTAAAAATATTATTGCGGTTGCTAGCGGTAAAGGGGGTGTTGGTAAATCTACCACTGCCGTGAATTTAGCATTAGCTCTTGCTGCTGAGGGTGCGCGGGTTGGTATTTTGGATGCGGACATCTATGGCCCAAGTCAGCCAATGATGTTGGGAATTACTGGTAGACCAGACTCTATTGAAGAAAATACGATTGAGCCAATGGAAGGTCACGGCTTGCAAGCAAGCTCGATTGGTTTCTTGATTGATGACGACGCTCCAATGGTTTGGCGTGGCCCGATGGTGACTTCTGCGCTCGAGCAATTACTACGTCAAACCCGTTGGCGTGATTTGGACTATCTCATTGTCGATATGCCCCCAGGTACGGGTGACATTCAGCTAACTTTGGCGCAAAAGGTTCCAGTGACAGGATCAGTCATTGTTACTACCCCTCAGGATATCGCCCTCTTAGATGCTCGCAAAGGTTTAAAGATGTTTGAGAAGGTGGGTGTACCCATCATCGGCATTATTGAAAACATGAGTACCTACGTTTGTACAAAGTGTGGCCACGAAGAGCATGTCTTTGGTACCGGCGGTGGTGAAAAAATGTGTAAAGAGTATGGAGTAGATTTCTTAGGCTCATTGCCTCTGAATCTTTCGATTCGTGAGCAGGCCGATGCAGGGCGCCCTACAGCAGTGGCTGACCCAGATGGTGCAATTAGTGCTATCTATAAAGGAATTGCTAGACAGGTGGCCATTCGCGTTGCTACTCTATCAAAAGATATGAGCAGTAAATTTCCGAATATTGTGGTTCAAAATACCTAAGGCCTCGAATATTTATGCGCTTTGCGGTGCTCATGCGTAAACAAAATATTGATAACCCGTGGGTCTCATACCGCTGGGTGCCTCAGGAAGTGTTGCCTGATTTTGGACAGTTCAATAGCAATCCAAACAACCTGATCTCCGGTCAATTTTTGGGGCGTGATGTAGATGGAGAGTCGTGGTTGTTTACGGGTTATGAACTTGATCTCTTCCTTGACGAAGCAGAAGGTTACTACCTTAATGTATCCGCTACGTCTCCGAGTTGGTTTGTGATGTGGCGACTTGAGGAAGATGTAGAGCGCTATATTGATGAGCAATCTCTTGCTTTAGCAAAGACAGAAACATCGTTTGCAATTCCGCATCGTATTTGTGTGAGCTATAACGAGGCTGCCCGCTTGCTAGATGGTGGGGAGTCTGTGGATACGATTCCTATGAGTGAGCAGCATGCAGCTTGGCTACAAGAGTACGTCAATGATAACTATCGGCCAGAACCCAAGAAGCGTCATAAGCCTGCCTCATTCAAGGGTGCTGAACGTCCTGCGGAGGAATGATGGCTGAAGGATTCTTAGGGCGTTGGTCTAGGCGTAAAGCAGGCAAGGAAGTCGGTGAGGTTGGCTCGCCAGAAAAAAATCTAGCGACCCCCGCAGAGCCATTACAAGTCTCCCCTGTTGAGATTACCCCTGAAGACGCTACGCCACCTGTGACCCTAGAGGATGTAGCTAAGATTGATCGCTTTGATCCTGACTTTTCTGCTTTTATGAGACCGGATGTAGATCCGGCCGTTCAGCAAGCCGCTCTTAAGAAAATGTTTACCGATCCCCACTTCAATATCATGGATGGGTTAGATATCTATATTGATGACTACAGTAAGCCAGATCCGCTGCCACCTGGAATGCTCGAGAGGATGGCGCAAAGCGATATGCTCAATCTGTTCCGCAAGTCGAGCGAGGAGTCACCTCAAGCAGTTCAGAAAAACGAGAGCCAAGTACTTAAGCCCCAGGTAGAAGATGGCGCATTACAGATTCAAGAGCAAAGTGATTTAACATCCACACAGTCAATACCAGCTTCATTGGATGAAGTGCCGAAAGAGGCGCTCAATGAAGCCCTCATTAAGTCCGAACAGAAAAAAACCTAAGAAGATAGCGCATGAGTCAAAAATTAGTCTGCAATTGCAATGGCACCATGCCTTTGGATGCAAAAGAAATGGGTGTGCCGATACACCAATCTTTATGTAGACAGGAAGTAGGTTCTTTTTTAAAAGCTCTAGATGGCTCTGATTCATTGGTTGTCGCATGCACTCAAGAGGGGGCGCTTTTTAGTGAGTTGGCCGATCAGGCTGAAAAGCCATTAGTTGCTCCACTACGTTTCGTCAATATTCGCGAAGTTGCCGGCTGGACACAAGAAGCTAAAACATCTGGACCAAAAATTGCGGCATTGCTGGCTTTGGCAGACATGCCAGAAGCAGAACCAGTTCCCGTTGTGAATTACGAAAGCCAAGGTAGGTTGCTCATCGTCGGAGCAGGCTCCCAGGCCATTCCTTGGGCTGAAAAACTGAGCGCATCTTTAGATGTTTCTGTTTTGTGTACTGAGCCTGGTGATTTGCCGCTAAATCGCAGTTATCCAATTTTCACTGGTGCCCTCACCAAGCTAGACGGTTATCTGGGTAATTTTTCAGTCGACTGGGATTTGCAAAATCCGATTGACCCAGAAATGTGCACACGCTGTGGAGCCTGTGTTGAGGTTTGCCCAGAGGGTGCGATTGATCTTTCCTTCCAGATTGATGTGAGTAAGTGCAAGTCCCATCGTGATTGCGTTACTGCTTGCGCCGGCATTGGCGCCATCTCTTTTGATCGTAAAGAGCGTGCCCGTAATTCTGAATTTGATCTCATCTTGGATTTGCGCGTGGATCCCAAAATGCGCATGAGTCAAACTCCGCAAGGTTACTTTGCGCCTGGCACCGACCCATTGGATCAAGCCCTGGCGGTAAACCAACTATCAGAAATGGTAGGAGAGTTTGAGAAGCCAAAATATTTCGTTTACAACGAAAAAATTTGTGCTCATGGCCGTAATGGCAAAGTGGGTTGCAGTTCCTGTATCGATGTTTGCTCAACAGGGGCGATTGGCTCCATCTTTAAAAATGGCCAAGGCTCTGTAGAAGTAAACCCAAATCTTTGCATGGGTTGTGGCGCCTGCGCTACCACTTGCCCATCAGGCGCAATGCGCTACAACTACCCAAGTGTTGCCCATCAAGGCAAAGAATTGAAAACGGTAGCTAGTGTGTTTACCGCGGAAGCCAAAAAGATTAATCAAGCTATGGCCCCAAGTTTGCTTTTGCATACCTTAAAAGCAGGCACCAAAATGATTGACGGCTTAGGCCGCTCAGCTCACATCATGCCAAAACAGTTTGAGGGTCTTCCTTCTTTTGTCATTCCATATGGCATTGAGCATATTGCTTCGTCTGGCCTAGATTTATGGCTTAGTGCACTGACTTATGGTTTTGCTGAAGTTGCATTACTACTCAGTGGTGATGAGGATCCTGCATATCGAGCAGCGTTGGTAGAGCAGGTAGATTTAGCAAACCGCATTCTGAAGGCGTATGGGTTTGATGAACGAGTCCATTTAATAATGGCAAATTCATCCGATGATATTTCAACGGTATCCAAATCAATGGGAGCATTGCGTCAGCGTGGGTCGCTCAGCGCTATCTGCATGCCTGCAACTATTGGCCTATCCAATCAAAAACGCGAAACCCTAGAGGCGGCACTCGAGCACTTGCAAAAGCAAGCTAAGACCCCGTTGCCAGAAGCGGGGGTTGTTCTTCCAAAATCTTCTTTGCTGGGTGGCTTAGCAATCAATAAAGACGCTTGCACCTTGTGCATGTCTTGTGTCAGTGGCTGCCCAGAAGGTGCACTTTTGGATAATCCTGACGAGCCTATTCTTTCGTTTATTGAAAAGCAGTGTGTACAGTGTGGCATTTGTGTGCAGACTTGTCCCGAAAATGCGCTAACACTTGCACCGCGGTTGCAAACGGTTGAGCAACGTAAGCAAAAGGTGGTGCTAAATGAAACACAGGCATTCCATTGCATAAGCTGTGGGAAGCCGTTTGGAACCCTCAAGATGGTTGATCTGATGCTAACTAAACTGGGTGCTCATAGCGCATTTACTGGTGCAGCAATGGATCGTCTCAAGATGTGCGGTGATTGTCGTGTGGTAGATATGGTGAAAAAAGAAACATGAGCAAAACAGCAAAAGAAAATTTGACTGCCGAGATAGGTGATGTTGATTTGCCAGAGGATTTGGCAAGGGCAGATTTGTATGGCTTGATCGCTCGTTTCTTTCAGATGCGGCCAGATCAAGAATTGTTGGATCAAATTGCCGCAACAGCGGATCAGCAGGATGCTGCTGATGAGGCGCCTTTGGCTAAAGTTTGGATGGATGTGGTTGAGGTTGCCAAAAATAATCCAGCTAAGGCTTGGCATGATGAGTTTGATTTGAATTTCATCAGCGTGGGTAAGCCCAATGTTGTTCTCAATGGCTCCTTTTACATGGCAGGCCACCTGAATGAGAAACCCTTAATCAATATTCGCAAGGCTTTAGCTGAATTTGGGCTTGAAGCAGCAGAGGAAGTCACCGAAACCGAGGACCATATTTCTGCCTTGTGCGAGGTCATGCGCTACCTTATCGCTGGCGATGATGTTGAGATCTCAAACCTTACGAACCAAAGGGTTTTTTTCAATGAGCATATCCGTCCTTGGTATGACGAATTGTGCGATGCAATAGAAGATATTCCAGAGATGCATCTCTATCACCCTGTTGCTGCTCTAACACGGGAATTCCTGGCAATTGAGGGTCAAGGTTTTGACATGATTTGATGTTGCATTGCAGCATCTTGCAGCTTGCATTCATGGCCTTGTAATCCCTAATGCGGTAAATATGCCAAAAATGCAATTACGGATTACACTTGAGCAAAATCAAGAAAAACCATATAGGAGCATGCCATGAGCACTAAATCCAAAGCTGCTTTAAGCGAAGAAAACAAGCCATCGCGCCGTAAGTTCTTTATTGGTGCAAGCGCTGCAGTTGGCGCTGTTGCCGTTGCTAGCCAAACTCCCGTTGGCAAAGCGGTCATTCAAGAAATTAGTAGCACCAAAACGGTGAAAGATGTTGGTCAAACCATGACCGCTCACATGCGTAAGTATTACGAATCCACTTTGATTTAACGATCTTTGTTTTGCTTTAGCGGTAACTCAATAAATACAAAAAACTTTCTCAGGGACACTATATGAGTCTGACTCGTAAATCCAATACCCCAGCAAGCAGTCGCTCCACATCACGCCTTATTGGTAGCTTGTCACGTGGCTTAAAGGCCGCCGTGCCAACGATGGATCGCCGCTCATTCCTAAAGCGCTCAGGCGTCGGAGTGGGTGCCGGTATCGCCGCCAGCCAATTGAGCTTTGTGCAAAAGGCGACTGCTGAACCAAGCAAGGCAATGCTCGATGGCAAAGGCAAGATTGAGGTTAAGAGATCTATATGTACCCACTGTTCAGTTGGCTGTGCAGTTGATGCCACAGTAGAGAACGGTGTTTGGGTTCGTCAAGATCCTGTATTTGATTCCCCAATTAATATGGGCGCGCACTGCGCTAAGGGCGCAGCATTGCGTGAGCACGGACACGGTGATTATCGTTTGCGTTATCCAATGAAGTTGGTAGATGGAAAGTACCAACGTATTTCTTGGGATCAAGCCTTAACTGAAATCACTGCTCAGATGAAGAGCATCCGTGAGAAATATTCTCCAGATGCAATGTTCTTTATTGGATCTTCAAAGCACAACAACGAACAAGCCTACTTACTGCGTAAGTGGGTTTCTTTCTTTGGTACAAACAATACAGACCATCAGGCGCGTATTTGTCACTCCACAACTGTTGCCGGTGTGGCGAACACCTGGGGTTATGGTGCGATGACAAACAGCTACAACGACATGATGAACGCCAAGGCTGCTTTGTATATTGGCTCCAATGCTGCTGAAGCGCATCCAGTCTCTATGTTGATGCTGTTGCACGCAAAAGAAAATGGTTGCAAAGTGGTTGTGGTTGATCCACGCTATACCCGCACTGCGGCTAAGTCAGATCAGTACATCCGTATTCGTTCTGGTACAGATATTCCATTCCTATTTGGTTTGCTGTACCACATCTTCAAAAACGGCTGGGAAGACAAGAAGTACATCAATGACCGTGTTTACGGCATGGATGAGATCCGCAAAGAAGTAATGGAGAAGTGGACTCCTGCTGCAGTTGAAGAGGCTTGCGGTGTACCTGAAGCCCAGGTTTATCAAGCTGCTAAAACGATGGCCATGAATCGTCCTAGTACGGTTGTTTGGTGTATGGGTCAAACACAACACACTATTGGTAATGCCATGGTGCGCGCTTCCTGCATTTTGCAGTTGGCTCTAGGTAACGTAGGTAAGTCTGGCGGCGGTACCAATATTTTCCGTGGTCACGATAACGTTCAGGGCGCAACTGACGTAGGTCCTAATCCAGATTCATTGCCTGGCTACTATGGTTTGGCTGCTGGCTCATGGAAACACTTCGCAACGGTTTGGGGTGTTGACTACGAATGGATTAAGGGGCGCTACGCACCCGACATGATGGAGAAGTCTGGTACAACCGTTTCTCGTTGGGTGGATGCCGTTCTTGAAAAGAACGACATGATTGATCAACAGACTAGCGTTAAGGGTTTGTTCTTCTGGGGTCATGCACCTAACTCACAAACACGCGGCTTGGATATGAAGCGCGCGATGAACAAGTTGGATCTCTTGGTTGTGGTCGATCCATACCCAAGCGCTACGGCAGCAATGGCAGCAATGCCTGCAGCTGAAGGCGACGTTGTTAATAAAAATCGCAATGTGTACTTATTGCCTGCTGCAACGCAATTTGAAACCTGTGGCTCTGCGACAGCTTCAAACCGTTCATTGCAGTGGCGTGAAAAAGTCATCGACCCATTGTTTGAGTCCGTTCCTGACCACGTCATCATGCAAGCATTTGCAGATCGCTTAGGTTTCGGTGAGGAGTTGTCTAAGAACTACAAAATGCTCAACTCTAAATTTGCTGGTAAGCAATGGAAAGAGCCGCAGATTGAGGATATCTTGCGTGAGATCAATCGTTCCGTATGGACCATTGGCTACACCGGCCAAACTCCTGAGCGCCTTAAAGCGCACATGAGAATGGTTGCCACATTTGATCCGAAGACATTGAAGTCTCGCGGTGGTGTTGATCCAGTAACTGGCTATGACACAACAGGTGACTACTATGGCTTGCCTTGGCCTTGCTACGGTACGGCAGCAATCAAGCATCCAGGTTCGCCAAATCTATATGACACCAGCAAGAGCGTCATGGAAGGTGGCGGTAACTTCCGTGCCAACTTTGGAGTTGAGCGTGATGGTGTGAGTTTATTGGCTGGTGATGGTTCTTGCTCCAAAGGTTCGGCAATTACCACTGGTTATCCAGAGTTCGATCACGTGTTTGTGAAGAAACTCGGTTGGTGGGATCAGTTGACTGAAGAAGAGAAAAAACTGGCTGAAGGTAAAAACTGGAAGACTGACTTATCAGGTGGTATTCAGCGCGTGGTGATGAAGAACGGCTGCCATCCATTTGGTAACGCAAAAGCGCGCGCAGTAGTTTGGAACTTCCCAGATGCAATTCCAATTCACCGCGAGGCTCTTTACAGTACTAACGAGAAGATGATGCGTAAGTACCCAACAGCTGCCGATAAGAAGAATTTCTGGCGCTTGCCAACTCTCTATAAGACTGTTCAAGATCAAAACTTGAATCAGAAGTTATATGAGAAGTTCCCAATCATTCTGACCTCTGGTCGTTTGGTTGAGTACGAGGGTGGTGGCGACGAGACCCGTTCTAACCCATGGTTGGCTGAGCTCCAACAAGAAAACTTTGTGGAGATTAATCCTAAGGCTGCAGCAGATCGTGGCATTAAGAACTGGGATTACGTTTGGGTCAAGTCTCCAACTGGAGCGAAGATCAAAGTTCGCGCATTGGTTACTGAGCGTGTTGATCAGGGAACTGCATTTGTGCCATTCCACTTTGCTGGCTGGTGGCAGGGCGCAGACTTGCGCAAATACTACCCAGAAGGTGCTGCTCCTGTAGTTCAAGGTGAAGCGGTTAACACTGCAACTACTTATGGTTATGACATGGTGACGATGATGCAAGAAACGAAAACCACAATGTGTCAAATCGAGAAATTTGCCTAAGTCAAAAAATAAAGTCAGGAGAACACAATGGCAAGAATGAAATTTATTTGCGACACAGAGCGATGCATCGAGTGCAACGGTTGTGTCACAGCCTGTAAAAATGATAATGAAGTACCTTGGGGCGTCAATCGTCGCCGCGTTGTTACGGTAAATGATGGCATCATCGGTCAAGAAAAGTCTGTTTCAGTGGCATGTATGCACTGTACTGATGCTCCTTGTATGGCGGTATGTCCAGTAGATTGTTTCTACCGTACTGATGAAGGTGTTGTTCTGCACGATAAAGATATTTGTATCGGTTGCGGCTACTGCTCATTTGCATGTCCATTTGGTGCACCACAGTTCTTGAGTAAGGGTGCTTTTGGTTCCCGCAGCAAAATGGATAAGTGCACATTCTGTAGCGGCGGCCCAGAAGAAAACGGTAGCGTTGCTGAGTTTGAGAAATATGGCCGTAATCGTTTAGCGGAAGGTAAGTTGCCACTCTGTGCTGAGATGTGTTCTACCAAGGCATTGATTGGTGGTGATAGCGATATCATTACTGGCATCTTCAATAACCGTGTTGCGACACGTGAGAAGAATGGCAAGTACCCAGGATCTAAGGCTTTTGGTTGGACTACTGCTTACGGTGGACCAGATGCACCAGCGCCAACTCCAACACCTGCTGCAAAAATTCCAGGAGCTAAATAATGAAAGTGAATTTCAAAACTCTCGGTTTATGTTTTGCAGCAGCAGCCTTGTTGGCTGCTTGCTCTGAACCTCCAGAAATTGCTGCCAAAGCTGCTAAACGTCCAGACGTTGCGCCTTACATGGGTGCTAATAATGGCTTCGTAACTAAGGGCTGGACGCCAGGTAATCAGGCTAGCTGGACTGAGTCGATCGACAAGCGTACTCAGGGTCAAAACGAATACAGTCGCGTTAAGTGATCTTCTAAATAACAATAAATAAAACGAAAACGTTTAAGGACATGTGTATGAAACGATCATTTTCTAAAGTTCTACGTACTTTGGTAGTGGCTGCAGGTTTGTCGCTGACTTTGGCAAGCGGAATTAGTTTTGCAGAGCGCGCACCGATGGCGCCATTGCCTTCTCCTAGTGGGGTGGATGTTCCGCCATTGTCGGTTCCTGCCAACCCTAATGCGCTGGCGAATGGAACTCAAGCTCAGTCTCAGCCGGCAAATCCATCCATTTTTACTTCTGCAAATAGCGATCCCCATAACTATGTCAGCATTCCCGACAAAGAAGCTAGCGTTCTGATTCAGCGCTCTGGTCAGGAGTGGCGTGTCATTCGTAATGGTGTGATCACTGTTTATGGTGGTTGGTTGTTGGCCCTAGCATTTTTTGGAATCATTGCGACATACACTCTCAAGGGCCCCATGAAATTGCATGAGCCAATGTCTGGCGTCAAAATTAAACGCTTTAGCGCTTTTGATCGACTTGTACACTGGTTGATGGCTTTTAGCTTCTTGGCTTTGGCGTTTACAGGCTTATTAATTCTGTATGGCAAATACTTTGCGATGCCATTGATGGGTGGAGCGGCTTATGGTTCATTCCTCATGGTTTGTAAAAATATCCACAACTTTACTGGCCCTTTATTTACTATTTGTATTGTGATCTTCTTCTTACTCTTTGCTCATAAGAATGTATTTGGCAAAGGTGATATGGCTTGGATCATGGGCTTTGGTGGTATTTTCTCGGGCAAACATATTCCAGCAGGCTTCTTTAACTTTGGTGAAAAGTTCTGGTTCTGGTTTGGCATGACTTTCTTGGGTTTGGTCATTTCAGGCTCTGGCTTTGTGCTTGACATGATCGTGCCATTTATGACCTTGGAATATACCCGCGGCACAATGCAGATAGCCAACATCATTCATAGTAGCGCTGCAATCTTGATGACTGCCATGGCAATGGGCCATATTTATATCGGTACGATCGGTTCACAAGGATCAATCGACGGAATGAAGACTGGTTATGTAGATGCTACTTGGGCTAAAGAGCACCATGAGCTCTGGTACAACAAAGTGAATAAAAAGGGATAAGCCATGAAAAAGATCATTGCTTTCACATTTAGTGCATTTGCTGCTGCTTCAGTGTTGGCAGCATTGCCACCGTTGACTCCTGAGCAAGCAGAAGCAGCAGCTCTAGCGAAAGCCAAAACAGCTTATGGGGATAAGGTTGGCGCCTATAAATTATGCCTAGCCCAAAACAAAGTGGCGGATCAATTTAGAGTTCCAGGTACGCCTGCGCCAGCGGCATGTACTGCACCACCTCCATTTACTCCGCCAGTAGCAGCGGCTGCGGCACCAGCGGCTAAGTAATTAGTCCGCTAGCAACTCCTGATGTAAGTAGCGTTTAGTTGCTTGTGTTTGGGGGTTGGTAAAGAAGGGGCCTACGGGTCCCTTTTCTTTTATCTCACCTTGATCGATAAAGATAATGTACTCAGCAAGCCTTTGAACTTGAGCAAGCTGATGCGATGAAAAAATTACATCTGCATCTTGTTGGTCAAATTGACGAATTAACTCTTCAACTTGCTCGGTAGTGTTGGGATCTAAATTGGCAGTGGGTTCATCTAGCAAAACTAAATTTGGTTTTTGAAGAATCGCTCGTCCAAGGCAAAGCTTCTGTCTTTCGCCGGCGGATAACTTCTGAGCTGGGCTATTGGCTAATGTACTTAATCCCACTTGCTCAATTACCCGTTCTATATCGGTATTAGTAATTGACGTATCTGCATCCCGAACCATAGCTAGATTGGTTAAAGCAGAGGCTTTAATCATGGGTGTGTGATGCAAGACTAATGCAGTTTTTGTTTTAAAGGAGTAAGTGACCGTTCCACTATCGGGCTTGATTAATCCATCTAAGACTTTTAAGAAGGTAGTCTTACCAGCACCATTTGGCCCAATACAGGCAGTAATTCTGTCTGCAGGAATGATGGCGTGTGGAATATTAAGAATGGTTCGTCCATTACTATTGACGATAACGTTCTTCAGTTCAATGAATTTTTCAAAGCTTTCCGTAGCTTCAATCAGATTATCCATAGCGACGCTCCGCAATGTGACGTACCGCAAAGGTAATTAGATTTGCCAATAAAACAATCATCAGAAGCACCATACCCAGTGCCAACGCTAAAGGTAGATCACCCTTGCTAGTTTCTAGAGCAATAGCGGTGGTCATGGTTCTGGTGGAGTGATCAATATTGCCGCCGACGATCATCACTGCGCCAACCTCCGATATAGCTCTGGCTAGGCCAGCAAGTATGGCGATTGTGAGCGAGAAGCGGCAATCCCAGATCAGCCACTTAAAACGGGCTATGGGTGGCAACCTAAGGCTCAGAAACGAGTCTCGATGTATTTTCCAGGAGTCTTCCAGTATTTGTCGACTAAGGGCGGCAATTAACGGGGTTGTTAGCAATGTCTGAGCAACGATCATCCCTTTAGGTGTAAAAAGCCATCCCCAAGCCCCTAAGGGGCCAGAGCGAGATAGCATGAGGTACACCAAGACCCCAACGATGACTGTGGGTACACCCATCAGGGTATTGAGTGTCACAATAATTGTCTTTTTGCCACTAAATTTCTCTGTTGCTAGGAGGGCTCCGATGGGTAGGCCCACTAGCGTCCCTATGAGAAGGGCGGACAGGCTGACCTGGAGGGAAACTAATACGATCCCTAGGACCCCGCCATCTAATTGCGCGAGTAAGGATAGGGCGTCTTGAAAAGCTTTTAACATGCGCTTGATTCTATCAAGGCAATGGCAAAATGGCTGTAATGCGATTGATTTCCCTATTTTTGACCCATGGCTGAACTTGTTTGCCTCTGTAATGAGGTTCTCGATATGGATTTACGTGAGTATTTAGATGCTCACCCCATAGACTCCATTGATGAGTTGCGGGAGCAGGCGTCCATTTGTAATAAATGTATGCAGTGTCAAGAAATCGTTGAGAGTGAAATTTACTTGGCCCGTGTTCGACGACAACGCGCCGCAGGACAGTTTTAATGAGTGCCAATAAAACGACTCGATTCACTGTACTTAGTATGAATGTTCATAAAGGTTTATCGCCTTTGCATCGACATTCCACGATTTACCAGTTGCGACAAAAAATGCGCAGTCATTATCCTGACCTGCTTTTTTTGCAAGAGTTACAGCAAGAACATCGAGGTAGGATTCGGCGTTTCAGTCAATGGCCTATGACAGAGCTAACGCACTTTCTCTCCGAAGATTTTTGGCATGATTGGCATTATGGAAAGAATGTTGAGTATCGCGATGGTCATCATGGCAACGCCATACTTTCTAAACATCCCCAGCAAAAGGGAAATAACTACGACATTTCCGCATATCGATTTGAGGGTCGTGGATTGTTGCATAGCATCACCAAGCTCGACGGACTAGACAGGCCTATCCATTGCTTTTGCGTGCATTTAGCGCTCTTCGAGCGGGGTAGGGAGCGCCAATTAGAGGCCATTATTGGACATATTCAAGATCTCGCTCAAAATGCCCCCACCATTGTTGCTGGTGACTTTAATGATTGGCGCAATCGCATCAGTGCCCCCATGAAGGCTGCTGGCTTTGATGAGGTATTTGAAGTGCTGACAGGTTCACCAGCTAAAACTTTTCCAAGTGTGAAGCCATTACTTCCAATGGATCGTATTTATGTGCGTGGATTAAAAATTCATTCTGCACAGATTTTGCATGAATGGTTAAAACTATCGGATCACCTTGGCATTACTGCTGAATTGGAACTTGTATGAATATTTTGTCGTTTATTTTTGGCTCTCTTTTTGGGTTCTCATTAATATGGGTGCCGATTGCTCATGTACTGATTGTGCTTGCTTTTGGAGTCCACTTAATCTCTGTTAGAAGGCCAGTTGGCGTTGCTTTCGCATGGTTTTTGATTGTGATTCTCGTGCCTATCGTGGGTATTGCCTTATATATTCTGATTGGTGAGCGCCCAGTAGGGCGAAAGCTTACTCGCAAGATTATTCGCATGAACCGCGAATACGAAAAAATTACTGAGAATATGCGTCAAGAGTACATGGCTGATAGGCAAAAACTACCGGTTGAGGGTAGGGCTCTTAGTCTTTTGGCTGAATCAAAAAATGGTTCACCAGTGGTGGCTGGTAACAAGATCGAGTTGCATACAAATTCACTTAATATTCTGCAAAACTTTATCGATGAGATTAATCAGGCAAAAAAGAGCCTGCATCTCGAGTTTTATATATGGGCCTTAGGTGGAGACGCAGATAGGGTTTGCGAGGCTCTTATTGCCGCTTCTAAACGGGGTGTCGCCTGTCAAGTATTGCTCGATTCCTTAGGTAGCAAAGATTGGTTTAAATCTGCATGGCCCGCACGTTTTCGTGCTGCGGGAATCAGGGTGACGGAGGCTTTGCCGATTCAGATTGGCCGCTTTCAGTTCCGTCGTGCGGATTTACGACTTCATCGGAAAATTTTTGTGATTGATGGGGCAATCGTCTGGACCGGCAGTATGAATTTAGTGGACCCTCGCACTTTTAAGCAGGACTCTGGAGTGGGTGAGTGGGTAGATGCCATGGTACGTATCGAGGGCCCAGTTGCTGCACAATTCGAATTAACTTTTGCTTTTGACTGGAGTGTTGATGACCCCAGTATTACCAGCTTTAGGGATTGCGAGCCGCCAGCATCGTCGCATGAAGGCGGTGCATTGGCTCAAGAATTTTCCTCTGGACCAGTTTATCGTGACGATATTTTGTACCAAGTCTTGCTGTCAGCCATCATGGATGCGCGCGAAGAGTTGACGATTACTACGCCATATTTTGGTCCTGATGATGGTTTGATTCAGGCTCTAATGGCAGCTGCTGCCAGGGGAGTTAAGGTAACCCTGGTGGTTCCCAAGTTAAATGATTCAACCCTAGTTGCATGGAGTAGTAAAAGTTTCTATGAAGATTTAATGAATGCGGGTGTGGTTATCGCAGAGTTTCATGGTGGTCTGCTGCATACGAAGAGCTTATTGATTGATAAGCGTATTGCTATTTTTGGGTCTGTTAATTTTGATCAACGCAGCTTGCGACTCAATTTTGAGATCAGCTTAATTGTTTACAACGTGGATTTCTGTATCAAGTTAGAAAAGTTAATTGATTCTTATTTGGCGCAATCCGATTATGTCGATCCTAAAGCCTGGGCAAAAAGACCTGTATGGCGTCGCTATCTTGAGAACGCGGCGCACCTAACTTCGCCGCTACTTTAAATTGCTCCGCTGGCTCGCATATCAGCGATTTCAGACTCCGTTATTCCGAGCTCTTTCAAGATGGTATTCGTGTGTTCTCCTACTGCTGGGATAGGATCCATACGGTAGTTATAAGTGTCATTAAGACCGGGGGGCAGTAGGGCGGAAATGACACCATTTGGAGAGTCTACTTCAGTCCAGCGATTGCGTGCCTTAAGTTGTTCATGCTTCCAAAGTCCCGCCATGTCATTGAGATGCGCATTTGCAATTTGCGCCTTCTCTAATCTTGCAATGAGTTGTTCGGAAGTGAGTTTGCTAAAGCAAGCATCAATAATCTCTAGAAGTTCAGCACGTTTTTCATTACGTTTGAAATTGCGATCAAAGCGCTCATCTTTAGCGAGCTCAGAATTCTCTAAGACAGTCTCGCAGAACTGCACCCATTCACGTTCATTTTGTAGGCCAAGCATGACAGTCTTGCCATCGCCAGCCTTAAATGGGCCATACGGATATATTGTTGCGTGGGATGCGCCATTTCTAGGGGGCGGCTCTGCGCCTTTATAGGCGTAATACATGGGAAAGTTCATCCACTCGCCAAGGGACTCCAACATAGAGATATCAATCACTGACCCCTTGCCGGTTTTCCCTCTTTGCAAAAGGGCTGCCAAGATATTGGTGTAGGCATACATTCCTGCTGCAATATCGGCAATGGAATTTCCTGCTTTACTCGGTGTTTCAGGGGTTCCGGTAACTGATAAGAATCCCGCCTCGCTTTGGATTAATAGATCGTAGGCTTTTTTATCTCGATATGGCCCATTATTGCCGTAGCCCGAAATATCACACAGAATGAGTTTTGGATTCTCTTTTTGTAAGAGCTCAGCCGTCAGGCCCATACGCGCAGCAGCTCCGGGTGCGAGGTTTTGCACTAAGACATCCGCAGTCTTTAATAAAGTCTTCAGTGTTGCAATTGCCGCTGGTTGCTTAAGGTCTAAAGTCAAACTTTCCTTAGATCGATTTACCCACACAAAATGTGAGCACAGTCCATCCACTCGCGTATCGTATCCTCTGGCAAAGTCACCGCCACCAGGACGCTCTACCTTAATGACCCTAGCTCCCAAGTCTGCTAACTGACGAGTGCAGAAGGGGGCTGCAATGGCGTGCTCCAGGGAAACAACAGTAATACCGTCTAATGGACGAATACTCATATCAAGAACTCTCTAGAAAGATCTTGGGAGACCAAGAACATGTTCAGCAATATAGGAGTAGATCAAATTCGTGGAGATTGGTGCTACTTGATAAAGGCGAGTTTCTCTGAACTTACGCTCCACATCATATTCGTTTGCAAACCCAAAGCCACCATGAGTCTGAAGGCAGACGTTAGCTGCTTCCCATGAAGCTTTGGCGGCTAAGTATTTGGCCATATTGGCTTCTGGCCCACAGGGTTGATGGTTATCAAATAGGTCGCAAGCCTTAAAGCGCATCAGATTGGCTGCTTCAGTTTCAATATAGCTTTCAGCAATCGGAAACTGAATCCCTTGATTTTTACCAATAGGGCGATCAAAAACGACGCGATCATTGGCATAACGACGAGCGCGATCAATAAACCAGTAGGCATCACCAATACATTCAGCGGCGATCAGAACGCGCTCGGCATTTAAGCCATCGAGAATATATTTGAACCCCTGACCTTCAGTTCCAATCAGGTTCTCAGCGGGAATCTCAAGATTGTCGAAGAACACCTCGTTAGTTTCATGATTGACCATATTAGCAATTGGCCTTACTTCCATCCCTTTACCAATGGCATCGGCCAGATTGACGATAAAGATCGACATGCCTTCAGACTTGCGTTGCACCTCGCTCAGTGGAGTAGTGCGTGCCAGCAAAATCATCAAATCAGAGTGTTGGATTCTGGATATCCAAACCTTTTGACCATTCACAATGTACTTATCACCTTTTTTAATGGCGGTCGTTTTGAGTTTGGTTGTATCGGTTCCGGTGGTAGGCTCAGTAACAGCCATACTTTGAAGTCGCAGCTCCCCGGATGCAATTTTAGGGAGATATATTTTTTTCTGAGCTTCTGACCCATGACGTAATAGGGTGCCCATGTTGTACATCTGTCCATGACATGAGCCTGAGTTACCACCGGAAAAATTAATTTCTTCCATGATCACTGAGGCCTCAGCAAGTCCTAGTCCGGAGCCGCCATATTCTTCTGGAATGAGTGCAGCCAACCAGCCTGCCTTTGTCATTGCATCAACAAAAGCCTCTGGATAGCCTCTTTCATGATCAATTTTTTGCCAATAAGCAGAGTCAAAGGAGCTGCCAAGATCGCGTAATGCTTCACGCATTTCTTGATACTGGTCCGGCTTAGGAATAGGGTGGCTCATGAAGGTCTCAATTTATAGGTTTTATGGTGAATTTATCTTTCTAGGCATTAGTTTAAGCAAGAATTGAAAAAGTTGGGTATTGCTCAAAACAAGGCAAAATAGGCGATATGAAATTCAAGCACGAGCACTCGAATGCCATCAACTTAGGGTTTGTTATTTGATGGAGCATTTGTTCGATCATTTTTTTGCTTGGTTCGAAATGCCCTCTGTTGGTTTGCCAGCAGTATTTCTGAGTTCATTTATTTCTGCGACTTTAATACCCGCTGGCTCAGAGCCAATCCTGTTTGGCTATATCACGCTGAACCCGCACTTATTTTGGGTTGCGATTATAGTTGCTACAGTCGGCAATACTTTGGGTGGTATGGTGGATTGGTGGCTAGGGGTCATTGCCCGCAATAGCTTTAAGACGATGGATGAGCCTCGCAATGGCCGCCTAAAGCGTTGGCTTGAGGAATGGGGGCCGAAGTTGTTGCTACTTTCCTGGCTGCCTGGGTTAGGCGACCCTTTATGTCTCGCGGCCGGGTGGTTAAAACTCCCTTGGCAGCCATGCCTCATTTATATGTTTATTGGCAAGCTACTGCGTTTTATTACGCTTACATGGCTTTTAACTCTAGTTCCAGAAAGTTTCTGGCATCAACTAGGTCATTGGCTGCACCTCATTTAAACCGCACAATACTTCTGCTGAATCTCATCATTATTTAATAAATTCTGAGCGGTGTCGTGAAACACAATCTCACCCTGATCTAGGATGTAAGCTCGATCAGAAATCTTCAAAGCTTGTTGCACGTTTTGTTCTACCAGCAGGATAGTCAGGCCCTGTTGTTTTAGCTTGGCGAACAACTCGAACATTTCATCAACTAAGACCGGCATGATGCCTTCAGAAGGCTCATCTAGCAAAATCACCTTAGGCTTGCCAATCATTGCCCTAGCAATAGCCAGCATTTGTTGTTCGCCGCCTGACATCGAGGTGCCATCTTGATGAAGGCGCTCTTTGAGGCGTGGAAATATCTCGGCAATCTCATCAACTAATGCGCTCATATCGCCGACATTCTTTTTTGCGATCACCCCAAGCTCCAAATTTTCTTTAACAGTGAGTCCGGGAACGATGCGGCGATCCTCTGGAACGTATGCTAACCCTAAGTGGAAGCGTTCGTGAGCAGGTAAGTCTAAAAATGAAGTGCCATCAATTGAAGCTTTGCCTTCGCGCTTGGAGAGTAGGCCCATGAGCGAGCGCAATGTAGTAGTTTTACCTGCGCCATTACGACCCATCAAAGTAACAATTTCACCTTTATTGACTTCAAGTGAGATGCCTTGCAATACATGACTGCGGTCATACCACGCGTTTAAATTTTCTACACGCAACATATTTTGCTTTCTGTTTAACCTTGACCTAGGTACACACGACGTACCTCGGCGTTATTTTGGATTTCTTCTGGAGTGCCTTCGGCCAAAAACTCGCCGTGATGTAAAACGATAATGCGCTTACAAAGGCCCATAATGAGTTTCATCTTGTGTTCAACCAAGATCACAGTGCGCTCATTAGCAAGTGTACGAATGAGTTCCATCATGACCAATGTTTCTTCTGGAGACATGCCGGCAGTCGGTTCATCAAGCAGGAGCAAGCTTGGATTGCAGGCTAAAGCCATTGCAATCTCAAGGGCGCGCTGTTGGCCATGAGCTAGGTCGCCTGTTTTCTTGTTCCGTAGGTGCTCTAGATTAACTCGGCGTAGAAGTTGGTCGGCGAGTTCTATGGGGCCTGGATAGCTCTGCGCATTGCGGAGAAAGTTGTAGCGCGCCGTTTCCATTTGGGCGGCAACGCGGACATTTTCATGAACGCTCAGCTGTTTGAAGACATTTGTAATCTGGAAACTTTTAGAGATACCAATACGGGCAAACTCATGCTGCTGCATACCGGTGATATCTTTACCATTAAATAGAATCTGGCCGCTTGTAGGAGGAAATGCTCCGCTCAACACATTAAAGAATGTGCTTTTGCCAGCACCGTTTGGTCCAATGATGGCAGTCAGGGTTCCGGGCATAAAGCTGGTGGATACATCTTGCAATGCTTTGAACTTGCCAAAGCTTTTGCTAACGTGACGTGCTTCAAGAATGGGAGTAGTGGTTGGGCTATTCATTATTTCGAATCCTGATTAATTTGTAACTTGCTCAGAATGGTTCCCCAGATCCCCTTAGGGAAGAACAGCACGAAGAACATGAAAACCACACCAACAACAGCCATCCAGTGTTTGGTAAAAGTGGTGACGACATCCTCTAGATAGAGCATGACTGCTGCGCCAATAAACGGGCCAAAGAATGTACCCATACCACCCAAGATGCTCATCATGACAGCTTGACCGGATTGCAAGTAATGCAAAGAATCAATCGGCACAATAGAAAGGTGAAGGGCCCGCAATGAACCGGCTAAGCCACAAATAGCTGCTGACAAGACAAATACCAATAGTTTGGTGCGAGCCACGTCGAATCCACAGGCTGCGGCGCGTTTTTCATTCTCACGAATGGCCTCCATCACGGCGCCTAAAGGAGAGCTCAGGATGCGAGAGATTAACCAAATTGCGATCACCACAAAAAATAGAATGATGTAGTACTTCACTAAAGGGTTTAAGAAGTCAGTCGGAATGCCAAGGATGTTGAATTCATTGACGCGAACTCCGCGCAAACCATTCTCGCCACCAGTAAGGCTTTCTGCTTTGTAAAAAATGTAATACACGATTTGACCAAGCGCTAATGTCACCATGGAGAAGTAGATACCCCGAGTGCGGATAGCTAGATAACCCATGATGAGCCCACCAATGGCAGCACCAATAATCCCAACCAAAATTGCGGCACCCCATGGCATTCCGTAGTGAACAATGCCGATACCAGTGAGGTAACTGCCAATACCTAAAAATGCGGCATGGCCAAAAGAGAGAAGGCCCATATAACCAAAGAGCAAGTTGAAGCCCATGGCGAACAAACCAAAGATCAAAATATTGATTGCCAAAGCTTCGTACGGCATGATGAACGGAAAGATCGCCAAGAACAGCGTGCTAGCGAGTACGCGATGGCGTGCGATGAGTTGTAAAAATGATTTCATATATATACGGAGCCTTAGCCCATCGCTCCTGCTTTGCCAAATAAACCTTGTGGGCGAATTAACAACACGACCGCCATCAATACAAAGATGGAGAGCTCTGCCAAGTCAGGGAAGAATAGAGAAGTCATGCTGTAGACAATACCTACAAATAAGCCGGCAACAACAGCGCCTACTGGTGAGCCCATACCACCGACGACCGTTACTACAAAGGACTCAGCCAAAATCGGAATGCCCATTTCTGGATTAACTGAACGTGTTGGTGAGGCCAGAATGCCAGACAAGCCAGCAATTGCACATCCCAAACCAAAGACTAAGAGCCAAACCTTGGCAATATCAACGCCAAGCACCTTCACGATTTCTTGATCTGCTGCACCTGCTTTGATGATGAGGCCATAGCGTGTTTTCTGAATGAAGAACCAGACACCCAGAATGATGATGGCAGTCGCAACTATTAAGAAGAGACGGTATTTGGGGAAAAAGCCAATGCCTACGTTCAATGT
Source organism: Polynucleobacter sp. MWH-UH35A (assembly GCF_018687075.1). Classification (NCBI taxonomy): domain Bacteria; kingdom Pseudomonadati; phylum Pseudomonadota; class Betaproteobacteria; order Burkholderiales; family Burkholderiaceae; genus Polynucleobacter; species Polynucleobacter sp. MWH-UH35A. The sequence continues at coordinate 568,337 of NZ_CP061285.1, forward strand.
TCCGCCTAGACCCTCTGGGGTGATGGAAGGTAAGCCTTCGATGCCAAAGGTGACGCGCATCACTTCGATCAATACATAAGAAAGACCGAAGGTGAGTAGTAGAGGGTAATCTAGGCCGCGACCATAGAGCGGTCTCACTAAGAAACGCTCAGTGAGAAGTCCTATGCCGCCTGTTATCAAAGGGGTGAGCACTAAGCTAAACCAAAAGCTTCCAGTGACGCCCAGGAAATAAACCCCTAAAAAAGCGCCCACCATAAAGAAGGCTCCATGAGCGAAGTTCACCACATTCAGCATGCCAAAAATTAGGCATAAACCTAGTGCTAGAAGTGCATAAATACTGCCTAAGGCGATGCCTGTAAGCAATTGCATGCAAAGAAGTTCAAATGTAAGACCAGTCATAAATGTACTCAGAAAAACTCCCCGCTACCGACTGGTTTTGGGAAGTGGATCAGGGTGAATGATTAATCCACCCTGAAATTTTTGGATTAGGCTTTGTGGCCTAGCTCTGCGCAAGAACGCATGTTTTTCTCAGTAGTAGGTTCAATCGTCAAAATATTGAAGACGTCATACTTGTCTTTCATATTCTTAGATTTGGACTCTACGATGATGACGGTTTGAACAGCTTGATGATCGCATTTGCGATAGTACTCAGGACCCTTGTACCAGTCGTATTTCATGTTTTCCATTGCTGTAACCACTTTTAGCGTGTCGGTGGACTTTGCAATCTTCACTCCAGCCAAGACGCTCTTCACACCTGCATAACCCAGTGCGCCGTAATCAGATGGCACGGAGCCGTTATACATTTTGCGGAAAGCATCATTAAATGCTTTTGCAGTCGGAATGCGATCCTCAAGACCCCAGTAATAGGAGGTGCCACCGATGATGCCTTCAAAAGCTTCGGGCCCACCTGCTAGACGTGAGGTGTAAAGCAGTACCGGTGTCACAATCTTCATACTGGATTTAAGGCCGAAGTCAGTGCACTGCTTAGCGGCATTTACCAAGTCGCGACCAAAGTTACAGAGCACCAAAATGTCTGGGTTTAAGGCTTTAATACGTGGTAAGAAAGCGGAGTAATCAGATGCGCCTAATGGGTGACGAATGTCAGCCAACGTTGTTGCGCCCATTTCTTTGCCAGCACGCTCAAAAGCACGAACCATTTCATGGCCGTAAGCATAGTCAGCCGTTAAGAACACAATCTTTTTGCCAAAGCGAGGAATGGAGTAGCGTGCTACAGCACCAGCAGTCATTGTTGGGTTTAGTGCTTCATGGAACGTATACACACTCCAGTCTTTTGCTTCGTTAATCGCATCAGATTGGCTGATGGAGTTAAACAGAACCTTACGCTCTTTACATACTGCATTGATTGAGAGTTGTGTAGCAGCAGAAAGTGAGCCAACAACAAAATTCACTTTATCTTTTTCAATCAACTCTAATGTGCGAGTTGCCGCCTCACCAGGATTGAGTTTGTCATCGCGCACCAAGAGTTCTGCTTTGCGTCCATTGAAACCGCCGGCATCATTAAATTCTTTGATAGCTAATTCAGCAGCTTTTACCTGGTCTTGCGCTTCCGCAGAGAATGGACCAGTTAAGGGTGTTGGAAAGCCGATCTTGATGGTGTCGGCTTGCGCATTTGCAACGTTTAACCAAAGTGGGGCGCTTGCTGCAGCTGCTCCACCAATCAACATCTGGCGTCTAGTTTGATTCGTTACTTTTTGTTTCATGGTTGTCTCCTCCATATAAAACTTTGTTAAATAAGAATACTTTTGTTTTTCTAAATCTTAACTGAATGCGCCTTTCAATGTGCGGACTCAGGCACTGCTTTCCCTTGGGCTAATAGATCGCTGATATCAATCGCGGTTTCCGCCATTACAGTATCGGCATTTCTTTTGAGCTTCTCGTTATCCCTATTACCCTTGCTGCCCTGGGCTTGCATATAGCGTCCCAAATATTGCGCTCTAGCCACTACTTGCTGTCCTAGTTTGAGTCGCTCATCGCTATAAGCATTCAGTGCTGCTGGGGTGGCTCCAAGTACGGCAATGTGCTTTGCAATTACCATGGCTTCATCGCCTGCTTTGGTGACCCCCATTCCCACGTGAGGTCTGCCAACAAATGCTGCATCACCCATTAAGGCAATTCTGCCAAATACAATTTGTTCTGATCGCACGTCATAAATTGCTTGTAAGAAGGGGGCTGCTGTTTTTTCAAGAATCTCGGCGTATTGCGGCGCCAGAATTTCTTGTGCCACTTTGCGCATATGCGCAATATGCTTCCAGGAAACCTTGAGTGGTGGGATACCGGTGGGGTAATAATGGCCATCATCATCGGTCAGAAGACTTACCAGCTCCTCATGTTCCGATGCGGGGCGATACCATACAAAGTTATAACGACGCTTGCCTGGGCGAGTGTCATTGCCTGTGCCAGCAACTGGATACCCGAGCATTTGCTCGCCATTCGGTAAGCAAAATCCAAAGCGATTAAATAGGGTCTCCAAGGTGTACTGAGATAAGCAGGCCTCATCGCACACACCACGCCAAGCAATATAGCCAGCGTATTCAGGTTGAATCTGCGGCGCGACTTGTGCTCTTACTGCGGAGCGTATGCCATCGGAAGCGATTAATAGCTCCGCATCATATTTACTGCCATCCTCACACAGCACATGCACAGCGTTCACATCTTGAGTAACGGTCTTTACTGTTTTGCCTTGAAGGTAGCGCTCGCTTGGGAAGCTTTCTTTGAGCATGTGATAGAGGCGGCTCCAGGAGGTAAGTACCTGAGGTAGATCCATTTCACCGAGGCTTTGGCCGTCTGCGCCTAAAGTGATGCGTTTGGTCACAGGAACGCCCAGAGTTTCGTCAACGGTGACCCCAGCTGCTCTTAATGCTTCTGCTAGGGCATCGTGCGTCACAATACCGGCGCCACGACCGTCTAGAGAGCCAACAGTCTTCTCTAGTAAGGTGACGTCATGACCTTGTCGCAGCAAAATGTTTGCCGCAAATAATCCGCCAAGAGAGCCGCCAACAACTAGAATTTTTGCCATCAATTTCTCCTATGCTGCTTTCGCATCTAAGGCAGTTTTTTCTGCTGCTGGATAGTTCAACTCAATCACAATGCCATTCGGATCATCCAAAAATATTTGATGGAGCCCTATAACAGGAACGGTTCGCTCGCGATAGGCAATATTTAATTTTTGAAGTAGGGCAATTTTTTCTTCCAAGCCAGTTGCAAAAAATGCGATGTGATCAACCGCCCCAGATCCATGTAGGGTACTAGGGTCGCGATCTCCTAAATATTTTTTGAGTCCATTCGGATCATTTTTATCAATAGCAATCAAGTGCAAGACTGCGTTAGCCCAACTACTTTCATCGCCGTTGTAAAGCCATACACCGGGAAACGGAAACTCTGGCCTTGGTCCAACAGTTAAGCCAAGCAATTGCTCATAAAACTCAGTTGTTTTTTCGATTTCGAGGCTGCGAATGGAGAAGTGATTGAGGCTTAAGTTAGACATGATGACCTTTGTTATTGGGCAAATAGTGATTTGGCGGAATGAAGGTAAGACTGCACTCGATCTCGAATGATTTCTTGTTCTGTATTAGGGCTCTCAGCTGCATAGATAGCTTGTCCGTAGATCCAGCGTCGCATACCGATATAGAAGATTCCACCATGCAGACCCATCAAAAATTCAAGCTCACGTTGCGTCGGCTTGGATGTATCTGATCTACCGCAATACTTACGAGTTTCGCGAATCAGTCTTGGTAACAAGCGTTTACGTAAAAGTTCGAAGAAGCGATCACTGATGGAGTGATCGCTCAGTCCCGAGAAAATCAAGATGCGAACAAAGTCATACGTCAAGACTGTGTTGGAATAGTCCAAGTAAAACGCATTGAATTTTTCTTCGGGCGTAAGTGACTCATCATCAAGTAACTCTTCCCACTCCGGTTTCCAACGAGACTCAAAAACCTCTTTGTAGACTTCCTGAATCAAAGCGTCTTTGGTTGGGAAATAGTGATAGAGCAGGGTATGGGTGATCCCGAGCTCTTTGGATAAATTTCTGAGCTGCCCATCAACTCCATTTCTGGCAAAGAATTGAATGGCGCTGTCGACTATTTGGCGTTTCCGTTCGGCTGTCCCCATCCGCTTTCGGATTGGCGTTGTTCCACCCGCTGAAATTTCAGCATTATTTGGGCTGGAAACGCTATCTTCACTAAATCGCATGGATTCTCAGGGTTTATCCGAATTTGGACTTATTGACCAAAAGTTAAATAATGGTACATTGTTGAACAATTGGTAGATAAGACTCTATTCGTACAAACCCCAAGGAGATCAAATGGAATTAAATGGCGAGCAACTGATATCGGCTCCAATCCCAGAAGTATGGAAGGGTTTGAACGATATTGACGTCTTGGCCAAGTCTATTCCTGGCTGTGAGGAGATCAATCGGATCTCTCCAGATGAGATCCACGCCAAGGTGATGTTCAAGATTGGGCCCGTAAGAGCCCGTTTTGCCGGGAAATTACTCCTGAGCGACATCATTCCAGACCAATCTTGTTCAATGGCTTTTGAGGGGTCTGGCGGGGCGGCTGGATTTGCCAAAGGAAAGTCACGGGTAGAGCTAAAGCAGGCTGAAGGAGGCACTTTGGTTTCTTACACAACCGAAGCCTCGATTGGCGGCAAATTAGGTCAAATTGGCGGGCGCTTAATTAGCGCATCGGCCAAAAAGATTGCGGACGACTTTTTTCAGAAGTTTGCAAAAGAATTAGGCGGGGAGACAGTGGCGTTGTAGTCATACGCTAGCAGTGAATAAAGAGTAGCAGCAAGACTCTAAAAAATAAAACTACAAAAAGTAGTTGTCGTAAACCAAGTAGCAAACAGAGCGGTACAAAAATATAAAGCTAAAAAAGCTAATGACATTGGTGGTGGAGGAGACGAATGAAATCTGCAGCATTTGATTATGTAAAGCCTAAGGCATTGCAGGAGGCATTATCTTTGCTTGAACAGGGCGGTGATGATGCTCGCTTAATTGCGGGCGGCCAAACTTTACTGGCTACCTTGAATATGCGCTTGTCTGAACCTAGCGTATTAATTGATATTACCGATGTAGCTGAGCTGAAGGGCATTTCTATTGTTGGTAACAGCCTGCGTATTGGTGCGTTAGTAACGCATACTGAAATTGAAGATTCGGAGTTGGTGGCAAAACATGCTCCGCTTTTAAAAGCAGCCGCCCCACATATTGCTCATCGGGCAATTCGCAATCTGGGCACCTGGGGCGGATCTTTAGCCTACGGTGATCCAGCCGCTGAGTGGCCTGCCTGCAGCTTGGCCTTGCGTGCAACCATGATTATTCATGGTCCAGCCGGCGAACGAAAAATTCCAGCTAAGGATTTTTTTATCGATCTCTACACAACATCTTTAGAGTCCGATGAAATTTTGGTTGCCACTGAGATTCCGCTTGCAAGTCAGCAAGAGGTTTTTTATTTCCATGAGCTGGCCAGGCGTCATGGTGATTACGCAGTTGCTGGATTAGCTGCAACAGCACAAAAGCAAGGTGATGTTTTATCTAATTGTGCTTTTATATTCTTTTCGGTTGGCGCCACACCAGTGATGGCAACAAAAGCGCAGGACTTGGTAAATGGTCAAAAATTAAATGATCAATTGATTGCCAAAGCGGTAGCTGAAGCTCGCAATGAAATCGAAGCGATTGCCGATATCACTAATAGCGCAGAAGCCAAGCAACATTTAATTGGTGTTTTGCTTGAGCGTGGTCTCAAGCACATGATTGCTTAAGCTCAATCATTATAAGAATTTGGAGATCAGAATGAGTTTGAAGAAAAAAATTTCAATGACTGTGAATGGTCAACTGGTATGCGCAGAGATTGAGCCGCGCCGACATTTGGTGGATTTTTTACGTGAAGACCTTCATCTCAAAGGGCCTCATTTGGGTTGTGAGCAGGGCGCATGTGGAGCCTGCACTGTCAAAGTGAATGGGCAAATTATTCGTGGATGCCTTTTTTTGGCAGTCCAAGCAGACGGCAGCGTGGTTGAAACGGTTGAAGGGCTTACTAAGAGCGGTGTCTTAACCGATCTACAAGAGTCTTTTATGCGTCACAACGCAATGCAATGTGGCTTCTGTTCTTCCGGAATGTTGTTAGCTGCAGCGGAATTAATTGAGAGGCAGCCTAAGGCAACTCGCGAACAAGTGCGCGAGTGGATCTCCGGCAATTACTGCCGTTGTACTGGCTACCACTCGATTGTGGATGCGATTGTCGACGTATTAGAAGTCCGAGCTAAGGGCCAAAAAATTAAACCCGTCCTCGCTAACGCTTAAGGTATTAAGGAACGCATTATGAATAAGCCAAGTGATTTAAAAGGAATGGTGCTTGATCCGGTAACAAACGATCAGCGTTATATCGGCCATAGTGAGCCGAGACATGGTGCTCGCCGTTTGCTTGAGGGTCAAGGTACTTACATTGATGATATTCAATTGCCGCGCATGGCTCATGTAGTGTTTTGGCGCTCTCCAGTGGCACATATGAAGATCGGAAAAATTCATACAGATCATGCTAGCAAGATGCCAGGTGTGCTTGCAGTTGTTGATGGCGTGCAAATGGCAAAAATCTGTAAGCCTTGGGTTGCAACTTTAGGGCATCTCGCTGGCATGAAGTCTGCACCACAACACGCGCTCGCAATTGATCGTGCGTGCTGGCAAGGTGAGCCGGTGGTTGCGGTGGTTGCTGAAACCAGAGCACAGGCAGAGGATGCTTTGCAGCACATTGAGGTTGAGTGGGAGGAGTTGCCGGCGGTTGTTTCTATGGAAACTGCGTTAGATGCGGACACTCCAGTCATACATCCAGAGCTTGGTGACAATCTATGTTTTACCCGCAGTCTAGATGTTGGTAATGTAGATGAGGTATTTGCGACAGCAGATGTGGTGGCTGAAGCTACCTTCGGATTTGGTCGCCATACTGGTGTCACCCTTGAGCCACGCTGCCAAATTGCGGATTACAGCCCTGGCGATCGTCGTTTGACGGTGTATCACTCTCAACAAGCGCCACACATGATGCAGGATTTATATTGCCGTCAGTTTGGATTATCTGAATCTGACGTGCATGTGATCTGCAAAGATGTAGGTGGCTCTTTTGGCATTAAAGTTCACGCATATCCAGATGACTTTGCAACTGTGGGTCTCGCCATGATGTTAGAGCGCCCTGTAAAGTTTGTGGCGGATCGCTTGGAGTCATTTACAAGCGATATTCATGCGCGCGAGCATCGCATTAAGGGCCGTATTGCTGCCAATAAGGCGGGCGATATCTTGGCTTTTGAGATTGATGACTTAACTGCTATCGGTCCTTATTCGATGTTCCCAAGAACCAGTGCCATTGAAGGTAACCAGGTAGTGAATCTGGTTGGAGGTCCCTACAAGCATCAAAATTACCGTGCACATTTAAACGTAGTCTTCCAGAACAAAACCCCAACGTGTCAGTATCGCGGGGTAGGCCATCCGATTGCCTGTGCAGTTACAGAAGGCTTGGTTGACTTGGCTGCGCAAAAATTGCAAATGGATCCACTGGAATTCCGCAAGCGAAATGTTATCCCTGATGATGCTTATCCATGCTCTGGAATTTCTGGGATTAAGTTAGAAGTTCTTTCGCATCAGCAATGCCTCAATACCATTGAAAAAATGATGGACTATCCAGCATTGCGTAAGGAGCAGGCTGAATTGCGAAAGAAAGACATATATCGCGGGATTGGGTTTGCAACCTTAATTGAGTTAACGAATCCGAGTCCCGCTTTCTATGGAGTAGGCGGTGCTCGTATTGCTTCTCAGGATGGTGCTACCGTGCGCATGGACCCTAGTGGTGTGGTTTCGGTATTGATTGGTGTTGGAGAGCAAGGTCAGGGGACCGAAGGTATCTACACGCAAATCGCCGCTGATTCTGTGGGCGTCTCCATTGATCAAGTTCGTATTGTTACTGGCGATACTGATGTCACTCCTTATGGCGGCGGTACTTGGGCGTCACGTGGCGCTGGCGTTGGTGGTGAAGCAGTTCTCTTGGCGTCACAAGCTTTGCAAGAAAATATCCTAAAGCTTGCTGGTGCTATTTTGAATCGACCAGTTACAGAATTAATGGCGCGCCGTGGTCACATCCTAGACAAAGCAACTGGCGAGCAGTTGCTGCCATTTAGTGAGGTGGGAAGAGTAGGTTATTTCCGCACGGATACTCTGCCAGCGGGGTTCTCTGCTGATCTTATGGTGACACGTCACTATACCCAAAAAGATTACCCATTTATTTTTACCAATGGCGTTCAAGCCTCTTATGTTGAAGTCGATCCAGACACTGGTTTTGTGAAGTTATTAAAACATTGGGCGGTTGAGGATTGTGGTCGAGTAATTAATCCGATGTTGGTAAATGAACAAGTCCGTGGTGCAATTGTTCAGGGTATCGGTGGTGTTCTATTCGAAGAGTGTCTCTATGATGAAAGTGGTTTACTGCGGAACGGCAGCATGGCTGACTATTTAGTTCCAATGGCTAATGAGATGCCAGATATTGAAGTTGCTCACGTAGAGACTCCAACGCAATCATCCAAATTGGGCGCCAAGGGGGCGGGTGAGGCTGGTACAGCAGGTGCGCCGGGTGCAGTTCAAAACGCTATCAATGATGCTCTGGCACCATTGAACGCAAGCGTCTTTGACCAGCCCATCACCTCCGAAAAGATCCTGCGGGCGCTCAAGAAAATTTAAGATCCAGTCGATCCTGGCACCCCCCAAGGATTGTCTTGCGGGGTGGTCCTTTACATCCTGTAACATCAAGTTTTGGGGTAAATCAGCTGATGCGCCCTCTGGTTAACTTGATACGGTAAAAGAAATGTCCACATTAAAAGGTAAAACAGCCCTCGTCACTGGCTCCACTAGCGGTATTGGTTTAGGTATGGCTATCGCATTAGCGAAGCAGGGTGTCAATATTATGGTTAATGGTTTTGGCGAGAAAGATGAGGCTATTGCCAAAATTAAAGCTTGTGGAGTGGAGGTTGATTACCACGGCGCTGATATGAGCAAACCTGCTGAAATCGCAGATCTCATTCAGCAAACAGAAAAGCGCTTTGGATCATTGGATATTCTTATTAACAATGCTGGCATTCAGTACACGGCGAACATTGAAGAGTTTCCGACAGATAAATGGGATGCCATTATTGCGATTAACTTGAGCTCTGCATTCCACACAACGCATCACGCATTGCCTGGTATGAAAAAACGTAATTGGGGCCGCATCATCAATATTGCCTCGGTACATGGTTTAGTGGCGTCTACTCAGAAGTCCGCCTATGTTGCCGCTAAGCATGGCATCGTTGGTCTTACCAAAGTGACTGCGCTAGAAAATGCACGCACTGGAGTTACTTGTAATGCAATTTGCCCAGGTTGGGTTTTAACGCCATTAGTGCAAAAGCAAGTAGATGCTCGTGCAGAGCGCGAAGGTATCTCCAATGAGGCAGCTAAGACTGCTTTGGTTTCTGAAAAGCAACCATCTGGTGAATTTGTTAGTCCTGAACAACTAGCTGCATTGGCAGTATTTCTTTGTGGTCCGGATGCTTCAGAGGTTCGTGGTGTGGCCTGGAATATGGATGGCGGTTGGACTGCCCAATAAAGCGTCCTAAGTGTCTATTTTTAGTAAGAATTCTGGATTTTAGGGTGCTCAAACAAAATTAGCAGAATCGTTTATAGTTAGACCCATTATTACTTATAGGAGATCCTTAAATGGCCTCAATCTTGACCTCTTTAGGGCGCACCGTTTTAGCGGGCTTTGTCCTTCTTGTTTTAATTATTCTTGCTTTGGGCGGCAACTTTAGTTCTGCTGAGCTCCCATTTGTTTTCCGTTGGTTGCACGTGATGTTTGGTGTGATGTGGATCGGTTTGCTTTGGTACTTTAACTTTGTGCAAATTCCGTCTATGCCAAAGATTCCAGATGAGCAAAAACCAGCAATTGGCAAAGTAATTGCGCCAACAGCATTGTTCTGGTTCCGTTACGCAGCATTATTCACGGTAGTAACAGGCTTGATTGTTGCTGGCTTGAGTGGATATTTGCATCAAGCTTTCACATTGCAAGCACCGTTCCGCGCAATCGGTTTAGGTATGTGGATTGCTTTGGTAATGGCTTTCAATGTTTGGTTCATCATTTGGCCAAATCAAAAACGCGCTCTTGGCATTGTTGCTGTTGAAGCTGATGTCAAAGCAAAGTCAGCTCGCGTTGCAATGTTGACATCCCGTTTGAATACATTGTTATCAGTACCAATGTTGTTCTTGATGGTTGCTCAATCCCACAACACCACTTGGTTTGTGATCGTTTCTTAATCACTGCCAACTGCATATTAAAAAGGCCCGCAATTGCGGGCCTTTTGTTTGCTCAATCGATTTGATTTAAGGATGCTTAAGTCAGAATTGGAGGGAGCTCCTTCGTCAGGGTGCTACGTTGTGCAGTAGCGGTACCCATCAACGCAAAGCCTAGCAATTTGCCATCAGGAGATTCAAAACGAGCCTCAAGACCCCCTTCAACTGGAGTGGTAGACCATTTGCCTTGAGCGCCTTTGGCTGGAGGAGAAACTACAGTAGCTAAAGCAGGTGTCTTCACCATCACTGGCATCGCTGGATACGTTAGCGAGGTAGTTTGTCCAATTAATGTGAGGGCTAATGCTCTTGCTGCTTGCATGATAGGCATGACGTAAGGCAACACCAAACCATCAACCTCTGCACAATCTCCAAGAGAAAAAATATTTTCGATATTGGTTTCCAGTACTCGATTAACTTGAATGCCAACTCCAGTATTGATGCCAGTAGCCTTTGCTAATTCCACTCTGGGTTTTAGACCAACGGCCGAGAGAAATACGTCACAAGAGATGCTGTTGCCATTGGCTAGAGTTACTTGCAACGAATTGCCTTGGCGGTCAATTGTTTGAACAGTTGTAGAAAGGTGCCAACGCACACCAGCTGCGCTTAATTTTCCCTGTAGCTCCTGGGCAGCAACCTCCGGCAGTAGACGTCCTAAAGCCTGAGAAGCCAAATCAATTACATCTACTTCATATCCGCCTAGCACTAGATCGTTGGCAAACTCACACCCAATCAGACCTGCGCCCAGAATGGCAATTTTCTTTTTCCCAGTAATCGCGGTGCGAAAGCGCGCATAGTCTTCAAGATCATTGACAGTGATGACTTCGTTAGCAGCACTGCCTTGTAGCGGTAAGCGTATTTGATCTGCACCCAAAGCTAGGACAAGCTTACCGTAGGGCACTTCACCTTTATTGGTTTGTATGGTGCGCGCACTAGGATTAATTGAGCTGACATCACATTCACCAATGACGGTCATCTCTAGTTGCGCTGCCATACCATCAGCGGGCGTAGAGATTAATTGCGCTGCTTCTTTCTTGCTAGCCAATGCAGTAGAAAGCATTGGCTTTGAATAGAAGTATCCAGGCTCTCGCGTTACCAGTGTGATGGGCACCGCCTTATCCAATTTACGAATTTCTCGAATCAGGGTGTAGCCAGCCAATCCGCTGCCAATGATGACGATCGCGGATTGGGATTGAGGGGTGGTTTGATCCAAAGCTAGGCTCTCCAAAAAGACGAGTGGTGAATAGGGTGTAAAGGACGTAAAGGACGTAAGGGCGTAAAGAGTATTAAGGGTTCTGAGCTGAAATTAGCTTATTTGAACCATCTCGAAGTCTGCTTTTGCAACGCCACAGTCCGGGCACTCCCAGTCCTCGGGTACATCAGCCCAAAGGGTACCAGCAGGAATGCCGTCTTCTGGGATGCCTTTTGCTTCGTCGTAAATATAGCCGCATACGATACATTGGTACTTTTTCATCTAGATTCCTTAAATAGTTTGTTCATTTTAGATTTAATTTCTAAATATTTCTGCTGTGCTCTTATTGAGTTGCAAATGCCTTCGCTTTTTCTAGTGCTTGCTTGTAATGATTAGCATGGCGCTCTTCAACGTTTGCCAATGCTGCAAAGCGTTTTGCTGCTTTTGCCAAAGTCGCTTGAAACTGCTCAGCATGTTCTTTTGATTCCGCAATTTGCTCATCAATCTCTTGGATTGCAGCAGCGTTACCTTCCTCTGCTGCCGTTTTACGAAAGGATGGATACATTTCTGTGTATTCATAAGTTTCGCCCTCAATCGCAATCTCTAAAGCGCGCGTTGGGGTGATGGTGTTTGCGGGGTAGAGTAAGTCCAAGTGACCAAAAGCATGCATGACCTCCTGTTCCGCTGTCGCTTCAAATATCTTAGCGGTTTCTTCATCGCCGGCAGCGCGGGCCAATTTTGCGAAGTAGCGGTACTTTATGTGGGCCATAGATTCGCCAGCAAAGGCGGATTCTAAGTTTTGGATAGTTTTGATTGCTGGTCGTGTCATTTCAATTCCCTTTTAAATTCAATGTCCGTTTGTTGAGGCGTATTTACTTCTTTCTCAACCATGCATGAAGTGTGCGCTGAATTTATTAATCAGTCCAATGAATCATTGTGATAGTATTAATCTAATAAATCGATAACGGAGGCGGTATGGCTTATTTACCATCTTTAAGGCAGCTGGGCTATTTCGTCGCACTGGCTAAGGAACTCAATTTCACACGTGCAGCCCAAGCCTGTTTTGTCGGTCAATCAACTTTAAGTGCTGGTTTAAAAGAGCTGGAGGATGCACTTGGAATTCATTTAGTGGAGCGTGATCGTCAAAACGTATCCATCACCCCAGTTGGGTTGGAAGTTCTCGCACGTGCCAAAGTAATCTTGGCGGCTTCTGAGGATCTGGTTGAGTATGCGGGCGCAACCGGTAAACCAATGACTGCCACTATTCGCTTGGGCGTCATACCTACCATTGCTCCATTTTTATTGCCAACAGTGTTGCCAGAAATTCGCACTCGTTTTCCAGATCTCAAAGTTACGTTGCGAGAAGATCTCACTGCCAACTTACTTTCTAGATTGGCTGAGCATAAGCTAGACTTTGCTTTAATTGCTTTGCCGTATGACGTAGATGGTTTGCTGGTTCAGGAATTATTTGATGATCCTTTTTGGTTGGTCGCAAAAGAGGGCGACCCAGCCCTAAAAGGAAAGGTAGTAACTTTGCCTGCCAAGATGGCTGAACGACTTCTCTTATTGGAAGAGGGGCACTGCCTGCGAGAGCATAGCCTGCAAGCGTGTAAGCGGGCTGATATTCGTAAGGCAGAAGGCTTGGAGGCGACTAGCCTGCTGACCTTGTTGCAAATGGTGGAGTCTGGTCTCGGTATTGCTTTGCTCCCCGGAATGGCAGTTCACAGCAGTCTTTTGAATAATTCTGAACTGGTGGCAAAGGAGTTGGCATCACCAGCACCGAAAAGAGTGATTGCTTTGGTGGCAAGACCATCTACCGCACACGCCCAAGAATTTCATGCGTTAGCAGACTGTATTCGGGAGCAATGTGGAGCGGGGGTTTAAGCAATCAATCCCGTTCTAACAGGTGGGATTATTTTTTGTCTTCCGGATCTTTTAAAAGATCGTATTGATTGGCCACCAGTAGTAGCGCTAGAGATGCGCAGCCCATCGCAAAAAATTGCCATTGGTGCAACATGGCAGTTCCCACCACCGTCATCAAGACGGTCCAGCCGACAGCCATCTTGGCTTTTTTAGATAGTGGCTTCATTTATTGCTCCTGCTTAATTTAGGCGCGTACCTTATTCAACATACGACGAAGTGTATCGTCCTTTATGACGTAATGTTGCCATAAGCCTGCTAAGGCATGAATGCCGATCAAAAAATAGAGCGTGTTCCCTAAAAATTCATGAATGCCTTCAACGACTTTTTTCATCTCCGGATTGGGCGTCACGAATTGAGGCCATACCAAGCCAAAGAAGTGGATTTCTTTACCGCCATATTGAAAATACAGAAGGCCAAAAATGGGTGAGATCAAAAGTAGGGCATATAGTAGCCAATGCATTGCCTTGGCCAATGAGACAAACATTGGTTTTGGGTTCGTTGGCACAGGAACGCCATACTTTATGCGAATCATTAGGCGAAGAGCCATCGCAATAAAGATGAGTTGACCAATCACCCCATGGACTGTTTTGCATAGCTCACGAGGTTCACTTCCTTTGGGGAATTGTCCCCTGAGCTCGATGACTACAAAAGCAGCCGCAACCAGAAGGGCAACAAACCAATGAAAGAAGATCGAAGCGGGGTGGTATTTGGTTGTTGACATTGTGCTTGGGTATTGGGTGTTAGATGGATTCATCATAAATGATAATGAATCTCATTAACATTGACAATACTAGGGACATTTCCCTAGAACAAGCAAAATTAGGTATTGAGTCTGACTTTGGCGCTGAGTTCGTTTTCGGCGCCGCGTTTATCAACCTGAGACAGCCTAAGAGCCTCCACCTCAAAATCAAGCTGACCAGGATGAAATTCTGCATCGTTGTGTAGGTGGATGACATAGGTCCAAACCAACTCACGACCACGGTTTTTAAATACATCCACTACACGTTTCATCTGGGTTGCCTTTAGGGGTGAATCTTATTTTTTGCTGATGGATGGGGTGCTGGCATTCATCTGTTGCGTTAAGTTATTTTTCAGCGCCACTAAATTTCTGGCCTCAATGCGAATGACTCCGCCTCTTGGGCTGTCGATATCGGCAATTAAGAAAAACGAAACCGAAATGATAAAAGGGAAGATCATGAATAGGCCGGTGTTCTTCTCGAAATTGCGCGCACCAAATCCAACTAGTAGATTGGCGCAAATAGCGATCGCCGCCATTAATCCCCAAGCCGTTGAGGGAATGCGATTCCACCAAGCTGCCTGAACATAGCCTTGGGAATTAATCACATCATTCATACCAGAAGCAACGAGCGCCATAGTGGCGGTGTTTTGCGTTTTAACGGTTGGCAGAATCTCGTTCCAAAGAGCGGTTTGAAGTTGATCTGTCTTATTGCGAATCTCTTGAATCTTCTCGGGGCTTTGTTTGGAGTAAAACAGAATGCGCTGATCGATGTATTGCAGCAAGAGATCTTTAGTGGCTTCAGCTGGCTTTGGGGGAAGGAGATCTGCGCGTAAATATTCAGTTCCAATAGCGTTTGCCTCACCTTCTTCAAAAATTTCTCGCTGATCATGGCGATCAATGGCCATTGAAAAAGTAAAGCCAATAATCAAGGCCAGCAAGGTCAAGGTGGCTGTCTGAATGATGCCTAGATCTTCAGAAGTCTCAGTATCTTTTGTGCGATACCGGCTCAGTGCGCTATGTCCAAACCAAACAGCACAAGCGAATACTGCAAATGAGACTGCAAAGATAGCAAGAGGGTGATTGAGCAGGTGAAAAATTTAAAAAGTTCCTGGATACAAAATATCTTTAGTTACGTTCTGAATATCGCGATGACCAGTAAACGCCATGGTGATGTCCAGTTCGTTGTGTATTAGTTCTAAGCACTTGGTTACACCAGCTTCGCCCATGGCGCCCAAGCCATACAAGAATGGGCGACCAATCATGGTACCGCGCGCACCCAGCGCCCACGCTTTGAGAACATCCTGACCGGAGCGAATGCCCCCGTCCATCCAGACTTCGATATCTTTGCCAACAGCATCCACGATTCCGGGTAAGGCTTGAATGCTAGAAACGGCGCCATCTAATTGGCGACCACCATGATTGGAGACTATCAAGGCATCTGCTCCCGAGTTTGCGGCTAAACGAGCATCACCTTCGTCCAAGATTCCTTTGATGATGAGCTTTCCACCCCACAGTTTTTTGATCCACTCAACGTCGCCCCAATTCAGGCCTGGATCGAATTGCTCTGCAGTCCAGGAGGATAGGGAGGACATATTCCCAACACCGGTTGCATGACCAACAATATTGCGAAAGGTTCTGCGGGGGGTCATAGCCATACCCAAGCACCAGCGTGGCTTAGTTGCCATATTGATCATATTGGCAATTGTTAGCTTCGGAGGTGCTGATAGACCATTCTTCAAATCTTTATGGCGCTGTCCCAGAATTTGTAGATCCAACGTCAGAACCAAGGCAGAACATTTTGCTGCTTTGGCGCGTTCAATTAATCGCTCGATAAAACCGCGGTCTTTCATCACATACAGTTGAAACCAAAATGGTTTTGTTGTGCGCTCTGCCACGTCTTCAATTGAGCAAATACTCATAGTGGATAAGCAGAATGGCACACCAAACTTCTCTGCAGCTCTAGCCGCCAAAATTTCACCGTCAGCGTGCTGCATACCGGTGAGGCCGGTAGGAGCGAGAGCAACAGGCATAGCAACTTCTTGACCGACCATGGTTGTTTTGGTGGTGCGATTGGTCATATCTACTGCTACGCGCTGACGTAATTTAATTTTTTGAAAATCGGATTCATTGGCGCGATAGGTTGACTCAGTCCATGATCCTGAGTCAGCATAGTCATAGAACATCTTGGGAGTGCGTTTTTGATGGAGGACTCGCAAGTCTTCTATATTGGTGATGATTGCCACAATGATTCCTTCTGTTTGATGCTTTTTGACAAACTAAAAGCTTAATTTAAGCTCTATCTTAGCAATACCAGGGATTTGTTTCTACAATGCTAGGGTATCCCTTGCTTGGGGACCTCAAATAACTACTTCCCCAATAAGCGCCTGAATGCACCAACTGAATTTCTCTACCATTCTTTCCTTGCTTACAGCCACTGCTTTGTGGGCGGGTAATGCAATCGCTGGCCGTGTATTGGTGGGTAGCATCTCTCCAATTACCTTAAGTGCAGTACGTTGGGGATTGGCTGCTGTGTTTTTGCTTCCTTTGGGCTGGCGTGTCTTTGTGCCGAGCAGCGCCTTATGGCGAAATAAGAAACGTTTTCTGCTCTTGGGTTTATTTGGAGTGGGTAGTTATAACGTACTGCTCTATCTTGCTCTCCAAACCTCCACTGCAATTAATGTCACGTTGATTGGTGCCAGTATGCCGATTTGGATGTTATTCATCGGCGCTGTGTTTTATCAGGTCAAGCCGAGCATCTTGCAAATGGTTGGTGCTGTAGTAAGTTTGCTGGGCGTTGGAATTGTGCTCACACGCGGGGATCTGGCATCTTTACTGTCTATGCAAATGGTGGTGGGCGATCTTTTGATTATGTTAGCCACTATCTTGTGGGCTTTTTATAGTTGGATGCTAAGTCGTCCTGGAGCTAGCAATGAACGTCAATGGCCGTGGGCTGAATTTTTGATGGCGCAGGTTACGGTGGGATTATTGTGGACGGGTTTTTTTGACGGCTTTGAAATCGCAACGGGCCATGCTTTTATTGACCTCAATTGGTGGACTGCCTCATTGATTGTCTTTGTAGCTATTGGACCTTCGCTGATCGCCTATCGCTGCTGGGGTTTTGGTGTCAATGGGGCGGGACCTACGGTGGCAGCTTTTTTTGCCAATTTCATCCCCTTATTTACGGCACTTCTATCTGCTGCGATGCTTGGCGAACCTCCACAGCTCTTTCATGGACTTGCCTTTGGACTTATTGTTGCGGGCATTGTGATTTCTTCAAAGCGAGCTCAGTAAAGCTAGGAAAACGGTTGAAATTACCCTTTTAGAAGGGGTTTTAAGCCTAAGTCCCCAAAAAAGTCGTAAATCAGTATCATTTAGGGCTAATCACAGAAATTCCTAGGAAATTACTATGCCAGGCCTACTTCCCAATGTTGATCCAGACGGTTTATTAGAGTTCTCGGTTGTGTATACCGACCGCTCCTTAAATCACATGTCTGAAGAGTTCAAGCGTGTAATGGTTGATATTTCTAGCGTCCTTAAAGATGCTTACAACGCGAGCTCTGCAGTCATTGTTCCTGGTAGCGGTACCTTTGGTATGGAGGCGGTTGCCCGTCAATTTGCTAATAATGAGAAATGCTTGGTCTTGCGCAATGGCTGGTTTAGTTATCGCTGGACTCAAATCTTTGATTTGGCAAATATTACTAAGGATGTTACCGTTCTCAAGGGGCATCAATTAGAAGATTCAGTACAGGGTGTATTCGCACCAGCTCCTATTGAGGAAGTGGTGGCATTTATCAAGAAAGAAAAACCAGCGGTTGTCTTTGCGCCGCACGTAGAAACTTCTGCCGGCATTATTCTTCCAGACGATTACCTCAAGGCGGTTGGCGAAGCGGTACGTGCTGTAAATGGCTTGTTTGTATTGGACTGCATTGCCTCTGGTGCAATGTGGGTTGATATGAAGGCTTGCAATGTTGATATGCTCATTACTGCGCCACAAAAGGGTTGGAGTAGTTCTCCATGTTGCGCATTGATCGCTCTTGGTGATCGCGCTCGTGAGCGTATTGAGGCAACTCAAAGCAGTAGTTTTTCTATGGATTTGAAAAAATGGCTTCAGATCATGGAGGCATACGAAAAAGGCGGTCATGTCTATCACACAACCATGCCTACAGACGCTTTAAAGATTTTGCGAAATGTGATGAAAGAGACTCAGTCACTTGGATTTGCATCCCTGAAAGCGAAGCAAGTGGAATTGGGTGCCAAGGTTCGTAAACTTTTAGAATCAAAAGGCTATAGCTCAGTATCTGCCCAGGGTTTCCAAGCTCCTGGCGTAGTTGTTAGCTATACCAAAGACCCTGATATTCAATCTGGCAAGAAGTTCATTGCATTAGGTATGCAAACTGCTGCGGGTGTTCCTTTGCAGTGTGACGAGCGCCCTGATTTCCGCACCTTCCGTCTGGGATTGTTTGGCTTGGAAAAGTTGGCGCACATTGATCGCACGGTGGGTCATCTTGCAGCTGCATTGGAAAAAATTACCGAGACTGAAGCGCAGCCTGCATAACAATCTAGGTAATTTAGCTTTAAAAATAAAGGCCATCAGATGATGGCCTTTATTAATTTACCGATCGCTTTATCTAGCAAGTGGATTGGGAGTGGCTTCACCAATCTTGTAAAGCGTGTTGTGATCCACGTGATGGAATAGTTCTACTTGGTCCTTAATCTTCATCACGGTGTCTTGCTCATAAGACCACGTGCCGTCATCGTGAATCGAAACCTGAATTCGAAATTCGACTGTCCTAAAAGCGTAATCCAAGAATGGGTTTGATGAGATTCCAGCGCAACGATCATCCTCTTTGGCATGAAGCTCAAATTGATTTGCATTTGGCGCCGCTGTTCCACTTGCCATCGTAATCATGCCGCGGGGGATACTGAGGGTGTGAATGATATTGCCAGTCGCTGGCTCCCATAACCAGTAGCCAACCTGATCATGATAGGTCTTTACTTGGTCGGGTTTGGTGATGTGCGTGTGGTACCTCAAGCCATAAAACAATTGAGGGCCATTCGTTTGAGGGTCAATCGGTTGAAGCTCAATACGCTCTACGTAGGCTTGCTTCTTAGGGCCTTCGGCTTTGGGTTTGACATCCAAGCCACGGGTGCCTTCCCATATTCCCGCCATACCGGTCAATGGTCCGAGTTGCTCTAGCGTGTTCACTGAGTAACCTTGGGGTTCTGTAAAAATATCGCTCGGGAAATTTCCCATAAGCAACCTCCTAAAAATGAAGCATTTCTCTCAAATTTTTGAGTATTATCAAATTATCCACAAACTATCTTGGAGAATTACATGATTTCTCGTTTCGCTCGCTTGAGCATAGCCTCCCTTGTTTCTGCAGCTATTGGCGTTGCTCCTATCTCTGTAATGGCTGCTGATCCGGCTCCTGCGCCAGCGCCAGCGCCTGCGGCAGCACCTGTGGCCGCCCCAGTAACAACCCCTGCTGCAACCCCAGCTGAGAAATCTGCTGAGAAGAAGGCAAAGAAGAAAGCAAAGAAAGAGAAGAAAGCTGAGAAAAAAGCGAAAAAGAAATCAAAAAAGAAATCTAAAGCTGCTGCCGACGCAGCCGTTCAGTAATTCGCCGTCAGCCCCTCTTAATTGAGGGGTTCTGCACCATCAAAGTCATCCGATCTTTTGGGATCTGGTGACTTTTTTGTTGCGCCATCATTACGTACCAGTAACCACATTGCTACTATGACTAGAGCCATGCCGCTTATCTGAGTCCACGTAATTGGCTCTGACAGAATTAAATAGCCCATAAAAATGGTAGACACTGGGCCGAGTATTCCAGCTTGAGCTACTAGCGGTGAGCCAATGCGGTTGATGGCAATCATGATGAGCAGCATCGGAATGACGGTGCATAAGCTGGCGTTAAGTAGGCTAAACCAATAGATTAGCGGCAGTTGTTCAAAAATTGCTAATGGATTATGAATGGTGGACTGCGCAATGCTGAGGACAGCTGAGGCAGAGCTGGCATAAACGACCAGACGAACGCTACCAATCCGTTTTACCATCTCGCCGGCGCCAATCATATAAGCCGCATATGAACATGCACTGCCAAATACGAGCGCCATGCCAAACCAAGCGCTGATTCCTGTGGAGCTGGCATCTTGAATGAAGACGATAAATACCCCGATATAGCCAACAACCAGTGCATACCACTGCAAGCGGGAGATGGGTTTCTTTAGTACGAAATAGGAGATCAGCAGAACAATCGTTGGCGTGAGATATAAAACAATTCTCTCCAGGCCTACTGAAATGTATTGAAGTCCTAAGAAATCGATATAACTGGATAAGAAGTATCCTAAAAATCCCAGGAAAAACAATTTACCGCGATCAAGCCATGTGATTGGACTCATTGCTTTTCGACGGGATTCCCACCAGAAAATTCCCCAAAACAATGGGAGCGCCATGAGCATGCGCAATGCTAAAAGAGTTTCTGCATTTGCACCGTATTCAAAGGCCAGTTTCACTAGAATGGCTTTTCCCGAAAAAAGCATGGAGCCTACACCAGCCATCAGAATGCCATAGAGATAACGTCGGTGGTGATGTGCTGCGCTTACGGAATGCATCACTATTTATAACAGCTTATTAAGCAATGCTCGCATTTCTAAAATGGTCTCAGAGGGAGTAAGGCCAATAGGACCCACTCCTTTATTGACGAGATTATCTGCTGCTCTGGCATGAAGCTCAACTGCAATCCCTGTGGCTTGCCACAAATCTATATGATGGCGAATTCCTTGGCCGGCTATAGCAGCAATGCTTCCCGTCAGAACATCTCCCATGCCGCCAGTGCCCATCCCAGGGTTGCCAGCAAGGCATTGCAAGGGCGCATGTTGTGGGGAGGCAATGAGTGTGTGCTGTCCTTTAAGAACCACAATCGATTGTGTGATTTCAACAAGTCGTTGAATGGCACCTAGGCGATTGGCTTGAATGTTTTCAGTGGAGGCCTTTAAAAGTTTTGCTGCTTCACCTGGGTGAGGGGTGAGAACGGTAAGTTCTGGAAAGTTGAAGTTGCGTTTCTGCAAGCACGTCAATAACTTATCAGATTCACCAATGAGATTGAGTGCATCCGCATCGATTACCAAAGGGATTTTTTGGGAAGCAAGCACCTCCTCTAAATATTGGGATGCTAAGTCAGATTTTCCAAGGCCTGGACCGATGGCAATGACATCAGGGTTGGCGGCATCAAGAGTTGTATGAACATTCTCTGAAGCAAGACGAATCATCAGTTCCGGATGATCAACATCGGCGTGCGCTGAGTTGGGGTCCAGCATTTCCAAGATAGTCCAGCCAGCACCTAGGTGCAAGCAAGCCTTGCCTGCCAAAAGAAGGGCGCCTGCCATTCCCGGTGCGCCACCGATTAATATAACTTTGCCTGCATTGCCTTTATGTTCTGCAGGCTCGCGTTTTAGTCGCTTTACTAAGCTCAGTACATCAAGGGTGGTAGGTTCGAAATTCATATGACTAGTATCGCTCTGATTGCAGAGGTCTTGAGCTCATTATAGGAAAGAGTATGCTGGGAATATGAAGATCCAATTTCTGGGTGCGGCGGGTGAGGTAACAGGCTCACGCCATTTGGTGGAGGCAATGCTTTCTGGGAAGCCAAGGCGCTTCATGGTTGACTATGGCATGTTTCAGGGTGGGCGCGAAGCAACTAATAAGAATTTAGAGTGCTTGCCATTCTCGCCAAAGGATCTTGATTTTGTTGTGCTCACCCATGCACATATTGATCATAGCGGCTTACTACCACGTCTTTGCGCTCAGGGATTTACTGGACCTATTTACTGTACAAATGCCAGCTTTGAGTTGTTGAAAATTCTCTTGCTCGATAGCGCTCACTTACAGCGTGCCGATGTTGAGCGGGCTGAACGAAAAATAAAGGCAGGTAAGTGGCGTGGCGAGGTGCCAGTTGCTCTCTACACCAGAGAAGAAGTGGAGATGGCTTTATCCCAGTTTGTGCCTTTGGAATATCAGCAATCAGTAGAGCTGATTTCAGGAGTTCAGTTGGAATTTCTAAATGCTGGACATATTTTGGGCTCTGCTATAGCGGTTATCGATATCACTGAAGATGGGGCCAAGAAAAAACGCTGCGTATTTTCTGGGGACATTGGTATGAAGGGCAAAGTGTTGATGCCCGACCCCGATCTGGTAAGAGATGCTGATGTGGTTATTGTCGAGTCTACTTATGGGGACCGCCTACACCGAAGCTTGCAGGATACAGAGGATGAGTTGGTTGAGGTAATTCATTCAACGATGACCGCGCATGGCAATGTCGTAATGCCTGCATTTGCAGTGGGGCGTACACAAGAAATACTCTTTCTCTTGATTGATTTGGTGAGAAGAGGGCGTTTACCCCATTTAAGTATTTGGGTAGATTCACCAATGGCTACTGCAGCAACGCATCTCACACAGCATTTCTTCTTGCAATTAGACGGACAATCTCAAGCCACTTTTGATTGGTATAAAGCCAATCCGAATGCAGTCGATCTTCGTTTTATTGCTGATGTTGAGGAATCTAAAGCGCTGAATAAAATTAAGGGTGGTGCGATCATTGTTTCGGCTAGCGGTATGTGTGATGCGGGTCGTATTGTTCATCATCTCGCTAGCAATTTGCCCCGAGCGCAAAATGCTGTTGTGATTACTGGATTTCAGGCTTATGGCAGTCTGGGAAGGCGCTTGGTGGATAAGGTGCAGAAAGTTCGATTATTTGGCGAGGAGGTGCCTGTTCGAGCTTCGATACATACTATTGGAGGATTGTCAGCTCATGCTGATCAGGCTGGTTTATTGGATTGGCTCAAGGGTTTTGAGCGGGATCCAAACGTAGTATTTGTAGTGCATGGCGAACCAGAGTCATCTTCCGTTTTGGCTCAATGCATTCGAGATGAGTTGCATTGGCACAATGTCATCATTCCCGAGCGCTTACATACTTATGAGTGTTAAATCAGGCTGGATTTAGTCAGCTACTTTAGCGCCCTGAATATTGTGGTGTTTCATGGCATCAGCTACAAAGCCAGATTGCTTTAATTCTTCAATGACGCTGCTAAGGTAAGCGGTGGTACTTTCATAAAGTGCCCTAGATTTAGGAATGCCAATCGCTTGATTAATCACCATAAAACGTCCAGGCAACATGCGTAAGCCTTCATAGCGCTTTGCGTCATTCTCTAATTGTTGTTTTACGCCTGCGGCTACATTCCCTTTGCCGGACATAAAGTCATCAATCACTGCTTGTGAGCTGGCGGCACGAAGGAGGCTGGCATTCCTAATCTCGCGCGTGAGGTAAAGGTCATAAGCGCTACCTTTACCAACTACGATTTCGGTGCCAGCAACGTCTACCTCCTCATTGACCTTCAGCGGCGATGCGGCTTTGACCATATAGGCGCCTTCAATCTGAATATAGGCAGGTGTGTAGCTAATATCTGCGCCACGAACCGGATCAATCGCCACAAATACCAAATCAATGTCTCCAGTCTTCACGGCATCGACTGTAGCGCCTGCGGTTTTAAAGGGGATGAGTTGCACTGGCAATGCAATTCTCCTGCCAATCTCATTGGCAATATCAATCGTCACGCCATATAAACGTTTTGTTGTTTGGTCCTCATTAGCAAGAATGGGATTGCCCAAATTAATACCAACACGCACAGTGCCAGTTGGCGCAAAAGAAGAGAGTGAGGAAGGGTCAATAGTTTTCATAGCGAGAGACGGTTGGCTTGATCAAAATAAGGGAATAAAAAAACCGCGGCGCACCGCGGTTTTCCCTATGCCTACAGTATTACTTCTTAGCGTCAGCCGCAGGCGCTGCTGCTGGAGCTGCTGGAGCAGCAGGAGCATCTTTTTTGGCTTCTTCCATGTGCGCAGCTTCTGAACCATGTTTTTCGCCACCCATGTCAATGTCGCCATCACCTTTGAGGAGTAAATAGGCTGTGGCACCAATTAAGACTAGTACCATGATGATGATTGAACGGTTGCTCATTGCTTTTCCTTCGATTTGGTTGAAATTACGCCAATATTAACTCGGGAAGAGCGCTGGGTAAATCCCAAAAAGCCCTAGCCCCCCATATCTGCAGCAGAAATAGGTATTAACACTAGTTTGGGGCGCGAGTTAAGATGGTCTTAACTACATCGAGAAGGTTGCATATGAGCCCAAAGTTACCCGTCCATAACTCACAGACGATTACTGATTTTTTACATCTTCACCCTGGTCAAATATCCGAGGGGGACTCAGACGACTCCTATAAATTTGCTTTTGATGATGAAGCATTTTTGGCTCGTAGAGAGACAATGGGTATTCGCTTCGAATTGGAGCTTCTTAAGCCCGAGGTTCTCCTCAAAGAGCATGGCATTGAACATACGATTACGGTATTTGGCTCCACTCGTTTTATCAGTCATGAGCAAGCTGTGGAGTTGAGGGAAAGAGCTAAGACCCCAGAAGAAATTGCGGCCGCTAATAAAGCGCTATTGCATAGCAAGTATTATGAATCTGCGCGGGAGTTTGGGGCTTTGGTAGCAGCTTATAACGCTACTCAAAATAAAGACTCCAACAAGCTTCATATTTGCACGGGCGGTGGGCCTGGAATAATGGAGGCTGCAAACCGAGGGGCATTCGAAGTAGGCGATCAAACTATCGGTTTCAATATCAGTCTTCCTAGAGAGCAGCACCCCAATCCATACATCAGCCCCGGATTAAGTTTTCGTTTTCATTACTTTGCACTGCGTAAGATGCATTTCATGTTGCGCGCCAGAGCAATTGTTGCCTATCCAGGGGGTTTTGGTTCCTTTGATGAGTTATTTGAAGTGTTAACTCTGATTCAGACAAAGAAAGTGGTTCCTATCCCAGTCATATTAGTGGGCAAAGGATATTGGCAAGAAATGGTGAACTTTAATCACATGGTGGAATTTGGCGTGATTGATCGGGAAGATTTGGAAAGTATCCATTTTTCAGAAACGGCCGAGGAAGCCTGGCGAGTCATACAAGGCTGGTATCAGTTGGGTTAACCGTATCCCCCTGTAAAATCTGTGCCATGCATCCATCACAAGTAAGCCTCGCCACCTCCCTTGATCTCCCGGGCTATCTATTGGGTGGTGCTATGTTGTTGTTGGTCATGGTTTTTCATGGTGTGCTGCTATTGCAGATTGCAAAACGCTATGAAGTCAAAACCTTTCTGTATTTGGCTGAAAAAAAATATTCAGCAGTCGCAATCTGTTTCTACATTAGTGTCTTCTGCTTGTTCTTAACCCATATCGCTGAAATTCTGATTTGGGGTATTGCTTTGTATGTATTTAAATTATTGCCTGTCTTAGGCCAAAGCATTCTATTTAGCGGTAGTACCTACACTGCGATGGGGTTTATGGAAGACACTCTGCCCGATGGCTGGAAGATGCTTGCAGTCATCATTGCATTTTCTGGAATGTTTTCTTTTGCATGGACTGCATCAGTCATGATTTCGATGACTAAGAACTTCCGCCAAGCCTATACCAAGATTCATATGAGAAAACTGAATATCTCATCTGACATCATTGATCGTTTTGAGTAACCCATGATTAAGCATGAGTAAAACTTGGGATGCCATCATCATTGGTGGTGGTGCCGCAGGCCTATTTTGTGCTGGGGTAGCTGGTCAACTCGGTAAAAAAGTGCTGGTGCTTGATCACGCAGCAGTGCTAGGTGAAAAGATTCGCATCAGCGGTGGTGGACGTTGCAACTTTACTAACTTGCATAGCAGCCCAGCGAATTTCCTATCTCTTAATCAACATTTTGTTAAAAGTGCACTAGCGCGGTATCCTGCGGCCGAGTTTATTAAGTTGGTCAGCGCTCATGGCATTCATTACCATGAGAAACACCAAGGCCAATTGTTCTGCGATGACTCAGCGAAGCAGATCATCGATATGCTGTTTTCTGAGTCCGCCAAAGGAAAAGTAACCATACGTAACCCAGTGTCAGTGCAGTCTATTTCTCAAGAGGGTGGGCAATGGGTTGTGCGGACCGACGCAGGCATTGAAAAGACAAAAGCAGTAGTGATGGCTACAGGCGGTCTGCCAGTCCCTGCTATTGGAGCAACAGCATATTCACTAGATATTGCAAAGCAGTTTGGCTTAAACGTAGTGGACCCCAGACCTGCTTTAGTGCCGCTCTCATTTACTGCAGATCATTTTGGTGATCTTAGTGAGTTAGCGGGTCTGAGTGTCCCCGTTCGAATTGCCGCAGGCTCTAAAGGCCATCGGTATGGTGCTTGTAGGTTCAATGAGGATCTGCTACTGACGCACAAAGGACTATCTGGCCCCGCAGTTTTACAAGCAAGTAGTTATTGGCAGGAAGGTGAGCCAATTCAGATTGATTGGCTTGGTGCCGTAGAGCGTCCTGGCGGATTTAACTGTGATGCGCTCTTTAATAATGAAGAGAATCGCCTAAAACTGACTGAAACGATTTTGGCATCAGTAATGCCGCAGCGCCTAGCAAAAGCATTTACAGATCAGAGGGGATTGACGGGTCGTAGATGGGCGGAAGTATCTAAAAAGGATCGACAGTCACTGAAAGAGTTAATCACCAATTGGTCGGTAAAGCCGGCAGGAACCTTGGGATGGAAAAAGGCCGAGGTAATGCTAGGCGGTGTGGATACGAAAGAGCTTGATAGCCAAAGCATGATGTCACGCAAACATCCGGGCCTTTTCTTTATTGGTGAGTGCGTAGATGTTACTGGTCATTTGGGTGGTCATAACTTTCAATGGGCCTGGGCAAGTGGCTTTGCTTGCGCAAACGCTCTGTAACAAATAGATCCGATCTAGTTCGCTTACTTAGCGTGCTTGCCTATCGCCTCTTCTTTTCCCGGGAGCGGATGTTTAAAAGCTCCACGGATAGTGAAAACGCCATCGCAACATAAACATATCCTTTGGGAATATGAACCCCCATACCTTCAGCAATTAAAACGACACCTACGACCGTCAGAAATGACAAAGCCAGCACTTTGATAGAGGGATGACGATGCACAAAATCCCCAATAGGCTTTGCGGCGACGAGCATGATGAGCACAGAAGCTAATACGGCTGCAATCATGACGCTAATTTGGTCGACCATGCCTACTGCTGTAATCACGCTATCCAATGAAAAAATGATATCCAGTAGGCCAATTTGTAAGACGGAGCCAATAAATAAGGTCATCATCGATTTGCCGCTATTTTGACCCTTTGCATTACCGTGATCTTCGTGATGTTCGCCAACCTCAACCTCTGTATAAATTTCTTTAGAGGCCTTCCAGATCAAGAAGAATCCACCAAGCAATAGGATTAAGTCTCGACCGCTAATAGATTTTTCAGCAATACTAAAGAGTGGTTCGGTAAGGCCCATCACCCAAGATAGGCTAAGCAATAGAAGAATGCGCGTGACTAAAGCGAAAATTAGACCAAAGCGACGTACTCTTTCTCGAATCTCTGCAGGAAGTCTGTTGGCGATAACGCTAATAAAGATGATGTTATCAATGCCTAAAATAATTTCTAGAGCGGATAGCGTGAGAAAGGCGATCCATACATTTGGGTCGCTAAAAAGCTGCAGTATGCTTTCGATCATTTTTTACTTTGCTGTTGTGGCCTTAAGGTAAAGTGTAGCCAAGTAAATTAAATACTTTGCTCTATGTATAAGCCCACACAAATAATCAGGATATTGCTACTCAGCGCAGTAGCACTTTTGGGCACTCATTCAGCAATTGCAGCCTATCCCGATAAACCCATCAAGATCATCATTGGATTTCCTGCGGGAGGGCCCTTAGATGCGCATATTCGTCTTCTGGTTGATAAATTGCAGAGCTCCCTGGGTCAAACGGTAATTGTTGATTACAAGGCGGGTGCGGGAGGTGCGGTCGGGGCTCAATTTGTCATGCAATCACCACCCGATGGATATACCGTGCTGTTGGCAAATACGGGGACGATGGTTATCAATCCTGCCATCTATACAAAATCACCCTATGACACCTTAAAGGATTTTCAGCCGATTGCCAGAACTGCACAGCAACCACTTGCGTTAATCGTAAATAAAGATGTGCAAGCCAACACACTCAAAGAGTTTGTGGCTTATGCAAAAGCCAATCCTGGAAAGTTGAATTACGGCTCGGCTGGCAATGGTGGAATTTCTCATTTGGTACCCGAGATGCTCAAGAGTGATACGGGAATATTTATGGTGCATATTCCTTTTAAAGGAAGTGCGCCAGCATTTACAGATTTGATTGCGGGCCATGTGCAATTTATGGCGGAGTCCGTGCCGCAAGCAGCTAATTATGCCAAGCAAGGCAAAGTGAAAGCGTTGGCTGTGACTAGTGCCAAACGTAACCCAGCCTTGCCGAATACACCTACCGTAATTGAAACCGGGGTTGCTAACTTGGATGTTGTTGGTTTCTATGGAATCCTAGCCCCCAAGGGAACGCCACCCGAAGCGGTAAATAAGTTAAGTCAGGCATTTAAAGAAACGTTGGAATCACCTGACATCCAGAAAAAAATTATTGATCAAGGCGCTGATCCTGCTTACTTAAATGCCGAACAATTTACAAAGTTCCTTAGCGCAGAAATGCCGCGTTGGGCCAAGGCTGTGAAACAGGCCGGTGCTAAGCTCGACTAATTTAGTTAGGTTGATTTCTCATCCAGTCAGCAGTATTCAAAAAAGACTCCTCCAGTTGCTTTGCGGCGTTGCCATCTATGCCGCATTCTTCCATTGCTTTGTACATGCAAGCAAGCCACTGATTTCGTTCTTTCATGCCGATCTTGAATGGGAGGTGGCGGGCTCTGAGCATTGGATGGCCATACTTGGGTGAGTAGATATCAGGACCCCCCATCCAGCCGGTCAGGAAAAACTTCAATTTTTCTCGGGAAGTCGATAAATCCTGAGGGTGCATTGCCCGCAAATCCTCAAAAATTGGCTCCAAAGCCATTAAATCGTAAAAACGATCCACTAATTCATCGATTTTGTCGATTCCGCCTATGGATTCATAAATGGAGGTTCTTGTAGTCATATTGTCATTTTAATGCGGTAATTTAGGCAATTTGGCAGTTGGCTCAATTCGGTATAGAGTTAAACATCGAAGTCTTCTTAACACTAATTTAAAGGAGCATAAAAATGGATGCAAAAGAACTTCAAAAATGGCAACGTGAAAAAGCAAAAGAATTATTCGATTATTCGCACACTTTGCTTGAGGCAGCCAAAAAATTAAGCGAGCATCATTTGGCTGAGATTGAGTGGGGCATGAAAAACGCTCTAGAAAGCGCCAAGTCTGCCGCAAAGAATGATTTGGCCAAACTCAAGGATCTGCAAGAGGAGGCTGCAAAAGAGACGGCGAAACGTGCTGCTGCCTATCAAAAGAAAGTGAAGTCAGTACTCAAGGAGCTTGGTGATGGTGCTGCTGATGAAACTGAAAAGCATCTGGAAAAGGTTCGCAGCTCTCTAGTAACTTGGCTTGAGGATGCTGAGAATAAAATGCCAGCACATGCCGATAAGTTATCGAAGGTGGTTCACGAAATGTCAGTGACTGGGCAGAATATGTTCAAGGAAGGACGTCGCATTGTGAATCAAGTGGCTGAGACAGCAGAAAAGAATATCGATGAGTTGGTTAAAAAATCTGGGGCCAAAAAGAAATCGGGCGATTAACCCATTCTGTTGATATACAAAACCAAAGCCGCTTCAGAAATGAGGCGGCTTTTTTATTTCCATCCCTGTAGCCACAGTTCAGTATTAGTAAGATCACGCCAAGCAATTTGGGTGGTTTTCTTGGAATAGACCGCTTCAATTTCCACAAATTCAATTTTTCCGTCGGGCAACTCCGGAAGAATCACCTTGCTAACAAGGAAATGCTTTTGTTTGGCAATCGGCTTTACTGCAGTCCATTTTGTGAGGAGCAATTTCTTGGGGCTCAATCGATTCATTGCTAGATTTTTATCCAACCTTTATAAGGCTGCGCATTGGTATTCTTGCCCGTTACTCAGAAGTAGTCCTGAGGAGGGTG
This sequence comes from Polynucleobacter sp. MWH-UH35A, assembly GCF_018687075.1. NCBI lineage: Bacteria > Pseudomonadati > Pseudomonadota > Betaproteobacteria > Burkholderiales > Burkholderiaceae > Polynucleobacter > Polynucleobacter sp. MWH-UH35A. The sequence continues at coordinate 598,589 of NZ_CP061285.1, forward strand.
TGAAAGTGATGCTAGATTGCGTGGTATGGGCTGGACACTTTTGATCAAAATAACTTTGATTTCCTAGGCTGCCACAGTAATCAAGCTTGGCATTTTTAAATTCCATCTGGGCCTTGCGAAGCACCATAGAAATTTTATTCTCGCTTGGGGACTGGCAGCTCCAGGTGGTGTAGGTTTCTCGTTCGCAGGCGCAAAGACCAAATAATAGGCATGCAGAAGCAAGAAAGCGGATGGAGGCTGAACTAATCAAAGGGCGCATTTCCTAAGAATAGCGATTTTTTCAATATTCTGCCCAAGACCAGAGTTTGGTATTACTATTTACGACAGATCGTTTAAAGAACGTATCAGTATTAATAAAAAATCAATAAAAATTAAAGGAGACGCTGTGGATACAACTCGGAGAGATGCGCTCAAGTTGGGTGCAACTGCTGCTGTGAGTGGCATGTTTATTTCAAATGCGATTGCTGCCCCTGACGGTCGTCAACCTATCGTGGTTGAGCCAATGACAGGCAAGGCAGGCTTTCGTATTGCCAACTACTTGCCCAAAATGGGTGCTACTTCAAGATTGGGTTTGGTAACCAATGACGGTATGGTTGTTGATATTCCCGCTGAAGCGGCCCGTCAAAAAGTGCAGCTCTCATTTGATCCAACATCCACCATTTCATTGGCCGCATCAGGCAATCGAGGGCTTACTGAACTAGCTGCACTATTTAAGGGTCGTGGCTCTAATTTGCAAAACGTGAATCAAGTTATTTTGTTATCACCGATTCCTAAGCCGCAAAGCAATATCTATTGTGTGGGTTGGAATTACTTAGATCACTTCGACGAAGGCAAAGACAGACGCGCTGATCAAGGTGTCAAAGAATATCCAAAGGTGCCCGTTCTCTTCACCAAAGGTGTACAAACGATGAATGGCCCATTTGACCCCATTCCATATGACGGTAGTTACTCCACGATGATTGACTGGGAAGCAGAGCTAGCGGTAGTGATTGGCAAGAAGGGCAAGAATATTGCTGAAGAAAACGCCATGGATTATGTTTTTGGCTACGCTGCCTATAACGATACAACTGCTCGCGATGTTCAGCAAAAACGCCACTCTGGTCAGTGGTTTAAAGGTAAGAGCTTAGATGGTCACGGTCCGATGGGTCCGTGGATTGTGACGGCTGGTGGCGTGAATTTGGATGACACCCGCATCATCTGTCGTGTCAATGGTGTTGAAAAGCAAAACGCTAGCTACAAGCAAATGTACTTCAAGATTCCAGTGGTGATTGCTGAGCTTTCCCGCAGCCTAACGCTGATGCCAGGAGACATCATTGCTACTGGCACTCCTGCTGGAGTTGGTTACAGCAGAAAGCCTCCAGAGTTCTTAAAGCCAGGTGACAGTATGGAAACAGAAATTACGGGGATTGGCATCATTCGCAACAAGATCGCTTAATTCAATAAGTAAATCCCTAGAAGAGCAGTGGCAAGGACGGCAGAGAATGCTTACAGGACCCAGAAGTGGTGGGTGCCGTCCTTACCCAGTTGCTCTACTAAACCAAATTCCCAATCCAAATACGCCTGCATCGCTGCGGGATCAACATTAGTGCCTTCATAAGGACGCTTATAGCGATCCAGAGGAGGTGAGGCTAAATGGCTTGGACCTTTTTCCAGTGCTAAGCCTGCATTTGTCCACGCAAGATTGCCGCCTTCTAAAACAAGTACCTCGGCATTGGTGAGTGTTTGCAGTTCTTCAGCGGCAAAGTAGCTCAGTTCGCTCGGTGAACTACTAATGACATAGCGATCAACCTCAGGGATATTTTTCAAAGCATCAGCAAGTTGAGAGCGCAAGGCAAACCAACTACCGGGTATATGTCCTTTAACGTAATTTGCATGGGTGCTGAAATCAATAGCAATCGTATTGCTATCGTTTTTAAGCCAATTGGAAACAGTTATCGCATCTGCGCTTGCAATCGTTGGAAGGGTGGGCAAAGAGGGTTTCCAAGCGCCTTTCTCCGTAAGATGAGATGAGCTAAAGCCGTCAAGCACATACACATCCCATGCCATCTGCGCCAACCAAGAGGCTGGCATATTGGCGCGCACTCCGCCGCCGCTAGGATCCACCAAAACAATACGAGCACCCCGAACTGGAGCAACCATTTCCGTTTCTTGTACTAACTGTCCACCTGGCACCGATCTAAATCCGGGGAGATGACCCGCCTCATATTCTTCTGGAGTGCGAGTGTCAAAGAAATAGGTGGTTCGATCGATTTGACTTTTCCAAGTTTGAACGTCACTTAGATCAGCGCGCTTGACGCCCGCTCTATCGGCAACACTGCGGGCACGATTTGCGGCATCGCTCTTGGTTGCTTCACTGACTTCCTGAAACTTTCTGCTTTGACCTTTATCTAACGCTTGCCCTGCAAGGGTCCAGCCAATCGTACCATTGCGCAATGCATGAACTTCGTTCGGAATGCCTGCGTTTATCAGCGACTGAGTGCCAATGATGCTGCGAGTTCTGCCAGCACAGTTCACAATTACTTTGGTTTGTGGATTGGGGGCTAATTCAGGTAGGCGAAGTACAAGCTCTGCACCAGGAACGCTAATTCCTGTTGGAATGCTCATGGTGTTGTATTCATCAAAGCGCCGAACATCGACTACAACAACATCTTCTTTTGTATCGATTAATTGTTTTACTTCTTGTGCAGATAGAGAAGGCGTGTGGCGCTTAGATTCGACTAGCTCACCAAAAGACTTGCTGGGTACATTGACATCCTTAAAAACTTCACCGCCGGCTGCCTTCCATGCCTTGACGCCGCCCTCAAATACAGAAACATCAGAGTAGCCAAGTTGAATTAAACGCTCAGCTGCGAGTTGGGCAAAACCTTCGCCATCATCCAAGGTAACAATCGGCACAGTTTTCTTTGGTAGTTTTGCGTAAGCATCGATTTCAATTCTGGAGAGGGGTAGGTTTGCAGCAAATAGCGGATGCTCTTGTGCATGGGGATCTTCCTCGCGTACATCTAATAACGCAATTTCTTCTTTATTAAGCAGTTTATTGCGAACAAAGGAGTAGTTCTTGGTCTGAATGATCATGCTGTCTCTTTATTGTTTGGTATTTTTTTAAACTACTTTGCTTAATCTAACTTGGCGCCAGATTTTTTAACAACTTCACCCCAGCGCGTAATTTCTTGGTTGATGTAAGCGGCCAACTCAGGGCGCGTCAGCTTGGGGACGGTTGCACCCATAGCTGCCCAACGCTCTTTGATTTCTGGGGAGGCCAGTGCTGTCTGCACCTCAGCAGTCATCTTATCGATAATTTCTTTTGGCGTACCTTTGATCGCCCACATGGCATACCAACTGCTCACAATGAAATTCGTTATCCCTAATTCTTGAGCGGTTGGCACATTCGGAAATGCATCTACTCTTTTAGAGGTTGCAACTGCGACTGCAATCAGTTGACCATTCTTAATAAATGGCGCTGCACCTGCAAGTGTGTCAAACATCATGTCGACTTGACCTGCTACCAGATCTTGAAGAGCGGGTCCTGTCCCACGATAAGGAATATGGGTAATGAATAATTTGTTTTGCATCTTAAAGAGTTCGCCCGTTAAGTGCTGCGAGGTGCCATTGCCCGTGGATGCATAGTTGTATTTCCCGGGATGTTTGCGAATCTCTTCCATGATGGACTTCAAATCATTCTTTGGAAACTTAGTGGGATTCACAACGATGACATGGGGAACGCTGCCAATGATTGCGATAGGCTCAAAATCTTTGGTGATGTCATAGGAAAGATTGGTATACATGCTTGGTGCAATCGAATGATGCACCGCACCAAGAAGCCAGGTATATCCATCAGGCGCCATTTTTGCTGCGACTGCAGCACCGAGAGTTCCGCCTGCGCCACCACGGTTATCAACCACGATAGAGTCATTTAATTGGACTGAAAGTTGCTTTGCTAAAGGGCGCCCAAATGCGTCTACAGCCCCGCCTGGGGGGAATGGGTTAATAAAGGTGATTGGTTTATTGGGGGCAGGCCAGGGGCTGGTTTGTGCATTAGCTGTGAGCGCCAAAAGGGCGCCAATAACGAATGGAAGGATTTTTCTGAGCATTTTTGCTTTCCTTGGGCTGTTTTGACGATTGGGACTATTTTGGCTGAACCCTTAAATATAAGAGTTATCCCTGATTTAGGGGGCGATTTTCTATGCTTTTTATAGAGATATACTGACTCGGCTGTCAGGGAAATATTCAATTGTTAATAGGAGACGAGATGTCACAACACGATACATTGTTGACTGCTTTTGAAACTTACAAAGCTGAAAACGAAAAATTCATTGAAAAGGGCATTAAGGCATCTGCTGCGCGTGCACGTAAGGCCTTGCAAGAGATTGCTGGCGCATGCAAAGAGCGTCGTAAAGAAATTACTGCTGCTAAAGAAGCAATGGAAGCTAAGAAGTAATTCTCTCTTCAGACCGATTGAAAAGCCTAGCCTTTATAAGCTAGGCTTTTTTACTTGTAGCGTAGATCTCAGCGGGCTTAGATGGCCACGCTGAATAGGGTGAGCTTCATTGCTTTGCTGCGAATGGGTACGAGCAATTGGTATTCAGAACTATTGGCCCAAGCATGAGCATCTTGCACGCTGGGAAACTCCAGCTCTACAAATGTGTTGAATGGCGCTGCGCCCAGTTCATTCCAAAATAGCTCTGCAACTGAGCCACGGTTTTTGATTGCGCCCTTATAGAGTTCCACCGTTTTGCCAACCTGAGATCGGTATTGTTCAAAGGCGCCTTGATCATTCAACTCCATTAACCCAATTACTTTAACCATCATGACTCCTTAGGAAGATTGCTAAATGCTAAGAGAGTATATCCACGCTATAGTGAGCGTATGAATTCAGAGCAATTTCTGCAGTTACTTCGCCTAGATGGGTTTCCTGATCCAGTAGAGGTTCAGCAGATTCCTAATGGCAGGCTAGACGTACATGAACACCCCTTTGAGGTGATGGCGCTTGTCATTGAAGGTGATATCACCATCGACATCGATGGGGTGAGTAAGGATTACAAGGCTGGCGAGATTTTCCATCTGGAGTTTAAAGAGCCTCATGCAGAATCTTATGGCCCTCAAGGTGTGAAATACTTGGCATCAAGAAAACAAATAAACAAATAAGCAATAAATAAAAAGGTTAGGAACATTATGAAAATCGGATTTATTGGACTAGGCAATATGGGTTTACCAATGGCGCTGAACTTATTAAAAGCGGGTTATCAGGTCACTGGCTTTGATTTAGTCAAGAACCAGTTAGATGCGTTTGCTACAGCTGGCGGCGTGGTTGCAATCAGTGCCAATGAGACCGCAAAAGATGCGGATGTGGTAATTAGTATGTTGCCCGCTTCACGTCATGTGGAAGGTTTGTACCTTGGTGACGCAGGCTTGTTAGTCAATGCAAATCCTAAGACCCTGCTAATGGATTGCTCAACAATCTCTCCCAAAGTTGCGCAAACAGTTGCTGCTGCAGCAAAGGCAAAAGGTTTTGTCATGATTGATGCCCCAGTTTCTGGTGGGACTGCAGGGGCGCAAGACGGCACCTTAACGTTTATGGTTGGCGGCGATGCAAGTGCACTTGAGTGTGCACGCCCATTGCTAGAGAAGATGGGCAAGAATATCTTTCATGCAGGTAGTAATGGGGCGGGGCAGACCGTTAAAGTCTGTAACAACATGCTCTTGGGAATTCAGATGCTGGGTACTAGTGAGGCACTACGCCTAGGCATTGCCAATGGCATGGATCCTAAAGTATTGTCTGACATCATGTCGAAAAGCTCAGGGCGTAATTGGGCTTTAGAGCTATACAACCCTTGTCCGGGAGTAATGGAAAATGTGCCATCTTCAAATGGCTATGTGGGCGGCTTTGGCGTAGACCTGATGCTTAAGGATTTAGGCTTAGCAGTTGAGAATGCTGAAAATCTAGATGCTAGCGTACCACTTGGAAAGCTGGCGCAACAGCTTTATGAGAAACACAGCCAAGCAGGTAATGGCCAGTTGGATTTCTCAAGCGTCTTTAATCTCAAGAAATAGTCGAAGAGATAAGTCTAAGAAAAAACTTAAGAAACCACTTAAGAAACCACTAAGGGCTTTTCTTGACGCTTGCTCATTTGTCCAATGACACGGGCGCCTAAGGAGTGGTGTTGATTAAATATATCGAGCACCTCTTTGACGCTATCGGGGCTACAAGAGACTAGTAGGCCGCCACTAGTTTGTGGATCCGTTAATAGGGCGCGTTGAGCTGGTGTGAAGTCTGCTGGAATGGCTACTTCATCACCATAGCTGAGCCAATTTCTATCTGAAGCGCCAGTAATCACACCGCCATCAGCTAGTGTTTGAACGTTGGAAAGTAAAGGCACTTGGCTCCAGTCAATGTGCGCTGTGCAGTTCGAGCCTCGAGCTAACTCTAGGGTATGACCAGCCAGACCAAAGCCGGTGACATCCGTTAACGCATGTACGCCAGCTAGCTTTGCTAGATCAGGGCCAGCAGAATTGAGTTTGGTGGTATTCGAGATCATCTCTCGATATCCGTCTGGGCCTAATAGGTCTTTTTTAAGTGCAGCAGATAAAACGCCAACACCCAATGGTTTTCCGAGAATGAGTACATCGCCTGGTTTGGCGCTCGCATTACTCTTTACACGCTGAGGATCAACAATACCTATTGCTACTAAACCATAGATAGGTTCAACAGAATCAATCGTATGTCCACCAGCAATTGGAATGCCAGCGCTACGACAAGCTTCGGCACCGCCTTCTAAAATTCTGGCAATGGTTTTATTGGATAAGATCTTAATAGGCATGCCGACTAAGGCAAGGGCAAATAAAGGCGTGCCTCCCATTGCATAGATATCGCTAATGGCATTAGTAGCTGCAATTTTTCCAAAGTCAAAGGGATCATCCACAATCGGCATAAAAAAGTCCGTAGTAGCTACGATGGCCTGTGACTCATTGATTTGATAAACGGCGGCATCATCAGAAGTTGCAATACCAATGAGCAACTCTTTTGGAAAAGGGAGTTGCGGTACATTTTTAAGGATCTCAGAGAGAACGCCAGGAGCAATCTTGCAACCACACCCTCCACCATGAGAGAGGGATGTGAGGCGTGGTTCGGTTCCTAATATTTCTGTGCTTTGACTCATGCTAGATATTCTAAACGTGGATTTGCTTAACGATGAGTGCTTCTTTTAGCTGGGCCGCTGCGCTTTGCCGGAGTCTTCTTGGTCGGCGCCCCACCAGAGCCAGCAGGTCTTGGCCTTCTAGACTGTTGGTGTTGTTGGCTGCGGAGTTGAATGGGTTGCGCCACGGCATTGGGGTCGGGCTCAAACCCTGCGATTACTTCCTGCGGTAATTTTTGCTTAATGAGCTTTTCAATATCTCTAAGCATTTGGTGTTCGTCGACGCATACCAATGACACTGCCACACCATTTGATCCTGCGCGACCAGTGCGCCCAATGCGATGCACATAGTCCTCAGGTACGTTTGGAAGATCGTAATTAACAACGTGAGGAAGTTGGTCAATATCAATACCGCGTGCAGCAATATCGGTGGCAACTAACGCAGTTAATTTACCAGCCTTAAAGTCGGCTAATGCTTTAGTGCGGGCAGATTGACTTTTATTGCCATGGATGGCCATGCTCGTTATGCCATCTTTTTCGAGTTGAGTCACTAACTTATTGGCGCCATGTTTAGTACGAGTAAAAACCAGCACCTGCTTCCAGTCATTGCTCTTAATCAGATGGGCTAAAAGCGGATGTTTCTTGGTTCTATCTACTGGGTGAATGAGTTGCGCAATCGCTTCATTAGTGCTGTTACTGCGGGCCACTTCAATTAACTCCGGCGCGTTTAATAGACCATCGGCCAATTTTTTGATTTCAGTAGAGAAGGTGGCGGAGAAGAGAAGGTTCTGCCGCTTCTTGGGGAGGGCTGCCAAGATTTTCTTAATGTCGCGCAAGAAGCCCATATCGAGCATACGATCTGCTTCATCCAGAACCAGAATTTCTATGTGATTGAGTGAGACGAAATTTTGTGACATCAAATCCAATAGACGACCTGGTGTAGCAACCAAAATATCCAGGCCGGCAGCAATCGCTTTAATTTGAGGGTTGGCACCAACGCCACCAAAGATCACAGTAGACTTTAAGCCGGTGTATTTGCCGTAGGTCTCAACTGATTCTTGAACTTGAGCTGCTAGCTCTCGTGTTGGTGTGAGGATTAAGACACGCAGTAGGCGTTTGCCAGAACTTACATTGGAAGTGCTTAAGCGCTGCAGAATCGGTAGAGTAAAGCCGGCGGTTTTCCCTGTACCAGTTTGTGCCGCAGCTAATAGGTCGCCGCCTTTTAATACGGCTGGAATCGATTTTGCTTGAATCGGGGTGGGGCTGGTATAGCCCTCCTCTTTGATGGCGCGAAGAATGGGTTCTGATAAACCAAGATCTGTAAATAACATAGGGACCAATGATGTATTGACCCGTATTCAACGTATTAAAAAATCGACTATCCCGGTCAATGGGGTGAGCTGCCACGCCAATGCGCTTGCAGTAAGAAGTTCTATTTTAAGTCACCAACCCTATAAGCTAGGAAATGAGTGGATTACGCAGGATTCCAGAGGTTTGGTACCACGGTATTGGCATAACCAGAGACAAACGATTTCTCTGCTCCGGTGACAGGATCAAATACCGAGCGATGAATGCGCCCAATATTGCCACCATATACATGAATGCTGATCGAGGTCTGGTTGGGCAGGCTATTTTCGACAACATGAATATCATGTGTATCTGGAGAGACGGTGTCCACGTGTCCAGGTAGGCTGATGCAAGCTTTCCCAGCTTTGAAGCTACCATCCGCTTGGCGATAGTAGGGCGTGCCTGTTTCTTTCCCGCGCAGCTGACCAATCATTCCCCAAACGGTGTGGTTGTGTAAAGGCGTTTTCTGTCCTGGACCCCACACAAAGCTCACAACCGAGAATCGGTCTAGCGGGTCGGCATATAGGAGGTATTGCTGGTAATACTGTGGATGAGGCTTGGTAAATACTTCAGGTAGCCAATCATCTGTTGCAACCAGTTTCTCAAGTATTTTTTTGCCGTCACTAAAAATTATCTCTTCACTTGGTTGTTTCTCGAGCATAAGGCTGAGCTCTTTAACAAAAGTCAGCAATTTACCGTCAGACATTTTTTGCTCCATGACATTACTCATCCTGGAATACGCAATCTGGCCATGCCTTGGGTTTGAGTGTATTGGTATCAACGCAAACAATATGGAGCACAGCACTAGCAATCACTTGGAATTCTTCGCTGTCAGGTAGCTTTCTTTGCGCAGTCTGTTTCACAGTCACTTGAGTGCGACCACGATGCTCAATCACTTGATCTATGTATAGCAAGTCATCTAAACGCCCTGGTTTATAGAAATTCATGGTGAGTTCGCGCAGTGGCATCACCATCGTAAATTCATTCGCAAGCTTAGTAGGGCTTAGTCCCCGTTGAGCCAGCCACTCTGCACGACTGCGTTCAAATATCTCCAGATAGCGTCCGTGATAGACAAAACCCGCGGCATCAGTATCGGAATAGCAAACACGATGTGTGTAGATAAAGGCTGGGTTTTTTGAGTGGGTAGTAGTCATTGCTTGCTAGGTCAAATTGGGTAATAAGAGAATCATATTACGATGCGGAATACCTGCCTCGTCATAGGTATCCCCTTGTGCTTGAAAGCCCAGTTTTTCATAAAAAGGAATGGCAGTCAGCTGGGAGTGCAGAATGATGGTCTTTGCCCCTTGATGGATAGCTAGTCCAACCAGCTTTTCTAGGATTTGTTTACCTATGCCCATGCCTCTAGATGGGGTCAATACGGCCATACGCCCAATTTGGCACTGGCCCTCACCCAAATCCACCAGTCTTCCTGTGCCAATACACTGTGCATCTTGGTAAGCCAAGACATGGGTGGCGGATGGGTCAAATTGATCTAATTCAAGCTCGGCGGGCACCCTTTGTTCTTGAATGAAGACTGCCTGGCGTACCCCAAAGGCATCTACCTTAGCCTCTCGCCACGGTTTAATCAGTAATTCCAAGATTCAAAATCCCCTTATTTTTGGATTCCGTAATAATTTAACAAATCAGTAGGTGGGTGGAGATTGCTTATTGCTGTGCAAAACTGCCTTAATCCATGGTTACAATGGATCGTGGTTCTGAACAGGACCCATCCAAAACTTATTACTCAATTAGGAGTTATCTTGAAGAAATCTTTATTAGCTGGTTTGTTTGCGGCAGTGGGCATTACTTTTGCAAGTTCTGTATTTGCACAACTTCCAACGAAGATGTTGCCTTTGGCAGCAGACGTTATCGTTTTGAGCGCAGCGGTTGATTCAGTTGACGCAAAGAAGCGTGTTGTTGTTTTGAAAGATGCAAATGGTAATTTGGTGCAGATGAATGTTGCTAAATCTGTGAATGATTTAGATAAGGTTAAAAAGGGCGACGTGTTCATGGTTGAGCATGCGCAAGCAGTTGCTGTTGGATTAACGGCTGCTGGTAAAGATCAAAAACCAGGTGTCTCTGGTGTGCGTTCTGTAGTAATCGCTGGCAAAGGTTCTGCTAAACCTTTTGAAGAGACAACAGAAACGGTATACGCAACTGTCAAGATTTCCACCATCGATCAAAAGACACGCATCGTTACTTTTGCAATGCCCAACGGTGAAAAGCAAAAAGTTAAAGTGGACCCATCCGTTCTTGGTCTTGAAAAGTTCAAGGCTGGTGACGACGTTATGGTTGAGTTCGTTGACGACACAGCTATTGGCTTTGTAATGCCGAAGAAGTAAACATTAATCAGTAACTCAATGGCTGGGTAGTTCACCAGCAACAAAAAAGCCCGCTATGCGGGCTTTTTTACATCTAAATAAGGTGCAATGTGGTACCTGCTTAGGCGTCTTTGGCAATCATGACATCAGAAGCTTTGATTACTGCCCAGGCCTGATCTCCAACCTTTAGGTTGAGCTCATCAACCGCTTCATTGGTGATAGAGGCTGTAACAATATGACCGCCGCCAATGTCGATCTTCACATGAGAGGTGGTCTGGCCCATTTTGAGTTCAACTACTTTACCGTTCAGAGTGTTGCGAGCACTAAGTTTGACTTTGAGTTCCATGATTTCTCCTTGTTTGTATGGTTAGAATTTTACTTCTTCGCATTAGGAAAGAAGAGTTGCTCGCCATCAATTTTGTAACTAGCAATCACATCTTGCCCATTCTTGGAAATTAGCCAATCAATGAATTCCTGACCTTGTGCTTTTTTCACATGAGGGAATTTTGCTGGATTGACCAACATTACACCGTATTGATTAAAGAGCTTCGGATCACCTTGTACCAAAATGACGAGATCACCACGATTCTTGAAGCTGAGCCAAGTGCCGCGGTCTGCCAAGATGTAGCCATTCATTGCTGATGCTGTATTAAGGGCAGGGCCCATGCCAGAACCAGTTTCCTTGTACCAGGCTGGCCCAGGTGAAACGGAGATTCCAGCACCTTTCCAGTAACGCAATTCTGCAGCATGCGTGCCGCTCTTATCACCGCGAGATATGAATGGCGCTTGCGCTGCAGAAATCTTTTGAAATGCCGCTTGGATATCCTTGCCGCCACCGACTTTTGCCGGATCGGATTTGGGCCCAATCAAAATAAAGTCGTTGTACATCACTTCGTAGCGCTTGGTCGAATAACCTTCTTCCACGAATTTTTCTTCGGCAGGTTTGTCATGAACAAATACGACATCTGCATCGCCACGACGACCAATATCTAATGCTTGGCCAGTACCGACAGCAACAACCTTCACCTCAATGCCAGTCTTCATTTTAAAAATTGGCAGCATGTAATTAAAAAGGCCGGATTGTTCGGTGGAGGTGGTGGAGGACACCACAATACTTTTTTCTTGGGCGTATAACTCAAACGATGTAATGGATAGGGCTGCTAGTGCCGTAAGGAATAGTTTGCGAATCATTTTTTTCATGTCTGCACTCTAAGTAGTTGATTAAATGTCTATCATCGCATACATTAATACTTAATGAATATGCAAAAGATTACATATGCAAATTGAAGTGCGACCAACCCTAATTGTTAAGACCAAAGCTGAAGGAAAAACCTCGGTGGACCTCATTTGGCTTGCTCAGTTGCTCAAAGATATTGGTGGCGGCAGCTCTCTAGTAATTGCCAGCAAGAAATCAGGTACTTCCTATAGGGGAGCCTGGGGAAAATTAAATCAGGTTGAAGATGAATTAGGTATGCCGCTGATTGTTCGGACAAAAGGTCATGGGTCTAAATTGACTGAATTCGGTACATTTTTAATTCAGTTTATTGAAGACATGCAAGCGGGGTATCTGAAGTACGATGCCCAGTACCATGATCTTCTGGTAAAAGAGATTCAGAAAATACAAAAGTCAGAAAGAATTCGTTGGAAATTTTTCTCCAGTAGTGATTCCATTATTCAAAAAGCAGCTGGAGAAATAAAAGGAGTTGAGCTCAAGATTGCGGGCTCAGGCGAATCTTTGGAGAAGCTTCTGAACAATGAGGCACACATTGCTGGATATCATGTTTCTGACCCTGGTAGTTCGAAGGCAATCTATCAGCGCTTATCAAAAAATAATATTGAAATTTATCCCGTGATGAAACGCATCCAAGGATTGATTGTCAAAAAGGGAAATCCACTACATATTCGTTCGGTTGAGGATTTGATGGGCAAAAGGATTCGATTTATTAATCGACAGATTGGGTCCGGGACTCGATTGTTGTTGGATCAGCTTCTCATGGAGGAAGGGGTCGATCCATTGGAAATTAACGGTTACTTGCATGAAGAGTTTACCCATTCAGCCGTCGCCAACGCCATACTCGCTGGCAAAGCTGATGTTGGTTTGGGGGTCAAGAACATTGCTATCGAAAACGGCTTGGGTTTTGTGCCCTTAAGAGATGAAATTTTCTTTATTGCGATGCATAAAGAGATGGCAGCCCAATCAGTTTCATCTAAATTGATACGCAAAATCCGAAGTTCTTCTGGAGAGACTCCAGGTTATAAGGCGGTTAGCTTAAATAGACAAATTCAGGAATGGCTGTAGTTTTCTTGAGGCTTTTATATAGCGCCGAATCTACTAGAATGGACTGCATATGATCATGCGACTCCTTGCCTTCTTTGCGACATTTTGGCTTTTTACTGCCAGTGCACTTGCACAGGTATCGACTGTCGCGGTTGCCGCAAACATGAAGGATGCCTTTGCGGAAATCATGACCTCATTTAGATCTACAGGCAGGCCGGAGATGAGGGTGGTTTATGGCTCCTCCGGCAACTTCACGACGCAGATTATGAATGGCGCTCCATTTAATTTGTTTATTTCTGCCGACGAGTATTTCCCAAGCGAGCTCTATAAAAATGGCAAGACAGTAGATGAGGGCGTTATATATGCCATTGGTAAGTTAGCCATTATTACTAAATCCTCTTCGGGTATCGACTTACTGGACGGTAAAGCAGATATTGCAAAAGCGATTGCTAAGGCCAATAAGGTTGCGATTGCAAAACCTGAGCTTGCGCCCTATGGTAGGGCGGCAGTTCAGTATTTAAAAGCAGAAGGTCTTTGGGATCTTGCCAAAGATAAGTTGGTTTATGCCGATAATATTGGCGCCGCTACAGCCTACGTGGTGAGTGGTGCGGCTGATATTGGATTTACTGCTTTTTCTTTGGCAAAGTCACCAGAACTTGTAAAGCAAACCCGTTTCGTATTGGTGGATTCTAAGTTTTATGATCCCATTAAGCAGCGCATGGTTCTCATCAAAGGTGCGCCTCCAGAGGCGGTTGATTTGTATCGCTTCATGCAGGGGTCTCAGGCCAAAGCTATTCTGCAAAAATACGGTTACACCACTCCTTAGATCATTCCGGATTACTTGGGTGCTCTCATGTATTGAAGCATTTCTTGTAAAGCTTCTTTGGGCGAATGGCGTAGTTGTGTAACAACCGCCTCGAAGTCCTCGGCAGGGCGATTCTGACTGAGCTTAAATTTTCCAACTAAGCTCTTGATATCGATCTCAATGCCGATAATGGCCTTGAGCATGGTTTGTACATATTCTTCGGGGGCGTCATCTAACTTCCATGTTGACTGATATGTAGGTTCGTGAATATCAGTCATTTGTGAAACGTGGCTTCTGAGCCATTGTGGGTCATCAATCAACTTGATGGTGCCTTCAGCATGCGCTACAGCATAGTTCCAAGTTGGAACTACTTTTCCACTCTCTTGCTTGGATGGGTACCAAGATGGCGTTACGTAAGCATTCGGTCCATTAAATATTGCTGTAACAGAAGGATTGCCGCTACTCGCAAGTTTGGTTAGTGGATTCATCTTGGCGATATGACCGTATAGCTTGGTTCTATCTGCGCTCAACATCAATGGGAGGTGGTTCACTTCTAGATGACCGTCTATATTCCCCGCAATAATGGCAAGAGGGTATTCGGCAATCAATTGAGCCAGTATTGCAGGATCTTCAACGAGAAAATGTTTTGGTAAGTACATAGTCATTCAGATTATGGAATATGTGAATCAGTATGCATTAATCCACCTGTTTTTGTTTTGGATCAAGCCCCTAGGCCCTTAAATGCGGCATTATTCATGTTAAATCGCCCTTTAGACGAATGATATTCATTCTCATTTGTCGTTATAATGACCCATACACAAGCTAAAAAAGCAGATTGAATGAATTTGGACCAGGTCGACTTAGGCAGTCTTTATCGCGTCAGTGAAATCAATGCCCCCAAAGGCGCCCCTCAAATTAAGGGGCAGTTGGAGGATATTGGCTTTTTGCCTGGTGAGCAGGTAACGGTATTGCGCAAAGGTCTTTTGGGTAAAGGGCCTTATATGGTTCGCGTGGGTGCATCTACTTTTGCATTACGCCAATCTGAGGCGCGTCTGATTTTGGTTGAATCTGCAGCGCATGTCTGAAGCTAAAGTTCATTTTTATTCGAGTGATCCGCTCGTAGCCTTATTGGGTAATCCCAATTGTGGCAAAACTGCTTTATTCAATTTATTGACTGGTAGTCGACAGAAGGTTGCCAACTATTCCGGTGTAACTGTTGAGCGCAAAGAAGGACGTCTATCCCTTGAGTCCGGTAAAAATATTCGCATTCTGGATTTGCCCGGCGCCTATAGTCTTTACCCTAGATCGCTTGATGAGCGTGTAACTTGCAATGTACTACTTGGAAGGGCTGAGGGCGAGAAGCGCCCAGATTTAGTTGTTTGCGTATTGAGCGCCATGAATCTGCGTCGCAATTTACGCTTAGTGCTTGCGGCAAAGCGCTTGGGTCTGCCTTGTATCGTTGTTCTCAATATGCTCGATATTGCCAAGCGACAGGGCTTGCAGATTGATACTGCTGCGCTATCGAATGAATTGGGTTTGCCAGCACTCACCAGCGTTGGCATTCAAGCAGATGGTGCCGATGAGATTAAGCGCTTTTTATCAAACTTGGACTGGCGCAATCTCAATGGCCTGCGCACTGGTACAAGCGACGCCACTCTGGAAAATGTGGCATCTCATATTGCCCATACTGAAACCGACAACATTCAAGTGCAAAGAATTTTGCAAAACCTCAAGCTTGATCAAATCATTCCTGACCAGTTGAGCGATCGATTGGATGCGGTGTTGCTTCACCCAGTCTTTGGTCCTTTGATTTTGGTGGCGTTGCTCTTTTGCATCTTCCAAGCGGTATTTAGCTGGGCCACCGTACCCATGGATCTCATTAAGACAGCAGTCGAGTATTTAGGGGCGCAGATTGTGGAGCTGCTGCCAAATGGTTGGCTACGTAGTTTATTAATCAATGGCATTTTGGCAGGCTTAGGTGGCGTGGTGATTTTTTTGCCACAAATTTTGATTCTGTTCTTCTTTATCTTGTTGCTTGAAGAATCTGGCTACCTTCCAAGAGCAGCTTATTTGCTCGATCGGGTGATGGGATCCGTTGGACTCTCTGGTCGATCCTTTATTCCATTGCTGTCTAGTTTTGCTTGTGCTATTCCAGGCATCATGGCCACACGAAGTATTTCTAATGCGCGCGATCGCATGGTGACCATTTTGATTGCACCTATGATGACCTGCTCTGCGCGTTTACCGGTCTACGCCTTATTAATCTCTGCATTCATTCCTGAGCAAAAGCTCTGGGCTGGTATTGATCTACAGGGCTTGGTGCTATTTTTGCTCTACCTTGCTGGAATATTGGGCGCGATGGCTGTAGCCTGGATTCTGAAGCGCTTTACTAGCGAGCAATTTAAGATGAATGCGCTCATGATGGAGTTGCCAAGTTATCACTTGCCACGCATAGGTAATTTAGCTATCAGCTTGTGGCAACGTGCAGAGATATTCCTGCGTCGTGTCGGTGGAATTATTTTGCTCATGACCGTTGGTTTGTGGGCACTATCTAGTTTTCCATTTCCACCTGAAGGTGCGACAGGGTCGCCGATTCAATATAGTTTTGCTGGCATGATTGGACAAGCCCTCGCACACATCTTCTCGCCGATTGGCTTTAATTGGCAAATCAGTATTGCTTTAGTGCCAGGTATGGCCGCTCGTGAAGTTGTAGTCAGCTCACTGGCAACGGTATATGCGCTTTCTAGTTCAAGCGTAGACGCAACAGAGGCATTGATCCCTTTAATTTCTAGTGGCTGGTCTTTGGCTACTGCATTGTCTTTGCTGGCCTGGTTTGTATTTGCACCACAGTGTTTATCGACTATCGCAGCGGTTAAGCGCGAGACAGGCGGATGGAAGATTCCAGTCATTATGCTTAGCTACTTATTTGGCTTAGCTTACTTGGCAGCCTTCATAACCTATCAGCTTGCTAGCGCCCTTGGATTGGCCTAATTGTTTTTGATCAACGCAGTGCAGATATCCTCAATTTGAGATACATTCTTAATCATTCATTCGTTAAGAGGTGTCCAGATGCGCTTTAAGTCCTTTATCTCTTTGGTGTCATGTCTAGCAGCCGTATGCGGCTCAAGTCTAGCAATGGCCCAATCTGGCGAGAATACCTACAAACAAGTCTGCGCAAATTGCCACGCTACTGGCGTTCTCAATGCCCCAAAATTTGGCGACAAAGCCAAATGGAAGTCATTAATAGCTGAGGGTCAGGTAGAGTTGACAGGGCATGCTTATTTTGGCGTGCGAGGAATGCCGCCCAAAGGGGGCAGCCCCAACCTGAGTGTTGAGGGCTTTGCTAATGCTTTAGTTTATATGGTCAATAACTCGGGTGGAAATTGGAGTCCACCAGATGCTAAAACGCTAGCAGCTATCAATAACGAAGTTGAAGCACGCAAAGCGGGCCTGAAAAAGTAAGCCTATCAATCTGATTTGATATTGGCGTCCTTCACTACCTTGCCCCACATAGCTAATTCATTGTGAATGCGCTTGGCAGATTCTGCTGGCGACAAAAAGTTTACATAGACACCAGCGGCTAACATGCGCTCTTGTACTTCAGGGCGTTGCAAGATGATCTTGATATCTGCACTGAGTTTATCGATGATGGGTTTAGGTGTTCCTGCTGGAGCCAAAATACCAAACATACTCACCACGTCAAAGTTTGGCAAACCTGTAGCTTCAGTGACCGTGGGAACATCAGGTAGTTGACTAATGCGTTTAGCGGTAGTCACAGCAAGGGGCCTAAGCTGACCTGCTTGAATAAATTGCAAGGCTGCAGGCACTGTTTCAGACATGGTGAGCACTTGTCCGCCCACTAAATCAGTCATAGCGGGGCCGCTGCCTTTATAGGGAACGTGCAATAGATCTAAGCCAAGCTGATAGCGAAACATTTCCATGGCAAGTCGCTGTGGGGCACCAGCGCCTGACGAAGCAAATGTTAGCTTACCCGGATTTGCTTTGGCATAAGCGATGAACTCTTTCATATTCTTTACAGGGACTGATGGGTTCACCACAAAAACCAATGGCACAACTCCCACCACGTCAACTGGCGTGAAGTCTTTCTCCAAGTTGTATTTGATCTTATCTTTATCAAGATTTGCATTAATGGAGTGCGATGTCAGCGCCCCCATTAACAGCGTGTAACCATCGGCTGGAGATTTAGCAACCATATCGGCGCCGATATTGCCGCTATCCCCCGCACGGTTATCAGGTACGACCTGTTGATTTAGTGATTTGGAGAGTTCTTGCGCCATGATTCGCCCAATGACATCAGTGGCACCACCAGGCGGATAGGGTATTACCAATTTAATGGGCTTGTCTGGATAGTTTTTGATTGTGGCGCTATTGGTTTGGGCTAGCAAGGGCGCGCAAATGAAGCCAGTACAAAGAAGTAGGCCAAGGCCTTTAATAATAGGTTGTCTCATTTTGTATTTTTAATAGTGGGGTAAGAAGGGATTTTCTACTATCTACGGTATAAAAATTCATGCGCTGCGTCAATGATTTCTAAATTTCCCTAACTACAATGGGCAAATGACTTTAGAGCCACACCAAATTGAGATGATTGGTTATTGCGCTGCATTCTTGACCACCATAGCCTTTTTGCCCCAAGCAATTCAGTCTTGGCGTACCCGAGACCTTTCGGGGATTTCATTGGGGATGTACTCTTTGTTTACGGTGGGCGTGGGTTTGTGGTTAGTTTATGGCCTCATTATTGAAAAGTGGCCCCTCATACTGGCAAATGCGATGACCTTTGCTTTAGCGCTTAGTATTTTGTTGCTGAAATTGCGTCATACTTCCAAGTATCAGAAATAAAACATGTATCCATCAAAATTCTTTGAAAGGTTTTTATGTCTTCAGCATTTGTGATTGAACCACCAGCAGTGATTTCTTTGCCAGTAACAGGCGATACTCGACGCTTTGCGGTGAATCGCATTTACTGCGTGGGCCGTAACTATGCAGATCATGCGCGCGAGATGGGTCATGATCCTGATCGTGAGCCCCCTTTCTTTTTTATGAAGCCTGCTAATTCGATTGTGACGGATGGTAAAGATATGGCATATCCAAGCCTATCGAGCGATGTGCACCATGAGATCGAAATGGTGGTGGCGATAGGCAAGGGTGGTGCAAATATTTCTGCTGATAAAGCACTAGACCATGTCTATGGTTATGGAGTTGGTTTAGATATGACTCGCCGTGACCTACAAGGCGAGGCAAAGAAAATGGGTCGCCCCTGGGATACAGGCAAGGCGTTTGATCAGTCGGCTCCTTGTGGCGAGATTACGCCTGCAAGTCAATGTGGCCATCCGGCTAAGGGCGCTGTTAAGCTTTTAGTGAACGGTGAGGTTCGTCAAGAAGGCGATCTCAATCAACTGATATGGAATGTTCCCGACACCATCGCGTATCTCTCTACCTTATTCACTTTAGAACCGGGTGACCTTATTTTCTCAGGCACTCCAGCAGGAGTAGGGCCGGTGAAAAAGGGTGATGTTCTCGAGGGCAGCGTTGCAGGCTTGGCAAACTTAAAGACAAAAATTCTGTAAATGCAAAAGAGGCTTGGGACGATACATGCCCTAGGGTCTGAGTTGCAGTAATCGTTTTACTTGCCTACCCACTGGGGTGGACGACCTTCCAAGAAGGCATTCACGCCCTCCTTAAAGTCTTTGCTGTTATAGGTCTCTCGCATGAGATCTGTGCAGTCCGGAAGATTGCTTTGAAGTAAGCGGGCTAATGTGAGCTTGCTTGCTTTTTGAGTGATTGGCGCTAGAGCTGCCAGTTTCTCAGCAAGCGCATTGACAGATGTTCGAAGATCTGCAGCTTCTGCGGTTTGGTAGAGAAATCCTGACTCTAATAATTCTGGTGCTTTGATCAGTTCTGCTGTCAGCAGCATTTTTTTAACCAACGGAATCCCAAGGTGCGCTGCAAGCCAGGAAAGATTGCTTGGCGATAAACAGTTTCCTAAAGTCTTCGCAACAGGTATACCAAAGCGAGCATCTGGAGTTGAAATACGAAAATCACAAGCGGTCGCCATTAAAAGCCCACTGCCTACCGCCAAACCTTCAATCATGGCAATAGTTGGCAGAGGTAGTTGTTGCAGGGAGGCAAAGATGTGGTCAACAGCCACCTCATAAGCCTCATCTTTTTTAAGGCCAACAAATTGTTCGATGTCACTGCCAGATACAAACGCTTTATCTCCTGCCCCCCGCAATATAGTGACTCGAATAGCCTCATTTGTAGCTAATGAATCACAAATCTGCTTAAGCTCTTCATACATCGGCCAAGTTAGTGCGTTGCGGGCAGCCGGATTATTAAAGGTCACCCATGCAATCATTCCATCGATTTCTAGATCCAAGCAGGGCGGGGTGGAGTGAATAGTCATGGAGCTATTCTAAACAATCGCTTGTCAGTAGATCCATATAAAAGACCACTCCTTAAACCCTGTAATACCTCTTTTGGTGATACGTCGAGTGTCGTGCGCTAGAATTCTCCTATGTATATGTTTCTACCCTTTCTGACAGCTTTTATCGGACTTGTTCTAGTCTGGTTTGAGAAGCGTCTTGCAGGCTTGGTAGTTTTGGCAATTACCGTTGGGATACTGTTGGTTTGGTTCCGTTTTCATGCAACTAGCCACCTCAACATTAGTCTGTAAACGCCGTGACTAGACATTCTTTTCCCTCATTAGCAGCCCTAGGAAATCAGCTTGCCTTATTGGCTGTTGTTGGCGTTTCGTCTTATGCGTTTTTTGATCAGCTGTATTTTGGTGAGCTACCTTGCCCCTTGTGTTTAATGCAGCGCATTGGGTTTGTGGTCATTGGTTTCGCCTTGGTTTTAAATATTCGTTGCGGCGCACATTCCGCTCACTACGGCTGGGGCATTATCGGCGGTCTAGTTGGCATGATGGTTTCTTTGCGTCAAGTGCTGATTCATGTTTTACCTGGCGATAAAGGGTATGGAACCACTTTTCTAGAGTTGCATTTTTATACTTGGGCCTATGTTGGTTATACCGGCTTGTTACTCGGTTTAGCAGTTCTCTTGATGCTACCTAATCGCGATGTTCGCTCGCGCTCTTGGTTTGCAAATGCTTTGATAATTATTTTTATACTTTTAGTATTTGGAAATCTTCTTTCCACTTTACTAGAATGCGGTATTGGTCCTTGTGATGACACTCCCACGAAATACAAGGGTTTGATATGGCTTCGCTCCTACCTTGGTTTTTAACTTAGACATTTCGGTCTAGTTCTCAGTAAATCAAATATGCAATACTCCAGGGCTTGTAAGCAACTCCTGCTTTTCTGTCTAGCGTTGCTGGTGACTATTAGTGCTCATGGGCAATCTAAATCAGTAGCGAATTCCGCTTGGCCGCGGCAGCCAATTCGGATTATTGTTACCTTTACGCCAGGTGGTGCGCCTGATATCTTAGCGCGTGTATTAGCAGAAAGCTGGCAGCAGAGTCTGGGTGTGCCGGTGCTAGTAGAGAACAAGCCAGGTTATGGTGGCAATATAGGCGCAGATATAGTTGCTAAGAGCGAGCCTGATGGCTACACCTTATTGATTGGTACGGTGGGCATACATGCCATTAATGGTGCGCTGTATGAAAAGATGTCTTTTGATCCTGTGAAGGATTTCACGCCCATCAGTTTTTTAGCTAGCACGCCGAACGTATTGATCGTCAATAAAAAATTAGGCGTCAGCAATCTTCATGAATTAATTGAACTGGCAAAGGCAAAGCCAAACCAACTCACTTTTGGCTCTTCTGGGGTTGGCACCTCACTACATATGTCTGGTGAATTGTTTAAGGAAATGGCGGGCGTACAGATCAGGCATATCCCATACAAAGGACGTGCTCAATCGCTGCCTGACTTACTCAGCGGTCGCATTTCAATGCTCTTTGATAACCTGTCATCCTCTTTGGCTTTAATTAAAGCAGGCGAAGTTCAGGCATTGGGCGTCACCACATTAAAGCGTTCACATGCTGCCCCGGAAATTCCGACCCTAGCAGAGCAAGGGCTGACTGGTTTTGAAGCGGTATCTTGGTTTTCTTTAATGGCGCCAGCAAATTTGCCGCCCCAGATTCAAATGCGCTTAAATCAAATGGTGCACCAAACCTTGGCTAACCCTGAGGTGAAATCCCGTCTTCTGGCTGGCGGCCTCGATCCTGCGCCTGGCAGTCCAAAAGATCTTTCTAAGCTGATTTCCTCAGAAGCAAGCAAATGGGGAAGGGTGGTGCAGCAATCGGGTGCAAAATTAGAGTAGCAAAAGGTGTTCGCGCCTCTTTTCAATAAATATTTATTTTCTTGTCAGCTTGACCAGATTTGAAGCGTTATTGCTAGTAAGACCAGTAAAAATTAAAATAAATTCATACAGATATACAAGACCAATATATGGGGGTCGATGATGAAGCGCATTAATCAATTCAGACTTTTAGGGCTTGCCGTAATGGCTTTATTGCTAGCTTCGCCCGTGATAGCTCAGGCAGGTAATGTAGGCTGGAATGTATCCGTTGGCGGTGGCTATGGTGGTTGGCGTCCAGCACCATATGGTTTTTATGGCCGCGGCTGGGGTCCAGGTTGGGGTGGTAATTGGGCTTATGCTGGACCTTATTACGGCCCTTACGCTGGTTACTATGCTCCGCCAGTGGTGTATTCACCACCCGTAGTGGCTTATGCTCCACCCCCGCAACCCATGGTTTTGGCTGCGCAACCACAACCCGCAGTTTGGTATTACTGTGCTGCTAGCGGCAAGTATTTCCCATATGTGCAAGAGTGCCCAAGTGGTTGGCAAACTCAGTCTGCAACTCCTCCCACAGGTAATGCCCAGTTACAGCACTAAATATATTTCATTCAATATATTTAGAATTCCAGAATAGCGAAGGATTTATTTGTAATGAAACGATTTACTCGAAACGCAGTGTTAACCGCATCAGTTATTGCGTCATTATCTGCCTGCGTATCCGCCCCAACCGGCCCAACTGTCGCGATCATGCCGCGCGAAGGAAAGCCGTTCGAAGTATTTCAGCAAGAAGATAAAGTATGTAGAGAGTTTGCTGCAAATGCCGTGAAAGATACTGGTGATGCCGCTCTTAAAGAGGGTGTGACGAGCGCAGCTTTGGCAGCCGCTCTTGGTGCCGCTGCTGGTGCTGTGATTGGTGGCGGAAGTCATACAGGTGTTGGGACTGGTGCGGGGGTGGGATTGTTAGGTGGTTCTGCAATCGGTGCCATGAATGCCTCTGGCAAACAAAACCAAGCGCAAGCCCAATACAACATTGCCTACCAGCAGTGCATGTATTCCAAAGGTAATCAAGTTCCTAGTTATGCAACGCCTGCCCCAGGATCAAACTATCGTTAAGCCCTAGGGTATTTGCTGTCTAGGTTTCTACTGGCGGATGTGTTTTCTCATAGCGCTCCGCCGTTCTTCTGAAGAGGTAGAGTAAGAAGCATGCAGCCAAACCTAGGCTCAAGCTATTGCCTGCCCAAAAGCCATTAGCGCCTTGCAAGAATGTAGGTGTATTGCCGAGGACATTAAATCCCATTAAGTAGCCACCACCAAGGCCTACGCCCCAGAGCGAGCCAGCGTAAATCACCATGGGCCAAAAAGCGATGCGATACGCACGCAGAATAAATGCTGCAGTCACTTGTAAAGCATCAAAGACTTGATAAAAAGCAATAAACAAAAAGAGTGGAATGGAAAATACTTTCACTTCTGCTGGCGGGTCATACAAGTCAAGCAGTTGTATCCTGAATATCCAAACGGCTATTCCAATGCTGATACAAAGTGCGGTTGTAAACAATACTGATGACCAGCCTATCTCTTCCGCGCGCTCGGGTTTGTTGGCGCCAATAGATTGCGACACTAAAGTCATCGTAGCAATCGAAAGGGATAAGGGGACCATATAAATCACCGTTCCCATATTGGCCACAATTTGGTGGCCAGCTAATGCAGTGGTCCCAAGGCGTGCAATAAAGAGCGACATGAAGGTGAATGAAGTCACTTCAATCAGGTAGCTAAAACCAATTGGTGTGCCTAGTTTTAGCAAGGTCCAAATGCGATGCCAATTCGGCAGGCTAAAGCGCGCAAAGATCTTAAACGGTCTGTAAAAGCGGTCAAACATGACAAAGCCAAGAGTCATTAATAACCAAGACCAGTTGATGATGACGGTGGCTACAGCGCACCCAGGGCCGCCCATGCCGTCAATGCCAAAACCACCATAAATAAACAGTAGGTTCAAGGGAAGTTTTAGTGCCAGCCCAATGATCTGAACTACGGTGATCACAGTAGGGCGCGAGACGGCATTATGTAATGCCATCAGTACCCGCATTCCCATGCTTGCTGGTAAGCCGATAGCCAAAATGTTGAGATACAACTTTGCTTTATCCTCAATCACCCCGTTCACTTGTGAAATGGCTAATAGGTGATCGGCGTTTAGCAAAATAAAGCAGCCAAATACAGTAAGACCTAAAGCAAGCCAAGTTGCTTGTCTAACTTCTTCGCCGATTTCATGAAAACGTTTTGCGCCAAAGAGTTGTCCAGCAATAGGTGCGAGTGCAGAGACAACACCTGTTAGACCCACATAGATGCTAATGAAAATAGCGGATGCCATTGCTAGTGCGGCGAGGTCATCCGCGGAGTAACGTGCAGTCATCGCAGTATCGAGGACACCAAACGCAATGACTGCAAGCTGACCAATTAATAGTGGTCCAGCTAGTTTTAGTAAAGAAGGAATATCCTCGCGAAGGCGCGATAACTTGAAGTGCAGCACGATTTATTCTGGAATTACTTCGTAAAGACGCAGACGTTCATCGCGATCAGCTGCGCGACGATCTTCCCAGAGAAGGTTCAACTTTTTATTATTAAGTTGCGCGTATGCTTTTGCCTCAGATTGGCTATGCGTCAACATCCATGGACAATTTGGGTCATCGCGTAAATTGAGTTTAGAAAAATACTCAAAAGAGGCGAGCTGTGCAAAGCCGATGTTGCTTGTATCAATGCAACCACCACCTGATGGGACTACTTGCACCAAGCGTGCTGAAACATGGCGATAGGTTTTGGCGTAATTAATAGTTGGAAGCCATAATGTCATGAGGAGCACCCACATTAAAGTGGTGCCAGAGGCGGAGATAATCAAGCAGCGCCAAATTTCTTTTGGGGCACGTGAAGTTCTCCAGCGCACTACTGCTAACCATACGCCGGTAATTGTCAGCGCTACGATAAAGGCCAATAGATTAAATTGACTCTCAAATCCAGGGAGGAGGCGCGCAATATTAGCCGCAGTTGTTTCTGGATAGCCCGTGACCTTTGCTAACCAAATAATCCAAATGGCGAGCGCAATCAGCGTAAAGCTAAACATCGCAAACCAGTCGATAAAGCTAATGACGCTGCGCTTAAGAACTGGAAGGCTAAAGGCAGCGATGATCGAAAGACTTGGAATTAAGATCATTAAGTCATGCTCATTCGCTTCTAGGCGGAACAGCACGTAAATTAAGCTGCCAATAAACAAACTTAATGGGATAGCGAGGTGTGGGGCACGCCAAGCACCCGCTTCTTTAACGCGACCCCAGTGTGCAAGCGAAACAATAGCTAGGGGCCAAACAGGCCAAGCATACGCCCAGAAGTTCACACTTAAAAATCCTAGTGACTCAATTGAAGGTGTGGAACGCATTTCTGGCATATTGCGCCAACCTTCTTCGGCGATGTGACGCCAGTAAGGAGGAAGGTCTGCGAAATACCAAACCAAAGGCCAAATTGCAAAACCAATTAAACCCAAAGCGGTACCGGTAAGCGTCCAGCGAAAACGCAATTTTGCATTGCTGGCAAGCACCGCAATAATGGTAGAGCTGACCACGATCAAACTCAAAGTCAGGTTGCTTGATAGCGCCACGATGGCGATACCCAGGCCGGTCCATAAGCCCCCTTGCCATGGTTTATCTAAACCGCGTACTGTGCCGTAAAGCACGATACTGATACCCATGAGTTGCGCCATCATAGGTGTGGTTTCATGGGCGCGTTGCGCAAGACCGACGCATGCCAAGAAAATCAATAGCGCGCCATCAGCCAAGGTCATGCCGTAGCTCTTCATATTAGGCTGACCACCAACAGCCAAAGCCATTGGCTGCACTTCACGACGACGCCCTAATAAATAAGTGGCATACCAAATAGCTAGCGCTGCAGCAAAAAAGCAGATGGCTGAATACAGTCGAGCAGCATTAGCTGCGCCAATCCATGGACCAAATAATTTAATGAGTGTGGCGCCCATCCAATATGGCAGGGGTGTACCTAGTGAAATGTCGCGGCCTATAAGATGGGGCACAATCCAGTCGATCGTATTGCCGCGAAAGAGAGTCCACATGCCACCAAAGCCAACCGCATCTTCATTCTTCCAGGGGTCCCGAAAGAAGAGGCCGGCAAAACCATAAATCAATGTCAGCGAAAAAATAATCATTCGCGGAATCGATTTAGTGGCAGCGGCAGTAAGTTTGACCATGAGTGAAGTTCAAAATAAAAAAGGCAGCAAACGCTGCCTTGATTATCTCGCAGAGCAGGTATTAAACATACCCTGCGATTAGAAGTGGTTTAAGCCTTCTTCTTAGCTGGCTTTTCAGCAGCTTTAGCTTCTGCAGCAGCAGCTTTTTTCTCAGCTGTTTTAGCAGCGCCATCACCGGAAGCTTTAGCAACAGCTTTAGTTCCGAATTTCTGACGGAATTTCTCAACACGACCAGCGGTATCCATAATTTTCTGGGTACCAGTGTAGAAAGGGTGTGATTCAGAAGAAGTCTCGATCTTGGCTAATGGATATTCATTGCCATCTTCCCACTTGATTGTCTCTTTAGTAGGCATCGTGGAACGAGTCTTGAAGCTGAAGTTATTAGAAACGTCTAGAAAGACGATTTCGCGATAGTCGGGGTGAATGCCAGGTTTCATGTTGAGTCCTAAGAGCGGGTAGCCGTTTTAGTCAAATTGACTTAAATACTTTCCCAGGTTTTAAAAGCAAGTTAATAATGCAGCAAAGGCGAAATTATGCCATGAAATCAAGGACAAAGCGCACTTTGAGGGTCTAAAAAGGGCTAAAACAGCCCCCTAGACCCTTAAATTAGCCTCCGCGACGCATGAGGTCAAAGAATTCGCCGTTGTTTTTGGTGGATTTGAGCTTATCGACAATAAAGTTCATTGCCTCAATATCGTCCATATCGGCCAGCAATTTACGCAATACCCAGATCTTCTGGAGATTTTCGGCTTTAACCAATAATTCCTCGCGGCGAGTACCCGACTTATTGAGATTAATAGATGGGTAAACACGACGCTCAGCCAAACGACGCTCGAGGTGAACTTCCATATTGCCAGTGCCTTTGAATTCCTCATAAATGAGGTCGTCCATACGGCTGCCAGTTTCAATCAGGGCGGTAGCGATGATGGTTAATGAACCACCTTCTTCAATATTGCGAGCGGCACCAAAGAAACGCTTAGGACGTTGCAATGCATTGGCATCCACACCGCCTGAAAGTACCTTGCCGGATGAAGGGACAACTGTGTTGTATGCGCGTGCAAGACGAGTAATCGAGTCAAGCAAGATGATGACATCTTTGCCCATCTCTACTAAACGTTTAGCTTTTTCAATCACCATCTCGGCAACTTGAACGTGACGCACAGCTGGCTCATCAAAAGTTGAGGCAACCACTTCACCACGAACGGAGCGTTGCATTTCGGTAACTTCTTCAGGACGTTCATCAACGAGCAAAACGATCAAGATTGCATCCGGATTGTTTGCAGAGATGGCATGCGCAATGTGTTGCATCATCACTGTCTTACCGGACTTTGGTGAGGCCACGATCAAACCACGCTGACCATAACCAATTGGGGAGATCATGTCGATGATTCGGCCAGTCAGATTCTCTTCGGCCTTGATATCACGCTCTAAGCCGATCACGCGGTTAGGGTGTAATGGCGTTAAGTTTTCGAACATGATGCGGTTTTTAAGTGCTTCTGGAGCTAAACCGTTAATCTTGTCTACCTTGACTAATGCAAAGTAACGTTCGCCATCTTTAGGTGTGCGTACTTCTCCCTCAACGCTATCGCCAGTGTGTAAGTTAAATCTGCGGATCTGTGCAGGAGAGATATAAATATCATCAGGAGAAGCCATATAGGAAGCTTCTGGGGAACGCAAGAAACCAAAGCCATCAGGCAATACTTCTAAAGTGCCATCGCCAAATACAGTTTCACCAGCCTTCGCACGTTTCTTCAGAATGGCAAACATCAATTCTTGTTTGCGCATCCGTTGTGTATTTTCAATCTCCAGGCTAGCAGCCATTTCAAGCAGGGCGGATACGTGGAGGCCTTTAAGTTCAGTTAATTGCATGTGGTTCTCGGGTGTTGGTAAAGATAAAAATGAATATTGGGAATTTGTTTTGGGGTATCGCTGCGCCGATAAAGATCACGCAGATGTGGAAAAACAGAATTTGGAAATTTGCTAAAGAAGGGGGAGGTAAATTACTGAAAATCGGAGCACTGATTAGTGCGTTTGAGTAATACTACACTAAAAAACGGGTCTAGCAACTGCGGTAAATCGGTAAAAACCACAGGCTCAGCGGGTGAACCTGTGGTCTGAGACTATTTACAGATGACTATCAATAAACGCAGTCAACTGGGATTTGGCCAAAGCGCCTACTTTTTGAGCAGCCACGGTGCCATTTTTAAAGAGGATCAGGGTAGGAATGCCGCGAATATTGAACTGGGCAGGAACGCCTTGGTTCTCATCCACGTTCATTTTTGCGATCTGAAGCTTGTCGCCATACTCGCCAGCGAGCTCTTCCAAGATTGGACCAATCATTTTGCAAGGACCACACCACTCAGCCCAGAAGTCGAGCAGAACAGGTTTATCGGACTTGAGGACGTCTTGTTCGAAAGAGGCGTCAGTTACATATTTAATGCCGGCACTCATGAAAATTCCTTATTTAGACTTATTTAGCGAGTTATTTAATTATGTCGTTACAACGCTTATATTAGCAATAAGCGGAACGTTCTGCTCAAAATAGATAAATTACGCCATTAATGTCTCAGCCTTTTCCCATTATTTCTGACCAAAAGCAGCCGCAGGCTTGGTCCATCGTGCCTGATAGTCAAGCTCTGACGCAGCTGGCAAAAGGCATTTGGGATTGTGCGCTGCAAACAAATCAACGCCCCTTGGTGGTGCTGAGTACTGCCGGTCCACTCATAGGGGTGCGGGCTGCCTTAGAGCAAAGCCGACCAAAAGACCTGCCAAACAATATTGCTTTCTTGCCTCAGGTAATCAGTTTTGCTGATTGGCTAGAAGCAGCGCCTGGTGCATGGAAGTTTCCAAAGAAGCAAAGTGATTTGGAGAGATGGTTGTCGGTCTTTGCCAATCTGCGAAAACACAAAACCTTGCAAGCATGGTTCAAGGCAGAAAGCGAAGCAGGAGCTTGGGGGTTGGCGCAGGCGGTGATTGATGCATGCGATTCATTGTCTGAAGTGGTTATTCCACAATTGCAGGGCGAGCTTAATGACTTACTAAAAACACATGCTTTAGATGCAGAAGTTTGGCTTAAGAAGGTGGAGCTTGTATTAGATCAGGCAATTGCAAAAGCTTATGTTGGTCTCGCGCGCAATGTTGTAGATGAAGAGTCTGCGGTACTTCTCACTTTTTGGCGATACCTCACCAATCTTGGCGACCCAGTGATACGCAAACATTTAGCGATGGCGGCACATATGCAATTGGCAAAAACCATTGCAGAAAATCAGCACAACAATAGGCGCCCATTTATTTGGGTGCAGACCGCAGACCCAAAATCGGTTGATAAAGAGTTGATTGAGTGCTACCTAAGTGATTACGCACAGTTTGCACCTGTGGTGCACGTAAGCCTTTGTTGGAATTCAGTGGCTCTTTGGTCTGAAGCACTTTGTGGGCTTGATCTGGAAGGTCAGATAGCATCCGCAAACCCTGCAGAACAATCTCAAGTGAATCGCAATATTCAAGCCAATAGAAATGATGGCTGGCGCTTATTGGTTGCGAGGCGCTTTGAAGAGCTGGCTTGGGCTGCAACCAAATCAATTGAGGCTCACCTCATTGCCGGTAAAAAGAATATTGCCTTGGTTGCGCAAGATCGTTTAGCAGCTCGAAGAGCGCGAGCATTATTGAGTCGCTTGGGTGGTGCATTGCGTATTCGTGATGAAACTGGCTGGAAGTTATCCACCACTAGAGCAGCAGCAGCCTTTGATAGTTGGCTTGAAGTTATTCGCTCACCTAAAGAGGGGCCAAGTGCAAGTGCTTTACTAGAGTTTCTACAAAATCCCTATTTTGATCTGGCGCATAGTCTCAATAAATCTCCTGAAGTATGTGTTGGATTACTGGCGCAGCTTGAAGATATTTTGATTGCCAGTCAGGCGAAGTCCGGATGGGAAACTTTTCTCATGGCGATAGAGCGTGCCAATAAGCATGCGGCTTCTAATGGCGGCTCTCCTAATGAGCATTTAATCGATCTCATCAAATTTGTACGGCACCTGCACGTTGCTTGGCAGCAATTGTCGTTAGATTGCACCAGTGCCTATGACGTTTTGCAGAAAAACCTAGTAGATACTGGCATGGCAGGGCGCCTGGAAAAGGATGCGGCAGGTAAGCAGCTACTAGAGGTGTTGAATAGTTTTAATCTCAGCGATGGCATTTACAGCAAGCTGAAGATGCGATTGCCAGAATGGCTTAGCCTCTTAAAAACAGTGATTGAAGAAGCGACTTATGAGGAGGCTGGCAAAGAAGCGCAAGCCACTTTGAGTATCTTGCCACTAAGTTCAACACGTTTGCGTCAGTTTGATGCGGTAGTGTTGGTTGGATGCGATGAGCAACAGTTACCAGCGTTTTCTGAGCCGCCATTATTTTTCTCGGATACGCTTAATCGCTACCTCAAGTCTTCTACGATTGCTGCGCAATATGTGCAGCAGGCAAGAGACCTATCGCAATTGTTAGCGTCTTGTCAGTCTGTAGATTTTCTGTGGCAGAGCAAAAGTAAAAGTGGTGAACCCCTTCGTCCATCCGCTTGGATCCAGCGCTTGCAGACTCAATTAAAAGACTGGAAAGCAATTGAGTTAAAGCCAGAGGTATATGAGGGTATATCGCAGCCGATTCAGATGTCAGTGGGTGTGCCAGATAAGGATTTGGCGATTCCGGTAACCGTCTCGCCTAGTGCCTATAAGGCTTTGCGGGATTGCCCTTACCGCTATTACGTTAGCAGCCTATTAGGATTACGAAAGGCAAAGGAATTCGAGGAAGGTTTTGACGCCTCTCTCGCAGGCCAGACTTTACATGCACTTCTAAAAACATTTTTTCAGAACCTCAAGACGGAGGAGGCGAAGTCGCATTCACCAGTTCATGAAGGCGCAGAGATGCGGCGCCAGTGGATGATTGAACACTTAATCAAATGCTCGGAACAAGAATTTGAGCGTCTGATATCTGGTGATGCGAGAGTGTTGGGAATACTCAGGGATTGGCAAAAACAAATTCCTAGCTTTATTGATTGGCAAATCAAAAGAGAAAATGAAGGTTGGCGCTATCACGATGCGGAGCTCACCGTTGGCTTCACATTGAGTTTGACTGACCAAAATGGTGTGCAAAGAGATATTCGTATTTCAGGGCGCGCTGACCGATTTGATATTCATCAGTCCGATAGCACAGCAGCAGCTGTTATTGACTATAAAAATCAAAAGATGAAACGGATTGCTGATCGCTCTGAGAATCTCTTGGATGATCCACAGTTGTTAATTTATGCCCGTGCTGCCAGTGAAAATCCCAGTGCTGCCCATATTCCGGGTCGTAAGGTGGATCAGGCTGAGTGGGTGAGTCTCAAGGCCGACTTGGATAAAGGTGAGGATAAAGCCATCCGGGCCCATCCAGTAGAGAATATGCCCGAACTGATGACTCAGTTTTCTGATCAGATCACCCAAGACTTAAATGGTTTGTGGGCACGCAAACCTATGCAAGCATTTGCACCTGATAGCGTTTGCCAATACTGTGAAGCTAGGGGTATTTGCAGAAAGGGCATGTGGTGAGCGAAGAATTTAATTACCCCTTAGCGTGTAATCCAGAAAGATCTGTGATTGTTTCTGCCTGTGCGGGTAGTGGCAAAACTTGGTTATTGGTAGCTCGCATGATTAGGTTGTTGTTAGCAGGCGCAAAACCACAAGAGATCTTGGCGCTCACCTTCACGCGTAAGGCTGCGCAAGAGATGCGTGATCGTCTCTATGGATTATTAGAGGAGTTCGCTTCTGCGGATGACGCAATACTCATACAAGAATTGCAAATCAGAGGGCTGACAAAGGAAGAAGCTACTCTGTTATTGCCACAGGCCAGAGCTCTCTACATCAAGGTCTTATCGAGTCCACAGGCCATTGTTATTGATACCTTCCATGGCTGGTTTGGGCGCCTCCTTGGCGCAGCCCCTGTATCGGCAGACGTACAACCTGGATTCAATCTGAGGGAAGATGCCAAGCGTCTACAAGAAGAATGCATGGAGGATTGGTGGGGCAACCTTCCAGAGGATTTAAAGAATCACTATGACGTATTGCTAGCAGAGTTTGGCGCAGTTGAAACTCAAAAGTTTTTGATGGGTAATTACAGTCTCTTTAAGCAAAGAGGCGCATGGACTTTTTTTAAAAATGCATGCATTGCTAAGAACTTAAAACCAGTTGATTATTTAAACAAAGTCTTGCCTTACCTTAGTCAGAAAAATCCTCTAGAAGAATTTTGGCAGCGCCCCGGTACTAAGAAGGATCTAGAAGTACTCTATAAATGCTTTAGTAACGGCACACCAACACAAGTTGGTAAAGCAGGGTATCTCCAAAAAGTCATTGAGCATCATGATGCCAATGGCTTGGTAATGGATATCGCGAATGAGTTTCAGACTTACTTTTTGACTCAGTCCAGAACTCCTTTGGCTGATATTGCTAAGACTTCAGCCCCTATGCTGAAGTATTTGGAGAAGACCGGCGGTGATCCTGCGCAGATTACATCGATTCGTAATGGCTGGGTGGAGGCATATCAGTCATTATTTGCATGGCAAGGTGAGCATCTCATTCGTGAGCTCAATCTAGCTTGGTTTGCGATGAGTGAAGCAATGCTCGCTCATATGGAAAAAGCCAAAGAGGCTATGCGTGTCCGTGACTTTGATGATTTAGAGATTGGTGTGAGCCAATTAATGGCTAGCTCTGCCAACGCCTCTTATTTGCAGGCTCGCTTGGATGCTAAGTACAAACATATTCTGATCGATGAGTTTCAAGACACCAACCCATTGCAATGGCAAATCTTGCGCTCATGGTTAGATGGGTATGGTGATGATGGTTCGATGCCAAGTGTCTTTATTGTTGGCGATCCCAAACAATCTATCTATCGATTCCGCCGCGCTGATCCAAGGCTGTTTGATAGTGCTAGAGATTTTCTAGTGAATAAACTCAATGCAGTAGCTTTGTCACAAAATACAACCCGCAGAAATGCGCCGGCTATTAACGATGCAGTAAATCAGGTATTTTTGGCGGGTCCTTTGCCAGAGAGCTATCAATTTGCTAAACAATCCACGGCCTGGAAGGCTTTGCAGAGCGGCCCTATAACAGCGGCTTATACGGAAAATGGCGAAGCGCAATTACTGCCTC
Source organism: Polynucleobacter sp. MWH-UH35A (assembly GCF_018687075.1). Taxonomy (NCBI): domain Bacteria; kingdom Pseudomonadati; phylum Pseudomonadota; class Betaproteobacteria; order Burkholderiales; family Burkholderiaceae; genus Polynucleobacter; species Polynucleobacter sp. MWH-UH35A. The sequence continues at coordinate 632,156 of NZ_CP061285.1, forward strand.
TCATTGGGTCGATGGTGCATGAGCAGCCAGAGCGACGCAGTACCGCTTTTGATGCTGCGATTCAGGATTCCAGTCAAACGAGTGATGTGCAGCAACGTTACGAAGAAGGTAGGCAAATCAGTCGTTTAATTCATCACGTGATTGCCACACGCCAAGTGATGGATAAAAAAGATGGTCAAGATTATTGGCGCCCAGCAAGAGCAAGTGACTTCATCTTATTGGTGAAGCGTCGTAAATATTTGCCGCAGTTTGAGAGGGCTTTGCGTGAAGCAGGCTTGGCTTATGACAGTACGCGTTTGGGTGGGCTCCTCAATACCTTGGAAATCGATGACTTGATTGCCTTGCTTACGGTCCTGGTTTCTCCCCGTCATGATTTGCCATTAGCCCAAGTTTTGCGTAGCCCGATTTTTGGCTTTACTGAAGCGCAGATGCAAGAACTGAGTATGACTGTAAATGGCAATCAGCAAGGCTATCGCTGTTGGTGGGATGCTTTGCAGGCCAGTCATAACCCATATATCCAAAAGACTTATCGGTATTTGGAGCACTGGCGCAGGCTAGGCGAGGTATTGCCCGTACATGACTTGCTAGATTTGATTTATCACGAGAGTAATTTGCGTGTGCGCTATGCTGTTGCCGCTCAAAATCTGGCAAGGGCACAAGTCTTGGCCAACCTAGACGCCTTTATAGAGCTTGCATTAAATCAAGATGGGGGCCGTTACCCAAGCTTAACTCGATTCATTGATGAGATGAATGCGATGCGTCGTGGCGAGGATGATGAAACGCCAGATGAGGGTGATGTAGAGGCAGAAGTCGATGTCGGCGAGGACATTGGTCAAGCGGATGAGCAAAGCGAGATGTCAGAAGAGGACCGTCATAAACGCGTCCGTTTAATGACGATTCATGGGGCCAAGGGGCTGGAAGCGCCTTTTGTCATCTTGGTCGATGCAAATAATACTGAGTGGCGCGCACCGCATCGCGGAGTTTTATTGGACTGGTCATCCGAGCAATCAAGTCCGACCCATCTTTCTCTATACACGAAGAAGACGCTTACAGGTGAGCGTAGCGTTATTTTCAATAACGAGAATGAAGTTAGTCAAAATGAAAATTGGAACTTGCTTTATGTCGCTATGACTAGGGCTAAGCAGGGTCTATGGATCAGCGGTGCTGCAGGCAATACCAAAAGCGGCATTAATGAGCGCTCTTGGTATGGAAGAGCTTTAGCCGCAGGTATTCCGGTTTTGGATATGAGTGATCTTAGCCAAGAAGATACCCCTGAATTTGAAGAAGAGATTAAAGCAGAGCTAGGAAGCATGTCCTTTAAGATTGACCACTTTCAGACTGCGTGGGATCAAGCGAAGACCAGTTACCAAAATTCGATTGCAAAGATTGAAAGTGGCGCGCTAGCGAAGGAGCTTGCGGAAAAATTGTTGGAGCAAGAAAAAGAAATGCCTGATCCAGAAATCCTAGAAGAGGGCACAAACTTCCACAAACTGCTTGAGTTCCTCACCCCAGACTCTAGCAGTCAAATAAAGCCACCCATGCCAAGCGAGCAAGAGCTTATGAATTGGCTGGGTGTAGATGCGGAGCATGCAAAAAGGCTGCTTACTCGCACGCAAACGGTAATCGAGGCCCCAGAGCTCAAGCCTTACCTAACATCTGGCGAATGGGTTCAGGCCTGGAATGAGTTAGACATTGCCAGTCAAGAAGGCAAGAGCTATCGCATGGATCGCTTGGTGGAGCTTGATGATCACTTGGCGATCATCGATTACAAACTCACGATTCCAGAAGTGGGTAGTGAAAAGTATGAGAGCTACCGCAAGCAGTTACAAGGCTATCAAGCCGAACTTACGCGTATCAGGGGAGATAAGCCCAACAAGGCTTACTTGATTTCATCTAGGGGTGAGATGGTGGAAGTGAAGTAAGTGGCAAGGCGTTGATATTAGGCGGTATCTTTGGGTTTGTTGTCGATCAATTTGCCATTGGTCCTGTTAACCACTGGTCTGGTTCTGCCACGAACTAATCGATGCTTAATTTCACTCCACTCTTCATCTGTCATAGGCAGGTTATCGGGGTCAGATAGAGCGGCCTTAGTAATTGCAGCATCCTCTTCAGCGCTCGGTCTAATTAGTTTTTTCTTCATTGGTATACCTTGTTGGGGGTAGGTATATTAGCGAATGAATATATCCATAGAAATTATGGGAATAGGGGCATAAAGCACTATCATCTCGATATGGAACGCTTTCCCATCATCATCGAACTTGTAGAGGTTGCTCAGCCTTGGCTGTATCGCGTCAGCATTTATCTTTCAAATGCTTTCGTGGATGACCCAGCGATTCTGGCATTTGCTTTTTGCTAAGGGCAAAACAACCCTGACAAGCCACCTGCGGGTGGTTTTTTGTTGCCTAAATTTTGAGCAAATAGCCCCAAAACAACAAAAAGAACTTCATTTTTGCGGTTTTTATATATACTGTATAAACATACAGTACATTAGTAACTATGACGCAAGTAATGAACCCCGCAAAAGCAACCTTAAGCCAGGCACCACAAGCCTTGGCAGGGCATTTTGCTGCCTATGAGCTCAAGCTTCTAAGCCACCGGATTTCAGCTGGGTTCCCTAGTCCAGCGGCAGATTACGCTGAAGATGGCCTGGATCTGAATCATTACCTTGTTCAAAACAAGCCAGCCACTTTTATGTTCACCGTGAAGGGCGATTCGATGCTGGGCGCAGGCATTTGCGACGGCGACAAGGTAGTTGTTGATAAGGCGCTCAAACCAAAACATAAAGACATCGTTGTAGCGGTCGTCAATGGTGAGTACACCATCAAGCGTCTTTATCAATTGCGCGGCCGCATTGAACTCCAGCCAGAAAACCCAAGCTATCAGCCCATCACCTTTAGCGAGGGTAGTGAGTTGCAAATCTGGGGCGTGGTCGTTGGGGTGGTGCGTAAGTACAGCAATGCTAGTGCTAGATACAACAAAGAGGGGAAGTGAGATGAGTGCAAATTCGCAAACTACATCAAGCCCATTAACTCCACTCTTCGCTCTCGTTGATGTAAATAATTTCTACGTTTCTTGCGAGCGGGTATTTCAGCCTAAATTAGAAAATGTGCCAATGGTCGTGCTCTCCAATAACGATGGCTGCGCTGTAGCACGTAGTGCTGAAGTCAAAGCGCTCGGCGTAAAGATGGGAACACCTTGGTTTCAGATGACGGATCTGGCGAAGAAGCATGGCATCTTGGCTCAATCATCGAACTACACGCTGTATGGCGATATGAGTAGCCGCGTAGTGCAAGTGCTGAGAACGTTTACCCCCAATCTGGAGGTCTACAGCATCGACGAGAGTTTTTTGCAAATCGAAACTGTTCTCAAGCAATACCAAGACACCATTGAGTTAGGTCAAAAGATCAAACAGCAAGTTAAAGATACTACCGGCTTACCTGTCTGCGTTGGTATTGGTGCCAGCAAGACATTAGCAAAGCTGGCCAATCACTTAGCTAAAAAGCATAAGCAGTTTGTTGGTGTATGTGATGTGAATGCCATGGCAAAAGAAGGGCTCTATCAATGGATGAGCGAGACTGAAGTGGGTGAGGTGTGGGGTGTTGGTAAACAAATCGCCAAGAAACTCAAAGCCCAAAATATTCAGAGCGTATTTGATCTCTTGCAAGCCTCGCCACAAGCAATGCGTCAACAGTTTGGTGTAGTCATGGAGCGTCTCTGTTATGAGTTGCGCGGCACATCCTGCTTGCAACTAGAGGAGGTGGCGCCAGCTAAACAACAGATCATTGCTTCGCGCAGTTTTGGAAAGCTGGTTACTAGCCAGGTAGAGCTTGCGGAATCGGTGGCCACGCATGTAGCCCGAGCAGCGGAAAAGCTCAGAACGCAAAACAGTACTTCGGGCGCGCTCACGGTATTTATTCAGACCAATCCGTTTAAGCAAAACGAACCACAACATCATCAAAGCATCACGATTCCATTGGCTGACCCAACAGATAACACACTGACATTAACCAATGCAGCCTTGGCAGGCCTTAAGCAAATCTATCAAGCGAACTTTCGCTACAAGAAGGCTGGGGTCATTTTGAATCTGATTAGTGATAAGCCCACAGCCCAGCAATCTTTGTTTGACGATATCGAAACCAAAGGCAAATCTGCACACCTCATGAAGGCGGTAGATGAAATCAATACTCGCTTTGGTAATGCGGCCGTTCGATCTGCAGCCTCAGGAACTAATAGCACTAAAGAAGAGTGGCAGATGAGATCAGGCAATAGATCGCCGAACTACACCACGCGCTGGGATGAGTTGCCAATCGCACGGTGAAAAACATGAAATATTTAAATAAAAACCACCATTTTTTACAAGCTCATTTCGTGAGCTTTAAGTCAATTATTCTGAATTCATAGCAGTAGATAGCAAAAACCAAATAGCAAAAAAGGAGAAATAAATGAACACAATCAGCAACTTGATGAATAACTTTAACGGCATCTCATTGGCAGTGATCATGATCCTGTCTTACTGCGCAGTGTTGAAAAACACCAAGCGTAATGAAGCTGAAACAAAACAGATCTTTAATCGCAGATATCAGTAAAAAATATCAGCGGTAGTAGTAAGCGAAAAAAGCGGTAGGCAGTAAAAGTAGAGGGGGATAAGGGAATCACGGATTCCTTATTCCCTTACTCTTTTTAGGCGGCCTTTAGTTCAAACTTAATTCTCTTTCCTAGGGCGGTTGCTGCACTGGCTAAGGTAATTAAAGTAAGGCTAGTATCGGTTTCATTAAGAAGGCGATTTAAGGCGGCGCGACTAGTGTGCATTCTCTTGGCCATAGAAGTCTTCGTGATGCGTTGTTTCTCCATCTCCCGTTCGATTTGCCAGGCAATTACACGTTTTACTGCCACGGCAGTAGAGTGTTCAAGCAGCGATTCATCTTTTAAAAATTCATCAAAATTACTGCCAATATGTTTTTTCTTCATAATTCTCTCCTTAACAGCTTTACTCTAGTTCTTGCTAAATCTAAATCAGGCTTTGGCATCTTTTGTTGTTTCTTGATGAATCCATGTATTAAAACCATGGTGTTGCCATTAAGAAGAAATAGAATTCTGGCAATTCCATTACTTAGTTTGCTGCGCACTTCCCAAAGTTCGCCATCAATATGTCTCACAAGAGGCATGCCAAGCGGCCAGCCAAATTGAATTGTTTTTATATCTTCACCTATCACCTTTTTATCCTTAGGGCTTAGTAATTGAAGCCATTGCCTAACAGGCTCATTGCCAACTTCGGTCTTAAAAAAGTACACATCTAGTATTGGTCTCTTCATCCATAGAGCGTATCAATAATGATACATATATTACATCAGAAATTACTGAAATCTTTGTAGGGGAGGTCAACTACTAGAGTTCTACAATGAGAGGGTGAGATTTGAAGAGATAGCCCAGTAGGATCAAATTTTGTCTATAAACCCCTGTTTTGAATGTGGCATGTGCTGCCAGTATTTCCGGGTAAGTTTTTATCATGGAGAAATTGCAGGCAATGGTGCAGGCACCGTTCCTGAAGAACTCACATCCAGAGTCTCAACGCACCTAGCATGTATGAAGGGTACAGAGAAGGGTCATGCGCCTTGTATAGCACTTCGCTACACCGAGAAAGATGGTTATCGCTGTTCTATTTATGAACAGCGTTCAAGCACCTGCAGATCGTTTAATGTTCTGAACGAAGATGGCACGATCAATGAAGAATGCCAAAAGCTACAGCAGATTGCTAAACAGAAAAAGCAACAAAAACTACCAACTATTTAGCTTCTAAAGCCTTGCGAAGATATTCTGGGACGTTATCTTGACGCAACATCCATTGCTTGTAGTCAGCCGGCATTTGACTAATCAGTTCACCTTTGTGTTTGCCGTAGGGCATTACCTTCGGAATGTGAGCTTTTTCAGACATTTCCCATAGGGCATCTAAGGAGATGGGTTGCAACTTAGTAATAATTTGCCTAAGAATTTTGGAGCAAATCCAAACGTCAGCTAAGGCACTATGGGCGCTGCGCAATTCCTCTCTAGCGGTATCGCGTTCAAAGTAATACAACAGAGCGCTTTGAGTGTGGCTATCTAGCTCAGGCCATAGGCTGCGCGCAAGAGCAAGGGTGCAAATACGTTTTACTTCTGGCTTGCCAATAGCAACCCAATCAAAATCAATATTGTGGCCAATGAGATATTTGGTGCCAGCTGGCAACCGAAAGGAGCTGCTTGGTGGGCAATTGACCAATTCTTCATCCATGATGTGATGTGTAGCAAGAGCGCCCAAGCTAATCGGTTTACCAGGGTTGTAACGCTGCACCCAGGGATTGCCCACATCAAATGGATTAAGTGAGGTGACATCCAGTGAGGCTGCTTCAATGATGACAGCATCGTTCTTATCAGTTGCTTCTATATCAAAAATAATGGCTTGGGACATAAGGATGTTTTGGTATTAAATAGTTGAATAATTCCATTGTGCCTCGAATTGATTTCTGTAATTGACTTTGAATATAAAAGCACTCATACTTGAACCTACATCAAGAGATGGCTTTGTCGCCACAGCAACCTGCTAACGCTAGTAAGGTGCTCAAAAGATGAGACCCAACACCAACTGGTGGCGGGTAATCAAAAGCGACAAACCCACTTTTTGGTGGGTTTTTTATTGGGCAAACCGATCAAAAAGAGGTCACAAGCTCATTATTTGAACCTGCCAATCTTGATAATGAAGTTATAGAGCTGAATCAATTGATATTGGAGGTCTTATGCGTGACTACACATACTTAAATGGTGCCCGTTTTTCTATTAACAACCTATTTCGTAGTTTGCGGTTTGATATTGACCGCCTTGATATGAGTTGGGTGGATGGTGAGAAGCCAGAATTTTCCAGGGGGCTTCGCGTAGTCGATAACGATGCCGTAAATACTGTGACGGTCGATGGTGAAGATGCGGATAACTTGATTTATAGCCTGACATACATTTTTAGTAAGGAAGATGGCCAGGAAGCGTTTAGGACTGCTACAGATAACTACCTTGCGGTTGCCTTGGAAACTAAGAACTTTTTGGTAACTAGTCAAAAAAAAGATCCCGAGGGAAAGTCTGAAGTAGTGGAGGCGGTGATCCACTAAGCGAACCGAGTTGTTGAAAGAAAGTAGTGCGTGGGCGGAGTTAAACCGAATTGCCAAGCCCTGACATTCGTCCAATTGGCTAAAGAGGAGAAAAACATGAATTTTCAGTTAATTAATATCGAGCTGCATTCCGATGAGCTTAAAAAGTTTGACCCAGCAGAGCAGGGCTTATCAGAGTATCGGTATACCGGGTTCGCTATTGAGGAAGGTGGCAAATACTACTACTGGGCCAAAGGGATCAGTTTAGAAATTAGCGATTGGGAATATGTCAATATCAAGCTCAATCCAAAGCTGTATTACTTTTCAACGGCACTCAAACTGCACCATCGTATTGATAGGGCATTGCAAGCAAGGCTCTCAGTATGACAAGAACCATTTCAGAGAATTTAGCGAGCGCCTATCTTGATGCATGCTATGTGGTTCATAGTGAGAATGGGGGCACAGTGATTAGAGTTGATCAAGTAAACCCCAATCTTGCAAGGTTAATGAAAAAGCATGGGGTAAATAGCGCTGCGTTCTTAACGGCATTCAATCCCTATAGCCAACCTGCAACTGAAGCTGAAAATATCAGCAATCAAAATAGTTTGCTTGCTGATATAGGTGCTCTTGGCCTTAAGAGTGTTTTGGGAGAGGGCAGCGATCCTCGCAAGATTTGGCCTAGCGAGCGCAGTGTTCTTGCGCTAGGCATCTCTCTTCAAGATGCCGAGCGCTTAGCAGATCGATATCAACAAAATGCATTCTTGTGGATTGCAGGCGATGAAGGTTCTGTAGAGCTCAATCTGCGTTACCCCGTAGAAAGGTCGTGCACATGAAAGCTGAATATGACCGGACTGGCCTCATTGCCCTAATCAAATCTGAATTTAAGATTGATTGGCATGGAATTCATGGGGCTAATCATTGGGCTCGAGTGCTAAACCACGGCAAAAATATTGGCCAAATACGCCAGGCTGATTTATTGGTGGTAGAGCTCTTTGCTTTTCTGCACGATAGTTGCCGATTCGATGAAGGGCGAGATCCACAACATGGGGCACGTGCAGCAGAGTTTGCGCACGGCATTCATGGGGATTATTACCAGCTCAATACTGAGCAACTCGATACCTTGTGCTACGCATTAAGACATCACTCGGGAGGCGAGGTCTCGACTAATAAAACGATACAAACCTGCTGGGATGCGGATCGTTTAGATCTTGGTAGGGTAGGAATATTTCCCTCACCTCAATTTCTGTCTCAGGAGGCCAATATCTTTATTGATTTGGCGTATGACTGGAGTAAGCAGAGGACAGGGAGCCACCATCCATGAGCGATGACAATAATTCAGGTGGAATCGTTGGCACGATTATTTCCCTATTGATATTGGCATTTCTATGGCCATATCTATTGGCGATATTGGGTCTCTATATCGCATATATGGTTGCACTAGCGGTTCTGGAATGGATGGCACAGAATCCCCTAATAGTAGTTCTGATTCTATTGGGAGTGGCCTTCGCCTATGCAATCTTTCATTATCGGCTCATACCCAAAGCATGGGGATGGCTAGTTGCTCAATTCAAACCAAAGGCAATAGAAAAAATTTTCATCAACCATGAAATGACAGAATCAATACCAGATTTAGCGCAAAGAAAATTCATTCCCTCAAGCGATCTCTACTGCTACTGGTGTACCAAAAAGCTTGGCAAAAAAGCTTGGGAAAGAAATGGCAACTATTATTGTGATGAATGCCAATCTAAGCGGCTAACAAATTCTTAAACATGGTAATTTTTGGCAGTACCTTCTTAAGTTTTAGTTCCGCCTGCCATAAATCATATTTAGATTGCATCTCAATCCATAACTGAGGGCCGTTACCTAAAAAGACGCCAATACGCAATGCTAGTTCTGGAGTTATTGAGCTCTTCTCTGCTAAGACAGAATGAAGCGTTTGTCTAGAGATGCCAAGGTGCTTAGCAAACTCTGTTACAGAGATGCCGAGCGTAGGGAAGACATCTTCTCTAAGGATGGCACCAGGATGAGTGGGTGATCTTTTGCGCATGATATTAGTGATAGTTTTCTAGGTTAAGTCGGTAAGCATTTTCTTCGCGCCATTCAAAGGTAAGGCACCAAGGTCCGTTGACATGAATGCTATAGCGTTTTGGAACCCCTTCTAGTCCATGAAAATTAAAGCCAGGAATCTTCAGATCATCCAGAGATATAGCGGCATCAATCGCATCTAAGCGACGGATGATTCTATTGATGAGAGACCTTTGTATTCGAACGCTTTTGCCATCTACAAACAACTCTTTTAAGCCTTTGTGAATAAATGATTCAATCATTTACGCATTGTATAGGCTTAGGCTAAAGTGTAAAGTAAAGCCTTACACATGTAAAGCCTTAAAAAACCAAAGTTCATTTGTAGGACATAAGTGCTTTCTCAAGCTCTGCTTTCACTTTGTTCTTTAGGCTTGCTGGCCCAATAACCTCTACGCCCGAGCCATGTTTCAGAATATCCATGATGAGTTCTGGATCTTGGTTGAAATCAAACTCCAGGTTGTAGTAACCCTCTTTATCAAAACTGCCAACTTGCTGCCCATGCCAATGCTCGCCAGCAACCCAGCGCGCATGCTCAGGGGTAAAGCGCAGCTTTGCCCTTTGGGTGGCCTTGCCAGAGAAGATGCCGTAGCTCTCAGCAAAATGATCGTGACAGTCTTTTTCAGTAACTTCTTGTGCTTTTTTGTTGGTTAGAACGGCACTACGAATGCCATCAATGGCAAAGCTGCGTAAGTCATTGCGCATGTGGCAAAAAGCATCGAGATACCAGTTCTCACGATAGTAGATCAGGCGTTGAGGTGAGATCTCGCGTTTAGTGTCCTCACCCTTTCCTTTGGAGTAGTACTCAATCTCAAGGCGATTACGTTTAAGTAGGGCAGCACCAATTTCGGAGAAGTTTTCAATGGAGTTCTTGCGTGAACCCATGCCAATTACTTTAATGCGCTTACGCAATTCCTTGGTTGTCGTTTCACTCTGACCTAAGATGCCATCAATGATTGCCGTGAGCGGTTCAATATGTGGCCCAATCAAGCCGCCTTGATCAAGTGAGGAGAGTAAGTGCTGCATCAAGACCAGCGCAGTAGCTTCCTTCTCAGAGAACCACAAACCCGGCATCTCAATTTTGTCCACTTGATCCGGAAACTCAAATTTGTAACCATTTAAAAAGCGGTCATACACAATCGATGCCTTGAGGCGGCTGCGTAAATATTCCAAGTCGCGTTTGAAGGTTGCCTTGGAGATCTCGAGCTCACTCAGAAAGTCGTCAATCGGCACGCACTTGCGCTGTTGAATCATGTATTTGATGCGGTGCAGACGTTCTGTATCACTCATACAACCCTCTCAGGAGCAAAGAATGGGACCAATAGGTCAAAAACTACATATTTATTGTTTTTATAACTTTAATTAGTTTAAGGCTCATTTGATGAGCTAGCAAGTCTTTAGTCTTGAAATAGGTAAACCACTAGGCGGAGGCCAAAATGATCAAATTTATCGGCATTTTCTTTATGTTTCTGAGTTGGATGGGCTTAGATCGCGGTTTTAGCTTCAGCTTGGTGCTGTTTTTCTTATTAGGCTTTTTCTTGGTTTGTAGCCAAGGCATCTTTGCGCACATGATGTTTGTGCAGCGTGAGAAAGTCAGGGCTCAGTATCGGAGAGGAAGATGACATCAAGCATTCCAAAACTAAATTGTGAGGTGGGTGACTTGGCGATTACAGTTGATTGCCGTATCCCAGCAAACCTCGGAAACATTGTCAGAATTATTTCAGCTGAAGGCTTTAGTGAGTGGGAGGGCCATGACCAACCCCTGTATACCTGGAATGTAGAGGTTGCAACCACAGGCGGCGTTCTCTTTTACAAAGATGAAAATGGTCTTGGTGCCTATACAGCAGGACCTGCTCCGGATAAATATCTACGACGCCTCACTCCACCCAAAGGTTATCTTTTAGAGGAGTTCTCGGAGTCAGAGCAGTTGCAGATGGAGTTTTATGAGCAAGACTGTTTAAAGGGTATTGAGTAATTGCAAAATACTGTCCTTTGAAAACTTACCCAAGGTGATAAGGAAAAAATTTCGGCAATCATTGTCTTTTGCTAGGCGAGTACCCAATCCGATTGCCGTTGTTATCAAAAACATTGGTTACACCTGTTGGCGACTGGGTCTCATAGCCAATGCGATTGCCATTATTGTCATAAACACCATTTGTGGAATTCCAGTTACTAGGACTGTTATTCCAATTATTTGGACTGTTTTGCCAATTGTTAGATGAGTTATTCCAATTGTTCGGTGAGTTGTTCCAGTTATCTGGGCTGTTATTCCAGTTCGTCGTTTGCGCAAGACAGAGTCCAGAAATGAGTATTGCTGTAGCAGCAACAACTCGATAAAAAAGTATTCTCATGAAATTCTCCTGAAAGTAAAAATTACCAACCTCTTACACTCGGGGCGACGGGCGCTTGGCGTGGAGTGTTAATCGAAGTATTGGGGGTTGCATATACCGGTGTGGTTGAGGTGCCTTGGTAAGCGCCACTAGGACTATAAAAATTAGTCTGTCCGTTATCCGTCTGAAATGACTGAACATTCTGACCAGTGGCGTTATAGACATTCGTTACGCCACTCGGTGAAGTTTGGCTATAGCCAAGATAGTTCCCGTTAGGACCGTAAATAGCTTGAGCAGATGCTCCACGTACCAAAAGAACAGCCTGAGCAAGCAAAAAGAGGGTAATGAGGTATTTCATGGGTGACTCCTGAAAGAGTGAACAAAATCACAATAAATTCAGAATAAAAACCCAAGAGCTCACCTAATGAGCCTCCCAACCCCTAATCTGATCCTGTTGCTTTCATAACCGCCTGTATTTGCCCCTGCTGCAAATTTAGGCAAATACAGGAGAAATCATGATTAACGGAAAACCATTAGAAGTAGTTCTAGACACACGCAAAGCCGTCATGGCAAGCAATTCAGGCGAGAGCTTGGATGTATTGCTACGCCTGCGTGCACCAGTGCAGGAGATTGATGTGGCTGCCCGTGCCCAATTAGCTGTATCACTAGTGATTGATCGCTCGGGCTCGATGAGTGGCGGCAAGCTTGATGAAGCTAAACGTTGTGCTCTAGATTTGTTATCTCGCTTAAAAGATGGGGATTGGGTCTCAGTAGTGGCTTATGACGATCGAATTGAGGTCTTGCTAGAAACCATGTCTGTGCGTATGGCCAAAGCTTTACTACCATTACGTTTAGATGAGTTGCAACCCAGAAACATGACCAATCTTCATGGCGGTTGGCTCAAAGGTGCTGAGACTCTGGCGCCAAGAGCAGGGCGCGGTATGGTGAGTCGTGTGATTCTATTGTCTGATGGACAAGCCAATCGTGGACTAACCTCCATTGAGGGAATCTGTGAGCAAGTGCGCGAACTTGCCAGTGCTGGTGTCACGACCTCCACAGTAGGTATTGGTTTTGACTTCAATGAAGAGCTCATGACAGCCATCGCAAAAGCAGGTCAAGGTAATTGTTGGTATGGCCAACGCGCAGAAGATCTTGCTGAATCCTTTGATGCAGAGTTGGGGTTCTTGACCAATCTCGTTTGGCAAGATGTGCGCGTCAAGCTGGAGACACCCTTATTGCCTCGCATGGGTCAGATCAAAATGCGTAATGACTATGTACAAAATACTGCCCAGCAGTATTGTCTGCCAGCAATCGCTCAAGGCTCTGAAGTCTGGATGGCAATTTCCTTATCTATGTCAGAAGTGATTCACCTACAAGACAATGGCTCAGTTCTACGCTGCACCATCCTAGCAAAAGATAAAGATGGCATGGAGCACGAGTTCTCAGTATGCCTCCCGCAGTTGCCGGTAGTCTCATTGGCTGACTACCAACTCGCCCAAGAAAATGAGCTGGTTGCAAGGCGCTTTAATGAGGTTGAGGCAGCCGATATTCAGCGTGAAGCACGTTTGTTTGTGAGAGATCGTAACTGGGTAGCAGTAGAGCGCTTAATGAGAAAGCTAGAAGAGCGTGCACGTGAGAACCCATGGCTTGCTGAAACAGTGCGCTATCTACAAACTCTATTAGAGCGACGCGACCATGAAGCTATGGAAAAAGAGCTGATGTATTCCTCTGACAAGCTGAAGAACCGTGTTGCAGATTTAGATGACACAGTGATGTTCTGCATGATGGAAGAATCTGTTAAACCAGCATTCATGCGCAAGAAGGTTTCTCAAGGACGCAATACGGATTCACAAAAGTAATATTGATGGGTGTGGCGTAGGAAGGCGTTATGCTTTCCTACAGCCATTTCATCCCCAATCACTACCTATTGTTCTCTAAAACCTCTACGCTGAATCCATCCATATAGAGGAGGGATTCGGATTGCAAGTATCTGTTGAATGCACCCATAAGACATTACGTCTCTTTAAGATCCAGTTGGACGCCAGAACCGTCCTAGTTTTGCTGATTATTTGGATGATTTGGGGGATTTTCAGGATTCTGAAGATCTTTTAATAAATCGAAATAGCTTGCCTTGTCATTCAGTTAGAATTTCCTGATAGTTTATATAAGGAGATTCCATGAAATACCCATTGGCCAAGCAAGCTCTTGCCGCTTCATTATCTGCCGTATTGGCATTTACACCATTAATTAGTAATGCATGTACCAGTTTCTTGCTGAAGGGTAATGACAATGGTTATGTCTATGGTCGCACCATGGAGTTTGGTTTGCCCCTAAAGTCTCAACTCACTTTAATTCCCAAAAACACCCCAATGCTGGGTGTTGGTGTGGATAGCAAACCGGGAACAGGTCTCAATTGGACTGCCAAATACACCGCAGCCGGAATGAATGGTTTGGGCTTGCCCGTGCTTGTTGATGGTATGAATGAAAAAGGTTTGGTTGGGGGTTTACTGAATGCACCTAACACTGCAGTCTTTCAGGCGGTTCCACCAAGCGACTCTGCGAAGAGTATTGCCTCGGTTCAGATTCTGACTTATGCCCTGACAAATTTTGCAACGGTCGATGAAGTCAAAGCTGGCTTCCAAAATATTTTGGTAAATCGCTCCATTATTCCGGCTTTTCGAAATCAGTCAGCACCAGTGCGTATGACTTTGCATGATGCCGCAGGTAAAAGCATTGTGATTGAGTATCTCAAGGGCGAGCTAGTGATTACCGATAACCCAACAGGTGTTATGACAAATGACCCTGCGTTTAGAGAGCAGTTAAATAACATTGGTAACTATGCAAACCTGACTAATGTTGAGCGCAATTCTTTAGTCATTAATGGTGCCAACTATGCGCCACCAAGCTCTGGCAGTGGCTTGCATGGTCTGCCTGGAGACTACTTGAGTCCTAGTCGTTTTATTCGTGCGATCTTTTTATCAAAATCTGTGCCAACCAATTACTCTACTGTTCAGCAAACGAATAGTGCCTGGCACATTCTCGGTAGCTTTGATATTCCACCGGGCGCGATTAGCTTGCCAGCAACGAATGCATATGGCGGCGGTGCAGGTGGTATTGAGATCACAGAATGGACAGTGGTTGCAGACAATAAAAACCTGATGTACTACGTCAAGATGTTTGAAACCACCAACGTACAGGCATTTGACTTTAAAAAGGTTGATCCCAACATTAAGGGTGTTCAGTTCTACAACTTGGATAAGCCGCAGACCTACACTCCTATCAATTAAGTCTGCTAATAAGTCTGCTATTAAGCCTGCTTAATCTGGTGTTCTAGTAGCGGAAACAGGCCGGGGAGGGTGGATGAGCCAAACCCCCGGCACTGGCAGAAATTGGGTTTGGCTGCTTCGTTCCCGACCTGACCAGGTTATCCAACCCACCATGCGGGGAGGCCCATCCAATTCCATTTTAGCTTGTTAGAATGTAAGACATGACAGCATTGGCATTGGCCCGTTCGTGGCGCCCCAAAACCTTCTCTGAATTAGTTGGTCAAGACCATGTGGTTAAGGCCTTAACCCATGCTTTGGATCAGGGTCGCCTGCACCATGCATGGCTCTTTACAGGCACCCGTGGGGTAGGTAAGACTACGATTGCCCGCATTATGGCCAAAGCCCTCAATTGCACAGGATCCGATGGTTCCGGCAAGATGACTTCAGAGCCCTGCGGAAAATGCCCAGCTTGTATGGAAATCGATGCAGGTCGCTTTGTGGACTATATCGAGATGGATGCTGCTAGTAATCGTGGTGTTGACGATATTGCCGCTCTATTAGAAAAAGCAGCGTACGCACCAAGTAGTGGTCGTTACAAGGTTTACATGATTGACGAGGTGCATATGCTCACCAATCACGCCTTTAATGCCATGCTCAAAACATTAGAAGAGCCGCCTGAGCACGTCAAATTTATTTTGGCTACTACTGATCCACAAAAGATCCCAGTTACTATTTTGTCTCGTTGCTTGCAGTTCAATCTCAAGCAAATGCCAGTACCACTCATCGTTGAGCACTTAGAGAAAGTACTTGCCTCCGAAAAAGTCGAATACGAAGTCAATGCCCTGCGTGTACTTGCCAAAGCAGCTCAAGGCTCCATGCGGGATGCCTTATCTCTCACTGATCAAGCCATTGCTTACGCTGCTGGCAAGGTCACTGAAGAGTCTGTGCGTGGCATGCTCGGCACCCTAGATGATGCTTATCTCATTCGTATTCTGGACTGCTTAATTGCTAAAGATGGCAAGAGTCTGCTCGCAGTCGCCAATGAAATGGGTGAGCGCAGCATGTCTTTCTCATTAGCACTACAAGACCTCTCAAGCTTGTTGCAAAAGATAGCAGCAGCGCAAGTTGTTCCTGAGTCTGTATTGGATGATTGGCCAGAGGCAGGTGAGATTCGTCGCTTGGCTAGCCAACTGACAAAAGAAGAGGCGCAACTCTTCTATCAAATTACGATTACTAGTCGCCCAGATTTATCACTAGCTCCAGACGAGCAAACTGGTTTTGCTATGACGCTGTTGCGTATGTTGGCATTTCGTCCAGGAAGCAATAATGGCGGAGGAGGTAGCTCTTCTCCATCACCTTCAGCTCCACCAGTAAATACCGCACGTCCAGCAGCAACATCAACAACGCCCGCAGCTAAAGCCGCCGCACCCGCTGCAAGAGTAGCTGCTCCAGCACCAGCGGCACCGACTGCCCAAGCTGCCGTAGCGAGCTCAGCTGATCGCCCAGATTGGCATGCCTTGATGCGTCAATTGCCAGTCAAAGGATTGGTTCAGCAGTTAGCTTTTCAGACTGAATTGCAAGATTGGAATGATTCAGCGGCAGGGGTGCGCGCAACGATTGTGACGCCGATGCCGCAGTTAGCATCTGAGGCTTCAGTTGGTCGTTTGGCGGACGCATTAACAGCCCACTTTGGCAAGCCCGTAAAGATCGTGATTGAAAAAGGTGAAGTCGAGGGTAAGACCGTTGCTAAGGTAGATGCCCAGATTCATCAAGAAAAAAGAATGAATGCGGAACAAATGATTGCTGCTGATCCATTTATTCAGCAACTCGAAAAAGAGTTTGGCGCCAAAGTGGTTGGTGGCTCAGTTAAACCTCTTTGATGTGACTCATTTAGTTAAATATCAATATTCAAAAGCCCTAAGGAAATAAAGCGATGATGAAAGGTGGACTTGCTGGCCTCATGAAACAGGCTCAGCAGATGCAAGAGAAGATGAAAACAGCGCAAGCTGAACTGGCTGCGTTGGAAGTGACTGGTCAAGCAGCTGGTGGCTTAGTGAAGGTAACTATCTCTGGCAAATACGAGCTTAAGCGTGTGCAGATTGATCCAGGCGCAATGGATGATCGCGAGATGTTGGAAGATCTCATCGTGACTGCCTATACAGAGGCATTTAAGCAAGTAGAAGCTGCTAGTGCGCAGATGATGTCTGGTGCTACTGCTGGCATGCCAATGCCTCCTGGTTTCAAGTTGCCGTTCTGATTACATGGCACATATAGAAGCGCCTCAAGATGCACTCGGTCGTTTGATCGAGGCATTGCGTGTGCTACCAGGAGTAGGTCCTAAGTCTGCTCAGCGCATGGCCTTCTATCTCTTGCAGCATGACCGCAATGGTGCAGCAGTACTTGCTCAGTCATTAGGCGAAGCAGTTGAAACAGTAGGACACTGCGCGCGTTGCAATACATTTTCAGAAACCCAGATTTGCAGCACTTGTTCTGATGGTCGTCGTGACCCTTCATTACTTTGTATTGTGGAAACGCCTGCTGATCAAGTGATGGTCGAGCAGACTCTTAGCTTCAAAGGCAATTACTTCGTATTGATGGGTCGACTCTCACCGCTGGATGGCATGGGCCCCAATGAAATTGGTTTTGATCGCCTCCTCAATCGTATTGAGACTCCCGATACCGGAGTTCCTATTCGTGAAGTAGTCTTGGCCACCAACTTCACCAGCGAGGGCGAAGCAACTGCTCATTACATCGGCGAAGTACTCAAAGCTAAAGGTATCAAGGTCACCCGTATTGCACGAGGCATTCCGGTGGGTGGCGAGCTCGAATATGTGGATGCTGGAACCTTGGCTCGCGCCTTAATGGATCGCCGTTAGATGTTCATTCAAATTGAATTATCAGAGTCATTAGTGGCGGACGCTAAATCTGAGTCGAAAATTACAAAAAGAACTCTTTCGAAACAAATTGAGCATTGGGCTCGTTTAGGCAAATCTATTGAAGAAAATCCTGAATTGCCAGTTCCTCTAATTCAAGATATTTTGGAGGGCCAAGCGGAAATGGCCCTCAATAGGCTAACAAAATTTCGTTTTGGATAGTTCTGCCTCCTTCATCAGAATCGCCTGGTAAGTTGTTTCTGGGGTACAGGCCTTGCTTAATCTGAAGGCGATCCACCCAATCTGTCATCTTGTTGCCATAAAGACTAGGTAAATTGCCTCTTTTTGGGGATAATTCGGTCTGCACCACCCTTGGGCTTCAATCTCAAGCTGTGTTTGCCTAGTTTTCTCCATCGGCATGTTGTCTTTGCATTGCACTGGCACCCCAAATAGAAATTGTGAATGACCCGCAAGATTTATCTACTCCTCCTGTTGAGCATTATTTGCACATTCTTCGGAGCAACTGCATTTGCGCAGAAGGCGGGATCAGGCTCGGACCAAATTGCGAGTTTTGCAGAAGCGATTCAAGGTTTACCAACGGAAGGTGAGCTCTTTGGTTTGCCTGTAAACGTGCACGGTCAAACAACCTACATTAATCAGCGCTACAACAACTTTACTTCTAGCTATTCTGGCCCAAATAGTATGTCCTCATTGAAGTCAATGAGCTACACCTGGTCAGGAACTTTATTCTTCGGTGCGCGCTTAGCTCCGAACACGGATATTTATTTCAACCCCGAAGTAATTTCTGGTGTGCCATTTTCTGGATTAACAGGTCTTGGTGGATTTACTAACGGTGAAGCAACCAAGGCAAATGGTGCACAGGCTAAGTTCTATTCTGCACGTGCTTTTTTACGTCAAACATTTAATCAAGAGGGCGATAAAGTTGTTCTCGAGAATGAGGCCAATCAAATTACACAAACGGTAAGTAGTACTCGTGTGGTGGTTACTGCTGGACAGTTTTCTACATTAGATATTTTTGACGATAGTCGTTACGCCAAAGACCCCCGTGTGCAGTTCATGAACTGGGGCAATATGACCTATTTGGCCTATGACTATGCTGCCGATGCCCGCGGCTACAGCACTGGCTTGGCAGGCGAGTGGTACCTCAGTAATTGGGTAATGCGGGCTTCCCGCATGCTCGCACCAAAGAACCCAAATGGCCGCGATCTCAATTGGCAAATCTTCAATGCTTATGGCGATCAAATTGAAGTAGAGCGTCAACACAATATTGCTGACTTGCCTGGAAAGGTTTCGGTGCTCGCTTATCGTAATCGTATGATCTTGGCACGCTTTCAGGACGCAACTAATTATGTTGTAGCCAATAATGCCCAAGGTACGCAAGCAATTAACAACGTGCGCAACAACTATCAATACAAGACCGGTATTGGTATTAATGGTGAACAAGCATTAACTAAAGACCTAGGTATCTATGGTCGCGCCTTTACATCCGATGGCCATACTGAAACGATGTCTTTCACTGAAGCGGATAATTCTTTATCGGTTGGCTTGGGTATGAACGGCACAAGTTGGAGTCGTCCTAAAGATTCAATTGGTATCTCGATGATGCAAAACGGCTTATCGAGCTATCGTCGAAATTATTTACAGGCGGGTGGGGTGTCTTACTTTATCGGCGACTATGCAGGACCAAGCCAGACGATTTCTTATCGTCCAGAGCGCATCGGTGAGGTGTATTACAACGCTACCGTGATTAAAAATGTCTTGGCTGGATTGAACTTTCAGCACATCAATAATCCGGCTTATAACGCCGCGCGTGGACCTGTAAATATCCTATCTTTTAGGATTCATGCCGAGTTTTAAGACTTTACTGGGCTCAGAGGCAATACGAACATAATTATTATCTTTATATTCAACGACTTAGGGATTTTTAATTATTCGACTTTTAGGTTTTGTCCCCTATAATCCTTTAAACCCCCTGAAATGGGTGTGGATGGCTACTAAATCCACTTCTGGGGCTATAAAAACAGCATTTCTGATTTAGAGGCAGTCGCTTTTGTTGATTCTGGGCAAACATAAAACTGGCGTAGTTCGATCGCTCAACAGCGTGACACCATTTGCAATGGTTGCTTTTGTTGTTTGCGCCCCCATCTCTTCTGCCTTAGTGTTTGCTCAGTCTGCCGCTAATAACGCACCACCCGCTAGCGTGACTGTGCAAACGAGCGACACTTCATTGGCAGCCCCTCCATCGATTGGAGCGCAGCTTAGCGAGCAAGATAAGTCCAGTAAGGCAACCGAACTATTTGCGCCAGTAACTAAAGCGAATACACCTAAGATTTATACCAAGCCTGTTTCTTCTGGTCCTAGCGAGATGGATTTGCGCCAACTCTGGAATGAGTTGAAAATTAATAATCCGCAGCTATCTTCATTGCGTGAATCGTATTTATCTGCCAAAGCTTCTGTGCCGCAAATTGCAGCGCCAACTAATCCACAAGTGGGATTGGTGTGGTCTGGCATGCCTGTAGGATCACCTTTAGCGCTCGGTCTTGCGGGAAGTAATCCGAACGTTAGCAATAACAATGCTATTTCGATTGCGCAACCCTTTCAGTTTCCAGGAAAGAAGAGTTTGGCGGCGGATATCGCTGATACCAATGCAGAGGCTTTGCTAGCGAGCTCTGAATCTACCTATCTTCAGTTGGGCGCTCAGCTATCAACCTTGTACTACAACGCCTTGGCTGCGCAAAAGCAATTGCAGGTTCTCAAAGAGTCCGTGATTCGCTTGGAAATGATTAAGAATGTGGCAAAGGCGCGTTATGCCAATAATGCTGCAGCCTACGTTGAGTACCTCAATGCCCAAGTGGCGCAGAGCGCGGCGCAGGCAGATCAATTCAATGTAGAGCGCCAACTCAATGTAGCCTTAAATAACATCAATACATTGGTGGGCCGTCACTCTCGTGAAAAACTGGTCTTACGTGGTGATGTTCGTCGTGCAATCAATGGCGTACCAACCTTAATTGAATTAGAAGATTATGCAGAGACTAGTCACCCATCTTTGAAGAGCTCAGCATTACAGTTGGATGCGGCGCGCAAAGGTGTGGATCTGGCAAAAAAAGCTTATTTGCCAGACTTTCAGCTGATTGGCTCTTCCTACACACCGCGTGGACCATTTGCTTCGAACAATGGTGCACTGTTTTATCAATTTGAATTGGATCTGATTATTCCGCTTTATTTCTTCACTAAAGAAAAGTATGGAGTAGAGCAGGCGCAACGCAATCAAGCCGCTGCCGAAGCGGGTAACATCTCAAATCGTCAGCAAATCGTGCTGGCGGTCAATACGGCATACGCTGTTTATGAGCAAGCCAAAAATCAAACTCAGTTTTTGAGGGAGCGCCAAGTGCCACAGGCCGACGCTGCTTACAAGGTTGGCTTAACCCAATACTCAAATAATGGCCAAGGTTTTAATGATTTGTTGACTGCGCAAACGCAATTGCGTAACTTGGAGATTGCTTTGGCGCAAGCTGAGAGTAATCTTTTGCAGGCACAAG
Source organism: Polynucleobacter sp. MWH-UH35A (assembly GCF_018687075.1). NCBI lineage: Bacteria > Pseudomonadati > Pseudomonadota > Betaproteobacteria > Burkholderiales > Burkholderiaceae > Polynucleobacter > Polynucleobacter sp. MWH-UH35A. The sequence continues at coordinate 653,376 of NZ_CP061285.1, forward strand.
CGGTATTAATGGTTTCAGCGGGTAAAGAACCCTTCTAAGGAGCAGTTTTGAAAGACAAAATTCTTTCGTTTCTAAAGCACTTAACTGAAAAGGCAAAGCCAATTCTGCATAAGGGCGCGCATCATGGAGCGCACCATGCAAAGA